>JALXBI010000001.1 GCA_026991555.1 Candidatus Aminicenantota bacterium
TTGATTTTTCCATTTCGGACCTGTCCCGAAAATCCTTTTTCGTCTGTGACAATGGGTTTTTTCTTTTCGGACCTGTCCCGAAAATTAAAAATTCGGGAAATTGACCATTAAAAATTTTTTGTGCTAAAATATTTTACCAAAGCGGGCGTAACTCAACGGTAGAGTGCGAGCTTCCCAAGCTCGTGGTTGCGGGTTCGAGTCCCGTCGCCCGCTTATCCCCCCTTCTCAAACCGTGCCATCACCACCGAAGCGATAAGGTCACCGCTAACATTTACCACAGTCCGTAGCATATCCAGGAGTCTGTCCACCCCTAAGATCAAAGCTATCCCCTCTATGGGTATCCCCACTGAGGTAAGAACCATGGTCAGCATTACGATCCCTACTCCAGGCACCCCTGCGGTGCCTATGGAGGCTAAGGTTGCAGTGAGTATTATCTTCAGCTGGGCCGAAAGGGTAAGGGGGATATGATATGCCTGGGCTATGAAAACCGCAGCTACTCCCTGATAAAGGGCAGTTCCATCCATATTTATGGTGGCTCCTAAGGGAAGAACGAAGCTTGATATATATCCCGGAACTCCCAGTTTCTCTTCCGCCGTTTCCATGGTCAGGGGAAGGGTGGCATTGGATGAGGAAGTAGAAAAGGCAAATACCATAACTCCACAAGCCTTCTTCAGAAATTCTCCGGGCTTTCTTCTTCCTAAACCGTAGAGGGAAACGAAAAGGAGAAGGGTAAGATGAATGGCCAAGCCAGCGACCACCACCAGGGCGTAAACCAGGAGGTTGCCGATTACCTTTATTCCATATCTGGCCACCACTCCGGCTCCTAAGGCAAAGACTCCGTAGGGAGCCAGTTTCATTATCATGTTCACCATGGCTATCATGGCATCCGAAAGCCCCTGGGCTCCGGTGATAACCACCTCCCTTTTTTCTCCTTTTACTGAGAGTATAGCTATACCCAGCAAAATGGCGAAGAAGATTATCTGTAGCATGTTGCCTTCAGCCAGGGCTTTAACTGGGTTGGAAGGAACCATGTTAATTAAAGTCTTGACCACCGAGGGACTGGCCTGATTTACTTTTCCCAATATCTTGGTTACATCTCCGGTGGCCTTAAGGGAAATGCCATAACCTGGCTTGATCAAATTGGCCAGGGTGACTCCTATGGTTATTGCCACCGCCGTAGTAATCAGGTAGTAAACAATTACTCTTCCCCCGAGAATCCCAATCTTCTTCAGATCCCCAAGACCAGCTGTTGAGGCGAAAAGGGAAAAGAAGACCAGAGGAACCACAGTCATTACTATGAGGCGGAGGAATACTTCCCCTATGGGGTAAATGTAAAGGGCCCATTTTCCTGCTATTGCTCCGAAGATAAAACCAGCGAAGAATCCTATAAGAATCCTTGTGGCGAGGTCAGGCTTTCTCAGAGTTTAAAAACCCCCGGTCCCGGAAAATATGCCTCTTCTCCCAGTTCCTCCTCTATCTGAAGCAACCTGTTGTACTTGGCTATTCTCTCGCTTCTGCTGGCCGAACCCGTTTTTATCAGGCCAGTTTCCATGGCCACGGCAAAATCCGCTATGAAAGGATCCTCTGTTTCTCCTGAGCGATGGGAAACCACCGCCCTCATACCGTTCCTGTGAACGAGGTTTACTGCGTTTACGGTTTCGCTGACGGTTCCTATTTGATTCAGTTTAATCAGCACGGAATTGGAAATGCCCTGCTCTATTCCCTTCTTTATTATCTCAGGATTGGTCACGAAAATATCATCCCCCACGAGAAGGATTTTCCCTCCGAGTTTTTCCGTAAGTTCTTTCCACCCTTCCCAATCATCCTCTCCCAGACCATCCTCTATGGAAACTATGGGATATTTTTTAACCAGCTCTGAATATAGCTCTATCAACTGGGATGAGGTCATTTCTTCTCCGATGGACCAGCGAAGTTTGTATTTTCCGTTCTCCCACAGTTCAGAAGCGGCAATGTCCATGGCCAGAAAAACATCCTCCCCGGGTTTATAGCCGGCTTTTTCTATAGCTTTCAGAATAAAGTCAAGGGCCTCCTGATTCGTATTCAGATTGGGAGCAAATCCACCCTCGTCCCCCACACAGGTTGCGTGTCCGCTTTCCTTCAAGAGCTTTTTCAAAGCATGAAAAACCTCAGCTCCTGCCCTTATGGCCTCGGAGAATGTGTCAAACCCAGCGGGGACTATCATAAATTCCTGAAAGTCAAGATTATTGTCCGCATGGGCTCCCCCGTTTATTATGTTCATCATGGGAACTGGAAGGGTTCTGGCCATGGCTCCCCCTAAATACGAGTAAAGGGGCATTCCCAGGAAAGAGGCCGCTGCCCTTGCCACGGCCATGGAAACAGCCAGAATAGCATTGGCTCCCAGCCTGCTCTTATTTGGGGTCCCGTCCAGCTCCATCATGATGGCATCTATTTCCCTCTGGCGGTAGGCAGGCATTCCTTCAAGTTCAGGGCCAATTAAATCGTTTATGTTGGCCACCGCCTTCAAGACTCCTTTACCGGAAAATCTTTTGGGGTCACCATCCCTGAGCTCCAGAGCCTCCCTCTTTCCAGTGGATGCTCCCGAGGGAACTGCTGCCCTTCCCATGGTTCCGTCTTCCAGATAAACATCGGCCTGAACCGTGGGATTGCCACGGCTATCAAGAATCTCCCTTGCGATGACGTCCACAATATACATCATTGCCTCCTTTTATAAAAAATAAAAGCCCCTCCCGAAGGAGGGGCGATTAATTATAGGTTATCAGGCCTCGCTGGATTTTTTCTTTAATTTAGTCTTGGCCACTTCAGCGGCCTTTGTTACCTTTTCCCTGCTTTCCTCCACCAGCTTTTTGCCGGTCTCTATGGCTCTACCTCCAACTTCTGCAAGTCTTTTTCTCGTTTCTGTTCCCGGAGCCGGAGCAAAAACAAGAGCTACACCTGCGCCTATAACTGCACCCAGAAGAAACGCCACGGAAAGTTCAAAGAAAGTTGCTCCCCTGTCCTCCATTTTATCACCTCCTTTTTATATATTTCCTATAAATTTTTGATGCAGACAGGATAACCGGCATTGCTTCAAGAATCCCGGTTAAGGGTTTAGTTACCAGTTTAAAGGTAGAGGCGCCAAAGGTCTGCTCCACAGCCTCAAGGGTCCTATCAAGTTTGCGGAGGGTTTTACTGCCAGTTTTTACAGACTGGTCAATTTCCTCCACCACCACATTCACCCTGGTCAATGTCTCTCTGAACTCTTTAAGGGCAAATTCCAATTCCTTGGCCGAATCCCTGACCTGCAATAAAACAGGGATGGCGAAAATGACCAGAAGCAAAAAGGCCACTGCTATTATAAGTAATGCTATTTCCCACATCACATTTATATAATGACTCAAAGGGAGTGAAAAGTCAAGATAGGACTTTATTCGAGTTTTTCCAGCAATTTCCTTATCTGGTCTTTGTATTCTTCCTCTTCAGGCTTCTCTGAGGGGATAGGTTCCAGGGTAAGGGCTTCCTCCAGCTCGGCTTTAGCCTGGGCCTTTTTCCCCTTGGATATAAGGGTCTCTGCCAAGTAAATCCTGGTAAGAAGACTGTTGGGACATATTTTTTTGGACTCAAGGAGGTAGTTAAGCGATTTGGTTTTGCTTCCTCCAAAGAGGCCTGGAACTTTATAGTATAATCTGCCAAGAACCCTCTGGGCTCCACCGCAATCATACTTGGGATTTAGTTCAAGAACCCGCCTCATTTCCTTCTTTATGGGTTTTACCAGGAAAAGGCTTTTCATAACCCCCCGGGCCTCCCCGTAAACTCCGTAAACCACCCCAAGCCAGAAGTGTGCTTCCACCCCATCCGGATATTTCTTTACCAGTTCCTCTCCCAGCTTTATCGCTTTCTTGTAAAGGGCAATTTTCCTTTCCTTGTTGTTGCATTTTTTTCCGAAATAATACACTGCCCTCAGGTATCGCCATCCTGCCTCGTAGGGGTGAGCCTTCATTTCCTGTTCAATAAGATTGAGGGCCTCTGTTATCTGTTGCAGGTCCTTCCTCTGGGCTATAAGCTCATCCGCCTTTTTAAGCGCATCCTGGGCCAGCATGGAAAATCCCAAAATTAGAAAAAATAAAAGGTAAAATTTTTTTCTCACCTCTCCTCCTTATTTGGCTTTTATTAAAAGGTAGTTCTTCTTACCCTTCCTGAGGATAAGGAGCCTCCCTTCTATGAGGTCCTTTACCTCAACCTTCCGGGCCGGGTTGTTTATCTTTTTATTGTTAAGATAAAGTCCCCCGGCTGCAATTAATCTTTTTGCCTCCCCCTTGGAGGAAGTAAGTCCGGAACGGGTGGCCAGCTCCGTCATCGAAAGAGAAAGAACTTCCTGTTTTGTCATCTGCACTGAGGGGACATGGCTCATTATCTCTTCCAGCTCATCTGCAGAGACGCCTTCCGGGGAGCCTCCGAACAACACCATACTAGCCCTTTTCGCCCTCTGTAGGCCCTCTTCCCCGTGGACCATTCTGGTTACTTCCTCGGCGAGCCTTCTGTGTGGAAGCCTTTTTTCCGGTCTTCGCCTCAGTTCCTCCTCAAGGGCCTCTACCTCCTCCTTTGGTAGCAGGGTAAAGAACCTGAGGTATCTTCCCACATCCCGATCGTCGGTGTTAAGCCAGAACTGGTAAAACTTGTAAGGAGAGGTTAGGGAGGGGTCAAGCCAGACAGTTCCTTCCTCGGTCTTTCCGAATTTCGTTCCCGAGGCGGTGGTAAGAAGGGGGAAAACTATGCCATAGGCCTTTCCTCCCCTGACCTTTCTTATCAAATCAATCCCTGCGGTTATGTTGCCCCACTGGTCAGAGCCTCCCATCTGAAGAATGCAGTTGTAATGGTCGTAAAGGTGAAGGAAATCGTAGGCCTGAAGAAGCATGTAGGAAAACTCCGTATAGGAAATACCCTCCCCCTCCAGCCTTCTTTTCACGGATTCCTTGGCCAGCATGTAGCCCACGGAGAAATGTTTGCCTATGTCCCTGAGGAAATCTATTACGCTGAGGCTGTGGGTCCAATCGTAATTGTTTACGAGGATGGCGGGATTCTCTCCGGTAAAGGAGAGAAATTTTTCAAGCTGGGATTTTATTCCCTGGAGGTTTCTCTCCAAGGTTTCCCTGTCCAGAAGAACCCTCTCCTTGCTCTTTCCGCTTGGGTCACCTATCATTCCAGTGGCTCCTCCCACTACGGCTATGGGGCGATGACCGTGCCTCTGCAGATGCACCAACCCCATTATGGGAAGGAGGGAGCCCACATGGAGGCTGGGAGCGGTGGGGTCAAAACCCACATAGGCGGTTATTTTTCCCCTGGAAACTGCCTCTTCTGCTCCCTCGGTAGCCTGATAGACGAACCCCCGCCAGAGTAATTCCTGGTAAAGGTTCATATTATCTCAAAGGGAAGTTTCACGTTAATTTCTCTGTTTAAAATTTCGTCCTTTACCTTTATTTCCAGCTCGTATTTACCGGCCGGAAGGGGTTTACCCTCTTTTTTGAAGAGGATGGGCTGGTCTATAATCCCCATTCCTCCTCTTCCTTTAAGCCCTATCTCCTTAAATTTAACAAATTCCTTCCCGTCCTTCAAAATGGTAAACTTTACAGTTCCCTTGGCCATACCGGTCTCATCCTTTCCGAGCCCATAAAGGAACATGAAGACGATGGGCTGCTGGTCCGCTTTGAAGGAAGCCTTACGATAGGGGAAAACTTTTATCATACCTGAGTAGAAGGCATCGGGTATTACTTCTCTCAGAACCTCCTCCCTGCTTCCCCTCACGAAGTTCTTGATGAACATTGGCTTTGTGTGGGTGATCTCACCGGGAACCTCAGGGGATTCCACCTTCAATTTAGTCATTATCATGGAAAATTTCTTTCCCTTCTTATCCCCTACCCCCATAAGGAAACGGTATTCCCCTGCGGGCAAAAATAGGACGAAGGAGTAGAAGTCTTTGGCTTGCCCTTTTATTACCTTTACCACATTAATGTATCCCCCATCTTTTCTTATAACCTTGGCATAAAGATAATTGTTTTCCCCTTCTTTGGGTTGTGGAATATCCCCTTTAAAGAGCAGCACCACGAAAACGCTTCCAGGAGTCCCTTTGAAATTATACTGATCGATTATCTGAATCTTGTATGGGTTCTTAAATTCACCCTTTTTAAGGGCTTTCTTGAACGCCTTTTTGACCTTTCCCGGAAGTTCAATTTTCCCCTTCCCCTTTTGCCCCCCAGCAAACAGGAAGGGAATTAAAATCAAAGACACAAGGGTTAATTTTAATATTCTTTTCATAATTTCCTCCTTAGAGTCTTACTTTGTATGTTTTGGTAATCTTTTTACCGGAAACCAGGTCCTCAACCTCAACTATGAAAATGTACTGCCCTTTCAATGGGGCTATGTTTACAGGAATGGTTATCTGTTTGTCTCCCGCCTTAATGTCCTTCTCGCTTACGGGAACGCTCATTTTCTGAGTGAATTCCTTAGGTTGGGGATCCTGGGGATGCCCGTAGGCAAAGTGGAAATTGAAATTGGTATAGAATTTCCCGTCTTTTTTAACGAAAGCCAAACCACTGAGGGGAATGTGTATGTAAAGCTTTCCAGCCTTTCTGTCAATTTCAGCGGTGAGGGTGAGGCCAGTGGAAACTCTTCTCGGTAGAAACCTCTTCTTTTCATTGGAAAGCACATCCATCAGCTTCGGGGGAGGATTAACCAGGAGGTAATTTCCGGTATTGTTCTCATCCACGAAAAAAAGGGTCAGATGGAGATCCTCATAATCCCACCTTTCCTCATTGGCCGTAGTATCTTTCTGCATAACCTCTTTGTTCCACCAGGTAGGCCTGCCCAGAATCATGTAAATTCTCCCCCTATCGGTGAGCCAGGGTTTTCTTCCGGGCTCCCTGAAGAGCCTTTCAGTCTCTTTCATTCTTTTATAATAAAGCTCCTTGACCTCATTTTCAGGGGTGGAAGGGTCAGGATCTCTTTTCTTCCAGAACTCCTCCACAAATTTTTTCAATTCCTTTTCCGTCTTTATTTTTTTAAACTCCTGCTGCTCCTTTGGAGTCATTATCAGCTGGAGTTCATCGTAGACCTCCTGTTTTTCCTTTTTGAAGTTACCCCCAAGCACAGAAAATGCGAGGGCCAAACTTGTAAACAAAACGATTATTTTCTTCACAGTCCCCCCCTTATTTTTGTTTTTTCTTGAGCTTCTGCTCTTCTTTGATAGTTTCCTCTATGTATTTTATGGTTTCTTTTACGCTCTGAGCCCTCTGGGATTCGCTGTCAAGCTCCAGGTATTTCCTGAATACTTCCAGGGCTTTGTCAAACTTCATAAGAGCCGTGTATGTTAATCCAAGTTGGTAAAGCCCGTCCAGGTCCTTGGGGTTGAGCTCCACGCACTTCTTGTAATATTTCAGGGCAAGATCATATTTACCGTTATTATAGTATATGGTTCCCAGGTTGTAAAGCACAGTGGGGTCGTCTATCTTGTCCATCTGAACCTTTCCGTACCATTTCATAGCCTCTTCTGTATCTCCCTTGTTCAAATAGGCGTTTCCTATGGCTATAAGGGCCCTTACATAATTGGGGTCCTTCTCCAGAACCTTCTTGTAAGCCTCTATGGCCTTGTCGTATTGATTCATCTTGAAGTAACAATTACCTATGTTTATGTATATGGGATAAGCATCGGGGAACTTCTCTATTATCTGCTGAAACTTGGCAAGGGCCTCCTGGTATTTTCCTTCCTTGAAAAGTTTGTTGCCTTCCACCAGCAGGCCTTCAAGTTCAGGGGTTATCACCAGCCCTTTTATTCTTTTTAGCTTTATTTCGATAGGAGGCTTTCTCTCCCCTTCCTTCAGGTAAACGGAAATCTTTTTTATTTCATAGCCAGGTTTGTAGAAGTCTATGTCCCATCTTCCCCCCCTTATCCAGAAGGCCTTCCACTCTCCCTTTTTGTCGGTCTTGACGGTAAATCCAGCGTCTGCTTTAACACTGTAAAGTTTAACCTCCACTCCCTCTAAGGGTTTTCCCTGCTCATCGTAAACGAAACCCCTTAATTTTGCGGTTCCTCTGTAGGCCTGAGCGGACACAAAAGAGATAACTATAAACATTGTTAGAACTTTGATTTTCCCTTTCATGAGCACCTCCTTATTATCCCGGAGGCCATGCCATGGCCCTTCCTCCAAGAAGGTGGACATGGAGGTGAAGAACCTCCTGGCCTCCATCGGGACCGGTGTTTATAACCAATCTATAGCCCTTTCTCAGGTTTAATTCCTGAGCCACCTTTTTGGCGACCCACAGGAGTTTTCCAAGCAGCTCCCTATCCTCCTCCTTAGCCTCGCTGAGGCTTTCAATGTGTTTTTTAGGAATAATAAGAACATGAATAGGCGCCTGGGGATTTATGTCCTTGAAGGCCACAAATTCTTCGTCCTCATAAACTTTGTTGGCGGGAATTTCTCCTCTGGCTATTTTGCAGAATATGCAATCCATCTTACTCCTCCCTTATTTCTGCTCCTATACCCCTCAATTTCCCAAAAAAGTCCTCATATCCCCTCTTAAGATGAAATATATCCTCTATAACGGTTTCCCCCTCTGCCATAAGCCCTGCTATGACTAAGGACGCAGAGGCCCTCAAGTCCGTTGCCTGCACCGTCGTTCCCTTGAGCTTTCTCACATTTCTAATTATAGCCTTTCCCTGTAAAATTTCAATATCAGCCCCCATTTTTTTTAGTTCAAGCGCGTGACGGAACCTTTCGGGAAAAATGTTCTCCTTTATCTGGGATTCCCCCCGGGCAAAACAGAGAAGAACTGTCATCTGGGCCTGCATGTCCGTGGGAAATCCCGGATACTCCTGGGTTTCGATTATAAGGGGCCTGAAGGAATCCCCTCCTTTAACTTCAATCCACCCGTCACCTACGGTAAAATTAACCCCTGCCTCCTCTGCCTTCTGCAAAACTGCTTTTAAATGTCCGGGATAAACATTTTTTATGAGAAGGGACGAGGCTGAAAGGGCCCCTATTATGAGAAAGGTTCCGGCCTCTATACGGTCAGGAATAACCCTGTGCTGGGCTCCGCCCAGGCTCTCCTTGCCTTCGATGTGAAGGCCGTCCTTTTCCCAGGATATCTCCGCCCCCATTTTCTGAAGGAGAAGGGCCAGGTCCTTTACCTCGGGCTCCCGGGCTGGATTCTCTATCAGGGTTTCTCCCTTGGCCAGAGTAGCTGCCATCATTATGTTTTCTGTTCCGGTGACGGTTATTCTGGGGAACCTTATCCTTTCCCCCTTAAGCCTTTTAGCCCTGGCCTTTATCCTTGAGCCCTGCTCCTGAATTTCTGCCCCCATTTTTCGCAAAGCATCCAGGTGGAAATTTATGGGCCTTTTCCCTATGGAACAGCCTCCAGGCCATAGGATTTCTCCCCTACCGAACCTGGCAAGAAGAGGACCCAGGATCAGAACCGAAGCCCTCATGGCACTGAAAAGCTCTTCCCTGGGTTCTCCCTCTATTTTCTGAGCCTTTATTCTTATTTTTTCTCCAGTATGAACTTCTGCTCCAAGTTCCAGGAGAAGCTCCAGCATGGTCTCCACATCCTTGACCCTGGGCACACGCTCCAGAACTACCTCCCCAGGGGTGAGAAGGCTGGCAGCAAGCTCCGGGAGTGAAGCATTTTTGGCCCCTGAAATCTCCACCGAACCCTGAAGCCGCTTTCCTCCCATTATTACCGCTTTTTTCATTTCCTTGACCTCAGAAGTTGAAGATGCTCAGTATAGGTTCTGGAAAACTCGTGATGGTCTCCCACGGCTATGAAATACAGATAATCGGTCTGGGCAGGATAAAGGGCCGCCCTTATGGAGGAAAGTCCAGGGCTGCATATGGGACCCGGGGGAAGCCCTCTGTGAAGATAGGTGTTATAGGGGGATTTTATCGTCCTGTAGTGCTTGCGAAGAAGCCGTCCCTTCCAGATTCCCATTTTTTTCATGGCATAAATAACGGTGGGGTCGCTTTGAAGGGGCATGCCCAGTTTAAGCCTGTTGTGGAAAACGGACGAGATCAGTGGTTTTTCGTCTTCCCTGGAGGACTCCTTTTCTATAATGGAAGCGAGGATTACCACATCCCTTACGCTCATTCCCATCTGGCTGGCCCTTTTCCTCATCTGCGGGGTAAATTTTCTCTTGAAATTCTTGACCATTCTCTCCACCACCTGGGAAGCCAAGACATCCTCAGGGAAGGTGTAGGTATCCGGGAAAAGGTAACCTTCAAGGTCCCTGGCCATGGGGTCCAGATCCCGGATCAGCCACCAGTTCTGGGCAGCGTTTACGAATTCCTCGGGGGATATGTATTGGGAAAAGACCTGGGCAGTCTCCTCAACCGTCAATCCTTCGGGCACGGAAACCCTGAACTTAGCTATTTCCCCGTTCACCAGTTTTCTAATAACATCCACGGTTCTTAGGGGTTTTGAAAAACGGTAAAGTCCTGCCTGGAGGGGCTTTCCTTTGAATAAAAATCTGTGAAATAGAAGGAAGCTAAGCTCGTTCCTTATGATTCCTTCCCTTTTTAGAACCCTGGCTATTTCCTTAGCGGAGCTTCCCTTTTCAATCCTCACTTTTTTGCTCTGCTCAAGGTAGCCCCTGTAATACATGTTATATTCTTTGAGGAAAAGGTAAAGCCCAAAGCCCAGGAGGACGATAAACCAGAAAAGCGTATAACTTAGAAATTTCCTCAAATCTTTACCCTCAAATATTCCTCAAGAATAAGGGCAGCTGCTAAGGCATCCCTTTTTTCCTTCTTTTCCTTTATGCTTCGGCCCTTCAAAATCTCCATGGCCATATCCGTGGTATATCTTTCGTCCCAGAATTCTACCCTGATCCCCCTTTCCTCAAGCTTCTTTGCGAATTCCCTGATCTTGGCCGCCTGGGTTCCCTCTTTTCCTGAGGGCAAAACTGGAAGGCCTAAAAGGAGAAGCTCTGCTCCCTTTTCCCTTAAAAGCCCCACCACAAAATCCGCATCCCTATCCGGGTCCTTTCTCTTATAGGTCATAAGAGGGCTTACCACAGTTCCTGTTGGGTCTGAAATGGCGATCCCTATCCTCTTTTCCCCCACATCCAGAGCCATTATCCTCTTCTTCTCCATTTTTCCCATCTTTCAAAGCCCAATTTTACGAGCCTGTCGACAAGGGAAGGGAAATCAAGCCCTGAAACTCCCCATAATTTTGGGAACATGCTTATTTCGGTAAAACCAGGTATGGTGTTAATCTCGTTAACGAAAACTTCCTCTCCCCTGAGGAAAAAATCCACCCTGGCAAAACCCCATGCTTCCACAGCCTGGAAGGCCCGGATGGCATACCCCCTGATTTTTTCCTGAATCTTCACGGGAAGTTCCGCAGGAATCTTAAACTTTGTTTTTCCCTCTATGTATTTATCCCTGTAATCGTAAAATTCCCTGTAGGGAATCACTTCCCCTGGAAGGGAGGCCTCTGGTTTTTCGTTTCCTATAACCGAACACTCTATCTCCCTGGCCGAGAGCCCCTGCTCTACAAGGATCTTGTAATCGTGGCTGAAGGCTTCCTCAAGAGCCCCTTCTAACTGTGACCATTCCTTCACCTTGGTTATTCCCACGCTGGAGCCGAGATTGGCAGGTTTTACGAAAACAGGAGGGGAAAATTCACCCTTTATTTTTTCCAGGGGAATCTTCTCCCACTTCTTGAAAACCGTATACTTGACAACGGGAAGCCCGGCTCTTTCAAAGGCCATTTTCATGTAGGATTTGTCCATCCCTAAGGCAGAACCCATTACCCCGGAGCCCACATAGGGAACCCCAGCCAGTTCCAGGAGCCCCTGAACTGTTCCATCCTCCCCAAAGGGACCATGAAGAAGGGGAAAATAAATGTCTATTTTTTCGCCTAAGTTTTTCCCCTCCCAGGGGAGGAAGGAAAACTCCTCCCCTTCAAGTTCCCAGGGCGATGTCACCCGCCTCCATTTTCCATCCCTGGTGAAATAAAAGGAAATCACTTCGTAGTTTTTTGGAAAATTACTATAAACCGCCTTGGCGGATATTATGGAGATCTCGTGTTCCGAGGACCTGCCTCCAAAGAGAAGACCCACCCTTATCATAAAGCCTCCTGTAAATTTTCCATTTTCTCTTTATTGCCCTGACATAGTTTCTGGTCTGAGATATGGGTATAAGTTCCACGAAAGTATTCGCCTTTCTGCAGGGCAGGTATTTCCTCCATCTGTCGACCCTCTGTATTCCAGCGTTATAAGCTGCAAGGGCATATTCTACCACCCCGTCGTAGTAATTTACCAGTTCTGAAAAATGCCTTATTCCCACCTGCAGGTTTTCGTCCCCATCCCAGGGATTGGAAAATCCTCCCCCCATTCTTCTTACTGTGGAAGCAAAGGTGTTTTTAGTGAGCTGGAGAAGTCCCACTGCTCCAGCATAGGAATGAGCATCGGGCCTGAAAAGGCTTTCCTGATGTATAAGGGCCGCGATAAGAAAGGGGTCTATTCCATTGGCTAAGGAAAGTTTTTCTATTTTCCTTCTCATGGGAAAGGGATAAATCATCTTAAGAGCTAGGGTATCGTTGGGAAGGCCGTTAAAGACGGAAATTATTGTTTTAAGACCCTTAAGATATTTTCCCGCCCTGTAGTAAACGACCCCCAGGTAATATTTAAGAAGGGGGGACGGCTTTTTCTCAAGAGCATATTCCAGCTCCCTTTCCGCCTCCTTGAAAAGAAAGGCAGAGGAAAGCAAGCCAGCCCTTTTGATGAAGGGAAGTTCCCACTGCTTTGGGGAAGGAAGGCTAAAGGGCCCCATATTCAGGGTTTCTCCTTTTACATCCTCCCCGTCCAGGCATTTTTTCCTCAGGAGGAGATAGTTCTCTGCCTGCTGGGAGTATTTTCCCTTAGGGTATTTTGAAAGATAATCCTTAAAAAGGGAAAATCCCCTTTCCTCAGGATAATAGAACATGGCCATTTTCCAGAGGTATTCTTCCCCGAGCCCCTTTCTTTCCAAAATAGGCTTCATCCTTCTGGCCCTTTCCACGTAACCTGCCCTGAGAAGTGCCCTGAAAAGGAGAAGAACTTCCTCTTTTTTCTTAGCTCTTCTCAGAAGTGCTATGGTTCTTCTGTATTTTCTGCCATAAAAACTTGCCCTGGCCCTTTGGAATCTGGTTGTGGCTTCCCTGTAGGCCTTAGACCAGAGACCCTTGGCCATGAAATATGCAAACCTTTTTTTTCTGCAAGGGGCGGAAGGCCTTTTGATTTTCACCCTGAATTTTTCAGCCAGAGCAGGAAAATCGCAGTATAGGGTTCTTTTGTCCAGTTTTCCTAACTTGAAGGCCAGCTCCACCGCCTCTTCCCCTTTTAATTCCCCTGGGGGAATCCTTCCTATGAACTCCTGAGGAGCATTTTCCAGCAGGTATTCCAGGGCAAGTTTCCGAGCTGGACATTGGGATGGCAGATTCAAAAGGCCCTCCCATCCCTCTTTTTTCCCCAACCTGGCCAGGGCTAAGTTCTCAAAATAGTCTTCCCAGCATTTAAGGAGGTTGAAATTTACAGTGGATAGAAGAGCAATGGCCCTGTTTTCCCTGCGGTAGGTTATAAGGTCCTTTGCTTTCCTCAAGGAAATGGCCTCGTGATCAGGCACTGCCGGAAGAAGCTGCAGGGGATGCAATTGTTTTTTTTTTTTTTTTCTTGATAATTGAACCCTTACAAAAGCGCCTGCTGAAGCAAGGAGAAAAACCGCTAAAACAAAAATAAAGACCTTAGAAAGCTTCATACACCGGGATAGCCCTTTAACAAAGCAGGATTCCCATCAGCCAGTTTATTCAGGAGCTCCTCATAGAGAAAGTCCTTATTCACCTTCCCCCCTACCTTCTTCCTGTAGATCTCTATAGCCAGGTCTATCTCGTCCTTAAGCTCCTCATAGATGTTCCCCTTCAGTTTTCCCTTCTCTATTTTCTCCCTGTTATAGAGGATAAGGTCTGAAACAAGAACCCTGGCTTTTCTCCGTGCCGACTCATAAAGGGCCCTTTCTTCTTCGGAAAGCTCTTCGGGAACCTCAGGCTCTTTCTTTTCCTCTACTTCCTCAATCTCCAGCTCCTCCATTTCCTCTACTTCTTCTACCTCCTCCACTTCTACGTTTTCCCCCCACGAAGTAGGGGTAGGGGAGGTATCTGAGGAAGGAGCTGAAACCTCCAGTTCCTCAGCTTCAATCTCCCTGGTATCCATACCTTCCGCAACAACCCCGGGCCTGGTGTCCTCCTCTCCCAGAGAGGGAGATACTCCAAAGCTTTTAAAGCTTACTTCCCTTTTTGTAGTGTCCCCCATGGAAATTTCGGAGGACTCAGAAGGAACTGCTTCCTCCTCCACCTTTACTTTTCCCTTAGGCTTTGTGGGATATTTATTCCTTACCGGAAGAAGCTCTACCATGGCCTCTGCGAAGTCCACCAAAACCTCGATGGCCTCAGGATTTCTTATGCGGGTTTTTTCCGGCCATTCATCGGCATATATTACACCAGAGACCTTTCCCCGAACGATTATGGGTATAAGTATAACCTCTACGGGCTCTCCTCCAAGAAAGGTAATGACCCTCCTGTCGCCCTTCAATTTAGGAAAAGAACCCTGGTAAATTCCCCCTTCCTTAACCACCCTGGAAAATACTGATTCCGAAGGAAAGGGAATGATCATCTTTCTGAAGTCAAGTTCGGTAAGGTTCTCAAACCCCCTACCATCCCATCCGATAAGTTTGTCCTCCTTTACCACAAAAAGTGCTGCCCTGCTTACCAGTTTTGAAAGAGTATTTAGAAGATAGGTTATAAGCCTCCCCTGGGAGTTTTCCTGCCTCAATCCTCTTATCCCTGCATGAATAATGGGCATTAAAGCTTCTTCCTCCCTGGATTTCCCTGAGGTCTCCATCAATGGAAGGATATCCTTCAGGTGCTCCGGGGAAAGGGGGGCAAAATCCACATTCAGGTGAAGAGCAAAACCATCAAGGGCCTTTTTTACATTCTCAGAAAGCTCTTCCCATCCGCTCTGAAGCAATTTTTTTCTCTCTTCCAGAAGCCCATTTATGTATTTAAGAAGCTGCTCCTCTAATTTTTCCATTTTACCTCCCTGCTTTAAAATTAGCCTCTGCCGAATACGGGCTGTTCTTATAAAGATTTAATAACTGATTGAAAGTAGCAGAAGCTTCCTTTTCTTTGCCGAGATTTTTGTAACACCTTCCCATATACGCAAGCGCTGCATCGTAGGGGAAATCGTCATCAGGCTGGATTTTCTTCCATACCTGCAGGGCCTTATCACATTTATTTTGCTCGTAAAACATGTTGCCCTCAGCAAAAAGCAGAAAGTTTTTCATCCTGCCCTTAAAAGGAACCTTTGAGAGGAGGGAAAGGGCCTCTTCGTATCTTCTCTTGTCGGCCAGAGCCTTGGCTTTCAACAGGGTTCCCATCTGGGGAAAGGGTTGAGGATAAGAGGAGAGATTGACATCCCTGTGGAAAAACAGCAGTTGACTCAGGTCGTAATTTGCCTTTTCTATTTTTGAGTTTAAGTAGGCCTTATAGGACAATCCTCCCACAACTATGACGAGAAACACCACCACCGCTGCGGTTACTTCCTTCCAGTAGGGTTTTAATTTCTTCAGGAAGCTGATCATGAAAGTGGAAAATTCGTCCCTCTTGATTTTGTGCCTTTCTGTTCTTTTCATATTTTCCTCCTCTCCGATTATAGAAAAAAATTATCTTACTTGTAAAGGGAATCTATTCTTTTTAACCCCGCGATTATGGTTTCCAGTTCCCCTCCATCGAAGAAGTAATATCTGCACTTAGGACAAAAATCCACAGGGGTATAGGTGACGAAATTGAAAAATTTCCTTTCCATGGGCCTGCCGCAGAAAGGGCATTTAAGGGGAGCAGAAGGGTCAACGGTCTTGGGATTGGCACCCCCTGATACCAATTTTTTCTTGGCCCTCTTTGCTTCTTCTCTGCTCAACTCAATTTCCTGAGAAGTTACGAGGTTTTCGCCCCTGGCAATCAACTTCATAGCCCTGTCTTCCCTTACGAGAATTCCCCCACACCTTCCGCATTTTATAACCGGGACGAATTGGTAGTGGGTTTCGAAGAGAGGGCCTCCGCATCGGGGACAGTTCCCTTGTGTTCTGGTAAATTTTTGAAGGAACTGTGGCCCGAAAATAAATACCCCCTCTTTTCCTTTCACCTTCACCCCTTCCTTCAACCATGTCTTTTCAAAAAGCTCCTCCAAGGTAAAGGGACCTATCCATTTCCCTTCTCTCTCCACCCAGAAATCCCCCTTCGGCCTCTTTTTTACTGCCCTTTGCCTCAGGGTGTTCCAGTCCGCATGGGCAAGGTTAAGGAGATTCGCTATTCTCTTCCTCGTGGGAGGGTGGGTGGAAAATAGATTGGAAAGGAGGCCGTGTCCCTCGTCTAAGGAGCTTACATTGGGAGGCACTATGAAAAGGGACGATAGGGCCGGGCTTGCGAAGGAAGCCAATCCCCTAACCCTGTCCCTGGAAACTTTATACAGCGCAGAGGCTAAGGCTAAGGGATTTCTGGTAAACTGAACGGCCCTGGCATCGGCCAGTTCCTCCATTTTCCTGGAAATGGCCGCATTGAGGAGCCTGGCCATGAGACTTATAAGGTAAAGGTAAATGGCCACTATTATAAAATCCCAGGCCCATCCTCCTCTCCTTTCTCTATCGCGGTTTTTGTTAGCCCCGCTGAGAAAAAGAGAAGCTCCCAGAAGGGCGGAAATAGCCATGATGAAGGTGGAAATTATCCCCTTATAGTAGGAATCCCCTCTCAGGTAATGGGCCATTTCGTGAGCTACCACCGCTTGAAGTTCATCCCTTTCCAAGGAGGAAACTGCCCCTTCGGTTATGGCTATTATATCGAAGGCGGAAAAGGCGTTCCTGGCAAGAACCGGTATTATGTAAACCTCAGGTTCCCTGACTGAGGCGGCTATGGCCATTTCCCTTACCACATTTTGAACTTGCTTATGCTTGAGGTCCTGAAGGTCAGGTTTTTGGGCCTTAAGGGAGGCCAGAAAATCCAGAATTTTCTCCCTTTTTGCCCCTGCTTTTGCCATAAAATATAGCGCCAGGGATATAAGCGATGAGATTAGAAGAAACTCCCAGAACCCCCCTCCCCGAAAAATCCCCCAGAAAAATTTCAGCAGGTAGAACAGACCCAGCATGGACAGGGTAAAAAAGGGGAAGAATATTAGAAAGAGAATCCTCGCAGCCCTGCTTTTAGCCCTTTCTATCTCCCAGAAAGTGGTGGGCTTCACCTCTTGCCCCTTTCAGGCATTAAAACTGAACCCTGGGTGCTTCCCTGTCGCTTTCCTCCTCTATTTCCCAGAAGGGATACTCCTTAAGCCCCATCTGAGAAGCTACGATGGCATCGGGAATCTTCTTGATGGAGGCGTTGAAAATCATAACTGTATCGTTGTATGCCTGGCGGGCAAAGGCTATCTGGTTTTCAGTGTTTCTCAACTCTTCCATAAGTTCAAGAACATGCTGGTCTGCCTTCAAATTGGGATAGTTTTCCACCACCATGAGGAGCTGCCTCAATGCCCTGGTGAGTTCCCCTTCGGCCTCAATGGCCTCTTCAGGGGTTTTGGCTGAAACTGCCTTGGCCCTGGCATTTACAACAGCTTCTAAGGTTCCCCTCTCGTGTTTCATATACCCCTTAACGGATTCCACGAGATTGGGAATAAGATCGTGCCTTCTTTTCAGCTGAACATCAATCTGGGCCCAGGCGTTTTTTACCTGCTGGCGAAGGCGAACAAATTTGTTATAAGTGGCCACATACCAGAGGATTATCAAAACGATAATCCCCAAAACAATTCCCAGAACAATCATGTCCCCTCCTTATATTTCTTCACCACAAGAGTTGCGTTTGTGCCCCCAAAACCGAAGGAATTACTCATGGCGTAATTTACCGACATTTCCCTTCCCCTGTTGGGAACATAGTCAAGATCGCATTCAGGATCAGGGACCTCGTAATTTATGGTGGGCGGCACGTAATCCCTGCTTACAGCCAAAATGGAATATATGGCCTCGGCCGCTCCTGCTGCTCCCAGCATGTGTCCGGTCATGGATTTTGTGGAACTTACCGGTATTTTATAGGCGTATTCGCCGAATACCGTTTTTATGGCCCTGGTTTCAGTAACATCGTTAAGCCGGGTAGAAGTTCCATGGGCGTTTATGTAACTGATATCCTGGGGAGAAAGCCCTGCATCTTTAAGGGCCGCCCTCATGGCCTTGGCAGCCCCGTGGCCGGAGTTGTCTGGGGCAGTTATATGGAAGGCATCGGAACTCATTCCGTAACCAACTATCTCCGCTATTATTTTCGCCCCCCTGCTTTTAGCATGCTCAAGGGATTCCAGTATCACTATACCGGCTCCCTCGGCCACAACAAACCCGTCCCTTTCCTTATCAAAGGGTCTTGAAGCCTTTTGCGGGGCATCGTTTCTGGTAGAAAGGGCCCTCATGGCTGAGAAACCAGCTATTCCTAAGGGGGTGATGGGGCTTTCGGTTCCTCCGGCAATCATCACTTCTGCTGCCCCTCTCTGAATCATCTTAAAGGCTTCACCTATGGCATGGGTTCCTGTGGCGCATGCGGTTACCACGGAAAGATTGGGACCATAGGCTTTAAACTTTATGGCCACATATCCAGAGGCCATGTTGATTATGGCATAGGGAATAAAGTAAGGGGAAACCTTTTTCCAGCCCTTTTCGTGCAGGATGAGGGTGTATTTCTCTATATCCCCTATTCCGCCGATTCCTGATCCGATGGAAACCCCCATCTTTTCTCCTAATTCTTCGGAGACCTCTAAACCGGCCATCTGGAAAGCTTCCATGGAGGCAACGGCGGCATACTGGAGGAAAAGGGGCATTTTCTTTGCATCCTTGGGATGGAGCCATTTTTCAGGGGAAAAATCCCTGACTTCTCCTGCGATTCTTGAAGGGAGGGAGGAAGCATCAAAATGGGTTATGGGTCCTACTCCGCTTCTTCCCTCCCTTAAAGACCTCCAGTTCTCCTCTACGCCAATTCCTATAGGAGATACTATACCTATTCCCGTTACTACTACTCTTCTCATACCCCAAGTTTGTTGGCTATGTAATCCACTATGTCTCCCACTGTGACGATCTTCTCCAAATCCTCATCAGGGATCTCAATGTTAAAGACTTCCTCAAAATCCGCAACGAGGTCAGGAATGTCCAAGGAATCGGCTCCGAGATCCTCAATAAGCTTCGCCTCAGGAACTATTTTGTCCTCGTCCACAGTAAGTTTGTCCGCAATAATCTCCTTAACCTTTGCTTCAATTTCCTGTCTGGTCATACGAACCTCCTTTTAGATTTTTTAGGTATATAAACCACCGTTAACCCTTATTACCTCGCCGGTTATATAGGAAGCATCCTCGCTGAGGAGGAAGGCCACCACCGAGGCCACTTCCTCGGGCTTTGCAAACCTTTTCATGGGTATGAGTTTGAAGTATTCCTCCTTTACTTTTTCCGGGAGAGCTTCGGTCATGGGGGTAAGTATAAATCCAGGGGCCACAGCGTTTACCCTAACATTTCTGCCGGCTACCTCCTTGGCCACTGCCTTGGTGAAGGCAATAAGCCCGCCCTTGGATGCTGCGTAATTGGCCTGACCTGCATTTCCCATCTCCCCTATAACCGAGGCTATGTTAACTATAGCTCCCTGTCTTTTTCTTATCATGTGTGGGATTACCGCCTTGGTAACTAAGAAGGCCCCCGTTAAGTTCACATTGAGAACCGCATCCCAATCTTCTTTTTTCATCCTCATTAAAAGCTTGTCCTTGGTTATCCCGGCGTTATTTACTAAAAGGTCTATTTTCCCATCCTCGGAAAGAATTTTATCCACAGCCTCCTTTACCTGAGCCTCATCGGTTACATTCATAAGAAGGGGCTTTGCCCCTATTTCCTTTGAAGTGGCCTGGAGCATTTCCTCGTTTATGTCCCCAATCCAGACCACTGCCCCTTCGCTTATGAGCCTCCGGGCTATTGCCTTTCCTATTCCCCTGCTACCTCCAGTAACTAAAGCTATCCTATCCTTGAACCTCATGGTTTCCTCCATTTTACCACAGCAGCTCCCCATGTAAAACCTGCCCCGAAGGCTGCCAGCAGTATTATATCATCCTTCTTTATGAGACCTTTATCGTAGGCTTCCCTCCAGGCTATAGGTATGGAAGCTGCTGAGGTATTTCCATATCTGTCTATGTTGGAATACACCTTATCCATGTCAATTCCCAGCCTTTCCCCGGTGGATACGGTTATCCTCTGATTGGCCTGGTGGGGTATAAATAGGGCCACATCCTTTATGTCCACCCCTGCTTTTTCTAAGGCTATTTTTGAGATGGCAGGCATCTTAGTTACCGCGTGCTTGAACACTTCCCTTCCGTTCATCTTGAGATAATGAAGCCGGTTTTTCACAGTATATTCCGAAGCAGGCATTCTACTCCCACCAGCAGGCATGTATAAAAGCCCCCCCTTGCTCCCATCGGCCCTGAGTTCTATGGCAAGGATTCCCTCTTCATCCGATCGGCTCAAAACCGCTGCCCCTGCACCGTCACCGAATAGAATACAGGTGGTTCTGTCGGTCCAGTCGGTTATCTTGCTGAGGGTCTCCACTCCTATAACAAGAACATTTTCCGCTTTTCCGCTTCTTATGAAGGAATCAGCTATGGACATTCCGTAAAGGAAACCGGAACATCCGGCGGATATATCGAAGGCCGGGGCCTCCCCCATCCCCAGTTCGCTGGCCACTATGCATCCTGTGGATGGAAACATCATGTCCGGGGTTACTGTGGCAACTATGACGGCGTCGATATCCTGTGGCTTTAACCCGGCATCTTCAATAGCCTGTTTCCCTGCTGCAATGGCAAATTTGGAGCTGGGTTCATCCTCCCCCGCAATCCTCCTTTCCTTGATCCCTGTTCTCGTGGTAATCCATTCGTCCGAAGTGTCCACCATTTTTTCAAGGTCATAATTTGTGAGCACCTTTTCAGGAAGCGATGCTCCAAGTCCCTTCACTATTACTCCCATGATTCCTCCTTTGTCCTTTTTCTACCCAATGTCTGTATTTTCTCACTTCTTCTCTCCAAACCTGATGAAACCTGGTCATAGGAAGTTTTTCCGCAAATAAAATGGCATTTTCAATCGCCCTCCCACTGCTTCTTCCATGGGCAACAACTATGTTGCCCTTGAATCCCACCAGAAGTCCTCCCCCGTATTGAGAATAATCAAGTTTATCCTTTAATTCCCTGAAGGCACCCCTGGAAAGTATGTATCCCAACTTATAAGTTATTTTTTCCCTCAATGCCTCCTTGAGATATCTTACGAAAAGCTCGGCCAGGCCCTCGGCGAGTTTCAAAACTATGTTGCCTACAAAACCATCGGTGAGAACCACATCTGCCCTTGAGAAGAAAATCTCCCGGCTCTCAACATTTCCCACGAAATTGAAGGGAGCCTCCTGTAGGGAGCGATGAACTTCCTTAAGGGTTTTGTGCCCCTTACTGGCTTCTTCCCCTATGTTCAAAAGCCCTATGCGGGGACTTTCCTTACCGAGAATCACCTTAGAGAAACTCTCCCCTATAATGGCATTTCTCCTGTAGTCAGGGGCTTTAGCGTAGACATTTGCCCCGGCATCTATAAGGACAAATTCCCCCTTCAGGGATGGAAGAACCACCAGGATGGCTCCCCTTTCTATCCCCTCTTCGGTTCCCACTATCTTCCTGGAAAGGGCAACCACCGCAGCGGTGTTTCCAGCGGAGAGAAAGGCATCAATGTCCTGTTTGGCAAGGGCTTCCAGTCCAAGATGAAGGGAGGTTTTCTTTCGCCTGCGGAGCAGGGAAATCACGCTCTCTCCCATTCCCACCACTTCAGGAGCGTGGACGATTTTAATATTTTGAGGGACGGTATACTTGTTTAACTCTTTCCTTATTAAGTTTTCAGGGCCATATATGACGAACTCCGTATTAGCAGACTTCTGGGCTGCCAGAACCACTCCCTCTACTATGTTAAGGGGAGCGAAATCACCCCCCATACCGTCAACGCCTATTTTCATCCTTCTTCGTAATCAGGGGAAGGCTGGATAACCTGCCTTCCTTTATAATACCCGCAATAGGGACAGGCCCTATGAGGCATGTAGGGATTTCCGCATTTGGGACAGATAGCTAAGGCAGGAACGGTGAGGTGATGGTGGGAACGCCTCTTCCCCTTGCGGGATCTGGAATGTCTCCTTTTAGGCTGTGCCATCTTTTACCTCCAGGAAAAGTTTTAAACGGGAAAATCTCGGGTCAGGAATTTTTGCCTCGTGGCCACAATCTACCTTATTCCTGTTGGCCCCGCAAACAGGGCATATTCCCCTGCAATCCGGTTTGCATAGGGGTTTCATGGGAATAGTAAGGTTTATCTGGGTAGCCACCAAGGAGTCTATCTCTATTATTCCCTTTTCGTAAAAAACCGTGTCCATCTCGTCTTCCTCTAAGGCAACCTCCCCGCTGGTAAGGCTCTCTGCAGGTAAAAGGTCAAGGTCAAAGCTTGAATTTACGGAAAAGGAAAACTCCTCTGCACAGCGGCTGCAAGTGAGGATTATATTTCCCCTGATTTCCCCTGAAGCCTTTATTTTCTCCCCTTTTCTACGAAGTTTTAAATGAAGGGCAACGGGAACTTCAAACCTCCCTTCGGTAAGCAAAGACTGGTTAACCACCATGGAAAGGCTAAACTCTATGCCTTCAGCGGTAATCTCTTCAGCAGGGATCAGCATTGTGGAATTCTATCCTCCCCTCCCTTCTAAGTCAAATCCCTCTCCGGGGGACCCACATATTCGTGGTCCACAGGGTCAATTTTCCGCATGGGCTTCATTTTAGTCTGTTCCTCCCAGATGTGCGCTATAAGGCCCGGGGTTCTGGCCATAATGAAGAAGGCGTTTCCCAGCCCTGGAGGAAAGCCCATCTCACAGAGCACCGCAGCAATGGCCCCATCCACATTCACCGGAAGGTGTTTCCCCTTGATCTCTTCAATGGCCCTTTCTATACCCTTTGCCGCTTCCACATATTTTCCGGAAAAACCCAGTTCCTGGGCCAGCTCAAAAAGCCTTCGGGTTCTGGGGTCGTTTTTGTGATACCTGTGCCCAAAGCCGTAGATTATTTCCTTATTTTCAAGTTTAGCCTTAACCCACTGGAAAACATCCTTTCCCCCATCCACTATCTCCTTGTATTGCTTCATGGCGTTTTCAATGGCCCCACCGTGATACTTGTATATGGCAAGGATTCCTCCCGCCAAGGCAGCATTCAGGGGAGAACCCGTGGAAGCAATGGTCCTGGCTGCTAAGGTGGAAGGCGGCGTGGCCCCGTGGTCTATGGAAGAGACAAGAATGGCATCCAGCATTTTCCCGGTCCTCTCGTCCGGAAGCTCACCCTTCAATATGAGGTATATAGCCTGGGGAAAGGAAATTCGCCCCATGAGCTGATCTACCCTGTATCCCCTAACAGATATTTTGTTGGGCTCAATCTTGGTTATTTCCGTCTTCCAGTGATTATCTCCCATTATGTTCCCTCCTTCCAGGTTTCAAGATAGGCCTTCTGTTCAGGGGTTAATTGGTCTATTTTTATCCCCAGGGCATCAAGTTTCATCCTGGCTATCCTTCTATCTATCTCCTCAGGAACCCTGTAAACCTTCTTCTCAAGGGAAGAGCCGTGCTCCTTAAGGTAAACCACGGAAAGGGCCTGATTGGCAAAACTCATGTCCATAACCGCAGCAGGATGCCCCTCAGCAGCGGAGAGATTCACCAGCCTTCCATCTGCAAGGAGGAAAATTCTCCTCCCATCTGCCAGTTTATATTCCTCCACAAAATCACGAATCTTTCTTCTGGAAATGGACATTTTCTCTAAGGAAGGGATGTCTATCTCCACATTGAAGTGCCCTGCGTTGGCCACTATGGCCCCGTCCTTCATAACTTCAAAGTGCTCAGCCCTGAGAACATGTTTGTCCCCGGTCACCGTGACAAATATATCACCTACCTTGGCCGCTTCCTTCATGGGCATTACCGCAAACCCATCCATGTTTGCCTCCAAGGCCCTGAGCGGGTCCACCTCGGTAACTATAACCTTGGCCCCTGCACCCCTTGCCCTCATGGCAACTCCCCTGCCGCACCATCCGTAACCGGCAACCACGAAGGTAGAGCCGGCTATTAAAACATTGGTCGCCCTGAGGATTCCATCTATGGTGCTCTGACCGGTTCCGTACCTGTTGTCAAATAGGTGCTTAGTATAAGCGTCGTTGACGGCAATTATGGGATAGGCTAAAACCCCATCCTTGGCCATAGCCCTTAGTCTTATTACCCCTGTGGTGGTCTCCTCGGTTCCCCCTATAACTCCCTGAAGGAGCTCTCCTCCCTTCCTGTGAAGGGTGGAAACCAAGTCCGCCCCGTCGTCCATGGTTATCTGGGGGGAAATGGAAAGGGCTTCCTCTATGTGCTGATAATAGGTCTTTTCGTCCTCCCCCTTTATGGCAAAGACGGAGATGCCGTAATGTTTTACCAGAGCGGCAGCCACATCATCCTGGGTGGAAAGGGGGTTGGAAGCGGTAAGGGCCAGCTCAGCCCCGGCTTCCTTCAGGGTTATCATGAGGTTGGCGGTTTCCGTAGTTACATGAAGGCAGGCGGAAATTCTGACCCCCTGAAGGGGCTTTGTCCTGGAGAATTCCTCCCTGATTTTCCTCAGAACGGGCATCTGAACATCAGCCCATTCTATCCTTAATTTTCCCCTGTCGGCTAAGTTTAAGTCCTTTACATGGTAATTCATGCCTTGGTTGCCTCCAGAAGTTCTTTAACCTTGTCTGTTCTTTCCCAGGTGAAATCAGGGTCGTTCCTTCCAAAGTGACCGTAGGCTGCTGTCTTCCTGTAAATGGGCCTCAAAAGGTCAAGGTGCTCTATCATTCCCCTGGGGGTTAAGGGGAAAACTTCCCTTATAGCCCGCTCAAGCCTCTCCTCAGGCACTTTACTGGTTCCGGAGGTATCGACGAAAATGGAAACAGGCTCTGCAATCCCTATGGCATAGGCCAGCTGAACGGATACCTCGTCTGCCAGCCCCGCGGCCACTATGTTCTTGGCTATGTATCTTGCCATGTAAGAGGCGGAACGGTCCACCTTTGTGGGGTCTTTACCCGAAAAGCATCCTCCACCATGGTAAGCCCTTCCACCATAGGTATCCACTATGATTTTTCTCCCCGTAAGCCCGGTATCACCCATGGGACCGCCTATGGCAAATTTTCCCGTAGGATTTATGTAATATTTGGTATTCTTGTCTATCATCCCCAAGGGAATAACCGGGGTTATTACATGTTTAATTACGGCCTCCTTTATCTCGTCCAGGGTAACCTTTTCGTCGTGCTGGGTGGATACGACGATGGTATCCACCCTAACAGGTTTTTCGTCCTCGTATTCCACAGTGACCTGGGTTTTCCCATCAGGCCTCAGGAATTCCACTATCCCCTCCTTCCTTACCTGGGCCAGTCTCATGGCAAGTTTATGGGCGAGCATAATGGGAAGGGGCATAAGTTCTTCGGTTTCCCTTACCGCATAACCAAACATTATTCCCTGGTCCCCGGCCCCTCCGGTATCAACGCCCAGGGCTATGTCCGGAGACTGCTCGTGTATGGAAGAGATGACAGCACAGGTCTCATAGTCAAAACCAAACTTTGCCCTGGTATACCCTATGGATTTTATGGTTTCCCTTACTATCCTGGGCAGGTCAGCATAAGCTCTCGTTGTTATTTCACCGGCAATAAAGGCCAAACCAGTGGTTACTAAAGTCTCAACTGCTACCCTGGAATTAGGGTCCTGTTTGATTAGCTCGTCCAGTATGGCGTCGGATATCTGATCGGCTATTTTATCTGGATGACCTTCGGTTACCGACTCTGATGTAAAGAAATGTTTCCTTCCCATTCATTTACCTCCTTTTTTGATTAAATAAGAAGGATAAGTTTTTATACTGAATTTGTCAAGTTTTCCTTTATCGGAAAAAGATCTTATAATTCTGGATGTAAATAATCCCAAGGAGGGAAGAATTGAGAAGGTTCGCATTCTTTCTTTTGATGACTTTATCCCTTTTATACGCCGGAATTGCCCGCTACATGACCTATCCGGACATAGGAGCGGGCAAAATAGTTTTTTCCTACGATGGGGACATATGGATAGTAAGTGAAAAGGGCGGAAAGGCCAGGAGGCTAACTTCCTATCCCGGAGAGGAAACCAATCCAAAGATATCCCCTGATGGGAAATGGGTGGCTTTTCTGGGAAGCTACCAGGGCCTGAGGGCCGTTTACCTCATTTCCACCCAGGGAGGACTTCCAAAAAGACTTACCTATCATCAGGGAAGAACCAGGATAATCGGATGGACCCCGGACAACAAGGGAGTGATAATATCCTCGGATTTTGAGCTCTTCACCTACTGGGAAAGTAAAGCCTATGTGGTGGACCTGAACGGGGGCTATCCCAAAGCCCTTCCCCTTCCCAGGGCGGTTTTCCTTTCCTTCTCCCCGGATGGGAAAAGAATAGCCTACAACGACAGGGGAAGACCCGAATATTACTGGCACAGATACAAGGGAGGACAATACACGAGAATATGGGTGGCAGAGCCCAGCAGGAGAAGTTACCGCCTTATAACCAAGTATGTGGGGAAAAACGCCTATCCCCTCTGGATTGGGAAAAGGATCTACTTCATGTCAGACCGCTGGGAAGGGGTAAGGAACCTGTTTTCCATAGACCCTGACAATCCCAGGGACGTAAGAAGACACACTTCCTTCAAGAGTGACATCGCCTACCTATCCTCAGGGGACGGCAAGATCGTGTTCGTGGAGAAAGGGGAAATCTGGACCTACGAGCCTTCCACTGATACCCTTAAGAAAATAACCGTGGAGGTCTCCGACGATTACTGGAAGCTCACTCCCAAAGACATAAATCCCAAAAAATACATACATTATGTGGATGTGGACAACGCCGGAGAAAGAACCCTGATAGAGGCCAGGGGGGATATTTTCCTGATGGACAATAAAACCTCCGAGGCCATAAATCTCACGAAAACCCCTGGGGCCAGGGAGATGTATCCTGTATTTTCCCCTGATGGAAAGAAAATAGCCTATTTTTCTGACATCTCCGGGGAATACCAGCTTTACACCATGGACATTGCCACGGGAAAGGTCAGGCAGATTACCAGGACTCTCAAAACCTATCCCTATCACCCGGAGTGGTCCCCGGACGGGAACTGGATGGTCTTTTCCACCAAGGATCTGGAAATATACTTAGTGAACATGAAAACCGGAGACCTGAAACTCATAGATAAAAACAAATACCTTAAAAACGACGAATTCTCCTGGGAAATGAGCGATTATTCCTGGTCCCCGGACTCGCAGTGGATAGCCTTTTCCAAAACCGCCTTTAACAGGAACAATGTTATTTACCTTTACAATGTAAAAACAGGGCAGAAAAGGGCCATAACCAGGGATTTCTTTGACAATTACAACCCCACCTTCTCCAAGGACGGGAAATACCTGTATTTCCTCTCCAACAGGAACTTCGATGTGCTGGTGGATTACTTGGAGGACAACCACATTGTTCAGCATCCCACGAAAATCATGGTGGTCCAGCTGAGGGCCGGGGAAAGACCTCCCTTTTATAAGGAAAGCCTCAGGGAGAAAATAAAGAAAAAGGAGGCAAAAGAGGGAGAAAAATCCGGGAAGAAGGCAGAAAAGAAAACGGTAAATGTTCGGGTGGATTTCAATGGAATAGAACAAAGAATTTTTGAGGTTCCGGTAAAACCGGGAAATTACTTCTTCCTCCAGGCAGGGGACGGGAAACTTGTTTATCTTTCCCTTCCCTATATAACCATGAACGACTACGATTATTTCTTCGTAAGGCCTCTATTCCCCCATTATTTCCTGAATATTTACGATCCCAAGAAGAAAAAATCCGCAAAGCTCGGGAAAATTGCTTTCTATCATTTATCCCTAAACGGCAAACACCTCTCGGCCATGGCCGGGGAAAAGGTATACTCCCAGGGACTGGGAAAGCTCTTTTCCTCGGGGAAGCTCTCAGGAGAACTTAACCTGAGCAAACTCACCTATCACCTGGACTACAGGGCTGAGTGGAGGCAGATATTCTTAGAGGCCTGGAGGCTTTACAGGGACTTCTTCTATGACCCCCACATGCACGGCATGGACTGGGAGGCGGAAAAGAAACTGGTCTCCCGGATTATACCCTATGTAACCTCCAGGAATCAGCTCAACTGGATTCTCATTAACATGGCAGGAAGCCTCTGCGTTTCCCACTCCTACATCTTCGGTGGGGATGTGACCATGGGGGTCAAAATAGAGAGAAAGGCCGCATTTCCAGGCTCCTTAGGGGCTGATTTCACCTTTAAAAACGGTTATCCCGTGTTCAAGAAAATCTATCCTGGAAGGCCATGGGAGAAGGGACACGAGGCCCCGCTCTTCAGGCCGGACATAAAGGTAAAGGAAGGGGACTACCTTCTTGCCATAAACGGGGTGGACCTCAAGGGGAAAAATCCCCTTAAATACCTTCAGGTCCATCCAGGGCAAACCGTGGAAATAACCGTAAACTCCGTCCCCTCCTATAAGGGAGCAAGGACATACATTGTAAAGCCCCTTACCTACGATAAGACCATCCGCTATGACTACTGGGTAGACACCAACGAAAAATTGGTGCTCCGTAAAACCAACGGTCAGGTGGGATACATGCACATAAGGGATATGATGCAGAGGGGATTGGCTGATTTTGAAAAATACTTCAGGGCCTACAGGTATAAAAAGGCCTTAATAATAGACGCAAGGTATAATGCAGGGGGATACGACGAATACATGATGATTGACAAACTGGAAAGGAAATTAGTGGCCTTCTCCAGGGTAAGAAATTTCCAGCCCATGCTCTATCCTGGAGCTGTCCATCCGGGACCCAAAATCCTTCTGGTAAACGAAAACTGCGGCTCCGACGGGGAGGCTTTCACCCATCACTTCAAGGTAAGAAAACTGGGCATAGTCATAGGAGTTCCCACCTGGGGAGGACTTGTGGGAATCATAAATCCCATAAGAACCATAGATAATGGGATAATTTACCAGTCCAACGTGGGATTTTACGACGCCGAGACCGGAAAATGGATTGTGGAAAATCACGGCGAGGACCCCGATATTTACCTCGATCAGGATCCCATAGACCTCCTGGAGGGAAGGGATACCCAGCTGGAGAAGGCCATAAAGGTAGCCTTAGAGGAGATAAAAAAACATCCTGTAAAATTTATAAAACCACCGGCCTACCCTGAAAAATCCAAGGGGTTCCCAAAGGAGAAGTAAAATGCGGAGAATCGTCTACGGGCTTATTTTCTCCCTTTCCCTTCTTGCCTCAAGGCCCATTGGGCTTTACTGGAAAGGGAAAACCAGGGCAATTCTTTACTTAGATTCAAAGGTAAAAACAGGCTCAAAAAACCTGAATGCTAACTTGGTAATACCCACGGACATAACCTATGACGGAAGGGATTTCTGGGTGGTCTCCAGAATGGAGAACAAGATTGTGGCCCTAAGGCCCGATGGTAGTTTTGAGAAGGTTCTGGTGGAGGGCCCATCGCCCCTGCTTGGCATAGCATGGGATGGGGAAAGAAAATGCCTTTGGGGAGTTTCCTCCAGGAAAATTTACAGGCTCTCTCCCAACGATGGCACATCCTTCGCTTCCTTTCCTTCCCCTTCAAGGACCATATCCGCTCTGGACTACGGCGACGGATACCTCTGGGCCTTAGATTCTAAGGAAAGACTCCTTTACCAGATTGATCCTGAAACCGGATGGCTGATAAATTACTTCCCTGTAGAGGCCAACCTTCCCGTGGGATTGTCCTACGAAGGGGGAAAGGCCCGAATCCTCGATTTTTCCGGAAAAATAACAGTCCTTGACATAAACCGCTTCTTCAAGAAGAAATTCACAAAGGGAGAAGGAAAACACTGGAAGATAATTCTGAAACAGGGAATTATCGCAGGGGGAGGCCCTGTAGAAGAGGCGGTTTTCCATTTTGCCATTCCCAAAAACAGGGATTTCCAGAAAATAATCAGGATAAAGCCTTTGTTCAAAGCGGAATATTCCACCGAAGACGAGCAGAAAATCGCAACATGCAGACTCAGCAACATAAAGCCCGGGGAGGCTAAATACTGCGCCATAGAGATAGAGGCAGTGCTTTATCCTGTGCACTATTTCCTGAGCCCTTCTTCTGTAAAGGGAGAAATCCCGGAGAAGGTCAGGGAAATTTACCTCAGGGACGGGGAAAAATACGACATAAACAACCCCTACATAAAAACCTTAGTTAAAAAAGTGCTGGACGGAGAGACCAATTATTACAGAAAAGTAAGGAAGATTTTCCAGTTCATAGGGGAAAGGCTCCATTATGAACTGGCCGGAGGATGGAATCCTGCCCCGGTGGTTTTGAAGAGGGGTTCTGGCTCCTGCTCCGAATATACCTTCTCCTTTATATCCATGTTGAGGGCCGCTGGAATCCCAGCCAGGTATGTGGGTTCAGTGGTGGAAAGGGGAACCGGCTACGACTGGGTATTTCATCGCTGGGCAGAGGTTTACTTCCCTGGATACGGCTGGGTTCCTGTGGATGCCCAGGGAGGGGATAAACCGGAGCCTTTAGATCAGGCAAGGAATTTCGTAGGGCTATCTGACAGGTTCCTTGTAACCACAGAGGCCGCAGGCCCGCTGAAAAGCTTAGGCTGGACCTATAATTTCTCCCACGAAGTAAAGAGCAAAAGCACCGACTACAGGATCATAGAAATTGCCATCTGGGAAAAGGTTCAATGATAATCCTCGTTCTGGAATACCTTATAACCGATAAGGAAGGGAGGGTTCTTGGAAATTCCAAATTTCAGGGTCCCATGAGGGTGAAGCTGGGGGCCGGGGAGGTCTGGCCGGAACTTGAGGAGAAGATAAAGGACATGCAGGTAGACGAGGAAAAGGAATTCTGGATAAAGGTGCCCTATGACAGAAAAAAGATAAAAAGGGTTCCCCGTTCATACATTCCTTCCCAGCTTCTGGAAGGGGAAGAATTTACATTCCGAACTCCGGCAGGACAGTGGAACGCCCGGCTTCTTAAATACGAAGGGGAAGAGGCCCTTATTGACCTTAATCCACCCGGTGCAGGAGAGGAAATCCACTATAAAGTGAGGGTAATTTATAGGGAAGAGATTTAGTGCGGCTGGCGGGAATCGAACCCACAACCTTGGGATTAGGAATCCCACGCTCTATCCTGTTGAGCTACAGCCGCACCGAAGGAAATTTTACCAGATTTTAATTCCTTGTCAATATTGACCAAAATGGTATAATTCTTCTGGAGGTTAGGGATGCCACTGTATGAATATGTATGCGAGGATTGTGGATATAGATTTGAGGTAATCCAAAAGTTTAGTGATGAACCGTTAAAGGTATGTCCCAAGTGCGGAGGAAGACTGAGAAAGGTGCTTTCCCCTCCAGCCATTCATTTCAAGGGAAGCGGATGGTATGTAACCGACTATAAAAACAAGAACAACGGGACCCCAAAATCCCCCCAAAATAAACCCCAACACTCTCCCCCCCAAACCACACCCCAACCCTCAACCCGCCCACCTGAATCCCTCTCCCCCCCACCCCCACCCCCCCCCCT
>JALXBI010000002.1 GCA_026991555.1 Candidatus Aminicenantota bacterium
CTGGTGGACGGCGGGAAATTCACGGTTTTTTCCCATCGAGGAATTCTTCCCGTGGACTTCGCCAGGAGGGAGGACAAGGAAAGGGTCAAGGCCTATTTTAACGGTATAACGCCCATGTTGTCCCCGGGAAGGGACCGCAGGACGGAGCTTCACTTTAAAAATCCCTTCAAAAAACCCCTGGAGTTTAAAATAAGATTTGGCGGGAGGATGCCCTTTTCCGCCTCGCCAGAGGAGATAAAGGCCTTTCTTACCCCCACGGAGAGTTTCACCTCGGACCTTATCCTGAGGATGAGAACATCCTCGCTTTCAAGGCTCCTTCCTCTGCCCTTCATGAAGGTTGAGGCATGGGACCAGGAGGGAAATCTTTATTACACCGGGAAGTTTGAACTGAAAATACCCGCCTCTTATTTTGTCCGCAAACTCTATATCGGTGAGCCGGTCAAATTTACCCGGAGGTATGCCCTGGAGCGGGAACTACCAGAGGTATTCAGGAGGGAATTTAAGGGGAAGGAGCTGAAGAAACTTCGGGATAAACTTTTGAAAAATCCGCCGGTGCTCTCCGGGAAAAACGGAGTTTTTGACCTTGAGGCCACAGTGTTTCCCAATAAGGGGGTCTATATTTTCGCCATGGCCGCTCTGGAGTTTCCCGAGAAGGGGGAAAGGGAGGTTTACCTGGAATGCTCAAAACCCCTGAGGGTTTTTCTTAACGGCAGGGAGGTGAGATACCGGAGAATGGGGGAAGCCGTCCGGCTGAGGGAGAAGTTCTCAAAGGGCAAGAATTACCTGATTTTGCTGATGGCCCAGAGAAGCGGGCTCTGGAGGCTCAGAATCTTAAAAGGAGGTTTAAAATGAGCAAAAAATTATGGGGCAGCGTGCTTTCGGTGGTGGGAATAATCAACGGGCTTTTGCTCCTCATCTGGATTAATAGGCTTTATTATTCGGTGGTTGTGGCCAAGATTCACCAGGGGCACTTCCACGAGGCCCTTACGGTGAGGATAGTTTTCGCTCTTCTTGCGTGGCTGGCTCTGAGCGCCGGGGCTATATGGGCCGCTTCCCTCTACGGGTTCCTCAAAAACAGGGAATGGGCCTGGTTCTGGGGCCTCCTCGCTGCCACCCTTCAGATTCTCGCCGGATTTTTCCCCTTCATTCCCTCGGCCAGCGTTCACATTTTTGCCAAAACCTTCATAATTTTCTGGATAGCCCTGGCCATGTGGTTCGTTATGATGAGGTTCGGAAAGGTGCCTGCCAGGGCCCTCTGGATTTCCTTCCTGGCAGGTCTGGCTTACATATTCTCCTTCATTGACGGGGTGGGGACCATTGCCCGCTACTGGCTTTATGCGAAGAAATTTTCCTATGCCATTTATGGTCTCACCCAGATGGTGAACTGGTGGGCAGCAGCGGGGTTCGTGGTTTTCATCATGGCGCTGACTAAGGTCAAAAAATGGGCAATTCCCTTGGGCATTTTTACCACCTCCCTTTCCATGCTGGTTGGCTACCCCTTAGGAATTGCCGATGCCATCCGCATAGGAAGGTTCTCCCTCTTCCTTATAGCCCCCATAACCAGCACCCTTATTCTCCTGCTGATTCTGCTGTTTTTAAGGGAGGAGGAACTGGTATAATCCCCCGATAATAGGATTTAGAAGATAATGACCCGGACCAGGGCCATAATTTTTCTCGTTCTCTCCTCCTTTTTCTGGGGAGTCTCCTTCCCCTTAGTAAAGGCGGCGGTTGGTAAGGTCTCCCCGGTGGAGCTTTTCGCCCTGAGGTTTGCCATTTCCCTCCTTCTGGTTCTTCCCTTAGTGGGAAGGGATTTTCTGAAACCCGCCTTTGCCCTCCTGGGTTTTTTGAACGCTTCTGCGTTTCTCCTGCAGTTCGTGGGCCAGAAATATACCACTGCCACCGAGGCGGCCATAATAACCCTGGCCATCCTTCCTCTGGTGGCATTTCTCTCCTTTACCATCGGTGAAAGGCTTACCCTGAGAAAATTCCTGGCTGCCCTTCTTACCCTCACCGGCTCCTTCGTGATAATCACCAGGCTGGATTTTTCCTCCCTCAGGTTTTCCTCCCTCCGGGGAAACCTCCTGATTTTTCTTGCCACCTTCCTGTGGGCAGTTTTCACGGTGATTTCCAGGAAGATTCAGAGGGAAGGGGGCGAAAGCACCTGGAACATTCTCTTCTGGACCGGGATTTTTGCCCTGCCCTCCTTTGCCCTGGGCAGAGTAAGGCTTAGTTTTTACGCCATCGTTGTGGCCCTGGTCCTTGCCGTATTCGCCACGGTTCTCGCCTTTTACCTTTTCCTTGAAGCCATGAAGGTAATAGACGCCACCACCTCGGAGATAATAATATCCCTCCAGCTCGTATTTGCCCTGATACCCTCCCTGATTTTCCTGAGCGAAAGGCTCACCCTTTCCATGGTCTTAGGCTGTCTTTTTACCCTGTCATCGGTTTTTTTAGTGGCCGGGGAAAACTAATTGCCTCACGAAAAAACCTGAAATTTTAGGGACAGACCCTTTTTCTTAATTTTCTCCCAAATTCCCCCCCAATGGTCCAATTGGGGACAGACCCTTTTTTATTCTTTCCCGAAAACTCCCTCCCGAATCCTTGCCACTTCAGAAAATTTCCACCCAAAACTCCCACCAGCAAAAAATCCACCCCCAAAAACAGACAGAAATCCCCCTTCTTTTTCTAAAAATCCTTAAAAACCACAGACCTATCCCTTCGCGGGAAAAACCTTCCCCTTCCCCCTACGCTAACACAATCCCTTCCCCTCGCCACTTAACCCGCCGCCTGTGGGGAAACTTCGCCAAAACCGCACCCACAAACTCCTCTGCTCCATAAACCAAACCCTGT
>JALXBI010000003.1 GCA_026991555.1 Candidatus Aminicenantota bacterium
AAGAAGGCGGAGGAGGTGTTCTTTTTCCGAGGGGAGAAGGTAGGGCAGTTCGTCGGCGAGGTGGGTGAAGATGTGGTAGTGGGCGGAGGGGAATTTGATGTATGTGCGGGCGACTCTGGCCATGGGGGAATTATACCATAAAAGGGTCTGTCCCTAAAAGAAAAATGGGTTGAAAACTTCTAAAACAAGTCCTATAATATCTTTAGAAGACAGCGGAGGAGGTGCCACATGGCGGAAAGGGAGCCCTTGAAGGAAAGCATTCTGGTGGGAGGCCAGGCCTTGGAGAAAGCACCTCAGATAAAGGGAGTAGAGACAGGGATAGAAGGCCTGGATGAGCTTTTTTTCACCACAAAGGTGGAAGGAGGAAAGGTTAAAAGGGTTCCCCTGGGGGGCATACCTTCGTATTCAATATTCAACATAACCGGGGTTTCGGACACCGGGAAATCCCTGATGGTGGAGCAGTTCACAGTAAAAAGAGCATCCTCAGGGGAAAGGGTGATTTTCGTTACCGTGGAGTCACCGGCCCACTTCGTTATAACCGGTCTTCAGGCAAGGGCTTACGCCATGGGAATAGATTTTGAAAAGATAAAGGACAACATAATCCTCATAGATGCTGCCTCTTACTCGGCTCTCAGGGACGATCTTCCCACCCTGTTTAATACCCTTGCCTATGCCATTAAAACATACAAGGCAAAATACACAGTGGTGGACTCCATTACCGGTCTTTATGAAGCCAAGGAGATGATGGCCAGGACCGTGGTGAGGCAGGTCTTCAACTTCCTTAAAAAATGGTATCAGACAGGGCTTTTCGTTTCCCAGAAAAGGAGCGGACATGAGGAGCTCACCGCCGAGGCTGCTGGAGGATATGCAGTAGGGCACATAGTGGACGGAACCATGGTTCTGGCCAAGGTCCTGGTGGACTCCTCCTTCAAGGCAAAGCAATACGGAAAATCCATAGGGGAAATAGTCCGGCTTTTCCGAATAGACGGATGCAGGCTTACGGGGCACGACACCAGGACCCATTTCTTTGAAATCACCGAAGAAGGGCTGGTTAAAATAGGAAAGCCCTTAGGAGAAAAATAACCAAGGAGGTGAGCCATGGTGATTGAGGTCAAACCCATGGAAGAGGATTACGAACTCCTGGCTACCAGGGTTTTCCTGAAAACCCTGGACATAATAGGAGGGCTCAGAAAGCTGGTGGAATACAGAACCCTTACCTGGCTTCCTTCCTTGGCCAGGGCTGCCATGGTAATAGTTCTCAGGGAAGAGTTTTACAGGACCGACGAGGAGATAGCCGAGATGGTGGGACTCACAAAACAGACGGTAAAAAACATTCTTCGGGCTGATCCTGAGGCGGCAGTTCAGAAACTTAAAACTATAGAGGAATTCACCGAGGAAGAAAGAAGAACAGCACCGGTCCATCTGGCAGGAGGATTGGCCAAAAGGGCCTACGAGCTTATCAAGTTCAAAGGGGAGGAACCCCAGATAGCTCTGGTTTATACCTCACACACTGCCCAGGCCTTAGACATTCCCTGGGCCTATGCGGTTCTTAAAGCCCTCAAGGGAACCGATTTTCCGGTTCTTTCTCCGGAGACCCTGAGGGAGAAACTGTCAGGTATAAAAATAAAGGACAAACCTGCCGAGGAGGTGGTAGATTCCCTTTCCTATCCCATATCCAACCCTGCGGAGCTTTTGAAAAAGATTAGGGAAGCAATCTAAAAATCATCCCCCACCGGAACTTCCGGTGGGGATAAAAATTACTCCACGATGAATTCGTATTTCTTCACCGCGAAGGTCTTTTTTACCATGTCGTTGATGGTTATTTCAAAGACATATTTTCCCTTAGGAATCCCTGTTATTTGGTTCTGAAAATAAACCGGTATGGATGGGGTGGGGAAAAACCCTTTCAGCGTGGTCCAGTTTTTCCTTTCAAAGAGCACTTTGCCCTTTTCGTTCAATATCCTGGCATCCTCGCTAAGGCGTATGCGGTACTTGTTCCCTACTTTCTTTACCCCGGGATTTTCAACCTCAAAATAAAGGAGGAGAGGTTCACCCTGCTTGAAGGAATTTGAGGGTTTGGGAGAGAAATCCCCATAACCCCTTATGCTGTCGCACAGATGAACATTGGTTATTTTCAGGGGAAGCTGTTGCTTGAGCTGCATTACGGCCAGTTCCAGGGATTTTACCGCTTTGGATGTTTCCCCTTTAAGAATTTGATTTTTGGCCCTGGAAATGAGATTCAGAACCTTCTGGTTTCCGGCCATAATAGAGGAGGCAAGGAAGAAAATTACCCCCGCCCCCAAAATCCATTTTTTCATATTGACCTCCTTTTGTGTTCTTGCGGGAAATCCCAGCTAATACTACCGAAAAACTTCCTTGTTGGCAAGGAGGTAATTTCTCCTGAATTTTTAATATTCAGATTTAGTGGGATTTAAAAGAAGATATAGTAAAAAAATTGTCCCGGTAATTTTTTTACCGGTAATTTTTTATTCTTCTTGGTGGATTTTCCCATTTTATTTCTTCAAAAATTTTTGGCAAGAATTTTGCTTTATTTAAAGCATCTATGAAAAGGGTATTGTTCGTTGACGACGATGAGGATTTTCTTTCCAATATTAAGGAGTATTTCGAAAAGGATAAAGAGCTTGAATGTCTATTTGCCCATGATGGTCTCCAGGCTTTAAAAATCATAGAGGAAAAGCATCCTTCCCTCATGGTTCTTGATCTGAAAATGCCGGTGATGGACGGGGCTAAACTCCTGGCTGAGCTTTTTAACAGAAAAATATGGCTCCCGGTCATAGTGGTTACCGCTTATGGGCTTTCCATGGCAAAACAGGAGATTGAAAAATACGGAATAGCGGGATATTTAGAAAAACCTTTAAGCTTAAGCGAGCTCCATTATCGGACAAGAGAGCTCCTAAATGATGAAAGGCAGGACCAGATAGAGGGCTTTTCCATTCTCACTTTAATTCAGAGCATTGAACTTGAAGGTAAGACAGGGGTTCTGGAAATAAAGGGAAACGAGGGTTTTTGGGGCAAAATTTTCTTCAGGAACGGCAAAGTTTTAGACGCAGAACACGGGGATATTAGTGGACTTGAAGCGCTGGCCAGGCTTCTTGCTATTGAAAATCCCAAGGTTAAAATTATTTACATTAATCATAATAAAAAAGATTTCCTGAAGGGAACCAATATAGGCAATCTTATGCAAGCTCTGAAAATAGCGGATGAACTAAAAGAAAATAAGAAAAAAAATAAAAAAAAGGAGGAAAAGATGGGAAAACTTGAAGAACTGCAAGAGCTACAGAATTCTTTGGCCGATGAACTTCCTTATTTCAAGGCGTGTGCTGTGGTCTCAGTAGACGATGGCCTCCCTCTGGCTGGGGTATCTGCGGATACCTCCTACGATGTTTCTGTTCCATCCGGTGCCTTTGCCGATGCCTTTAAATCCGTAGTCAAGGCCTACGAATATTCCCAATGGGGGCCCATGAATGAATTTCTTGCCACAGGCCCTGAGACCATTGTTTTGGTAATAGGACTGAAGGGCGGAAAGTTCTATCAGGGGATTTCCGTAGGCTCCAAAGCCACATTGGGAATGGTAAGGGTCATTTATTCCAAGTATAAGGATAAAATTGAGGCTCTACTTTAAGTGGAAGGAGGGAATGGGCTGGCTATCCCATTAATTTTTTTCTGAGTGTTAAGCGGGAAATCCCCAGGGCTTTTGCTGCTTGGGTTATGTTTCCATGAAAATAGGAGACCACTTTTTTTACATATTCTCTCTCCATTTCCCTGAGAGGAAGGATTTTTATGGGTTTGCCTTGTTGATGGGCAGGAAGCTCAATTTCTTCTCCGAACAGCACCAATCTTTCTATAATATTCCTCAATTCCCTGAGATTTCCTTTGAGGGGATGGGTTTTCACCCTCTGTAGAACCACTCCTGTTAGGGAGAGGGGTCTCCCCATTTCCTTTAAAAAATGGGAAATGAAGAGTTCTAAGTCCTCCCTTCTTTCCCTCAATGGGGGGATGTTGATGGAAAGGACATTTAATCGGAAGAATAGGTCCTGCCGGAATTTCCCTTCCTGAACCATTTGCTCAAGAGAGCGGTTGGAAGCCGCAATTATTCTTACATCCACGGGCTTTTCCCTCAATCCCCCTATTCTTCTCACCTTTCCCCTTTCCACTATATCCAGGAGCTTTCCCTGAAGGGGGAGGGGAAGGGAGCCTATCTCATCTAAGAAAAGGGTTCCCCTGTGGGCAATCTCAAAAAGCCCCTTCTTGTCCCGAGCACCTGTAAAAGCTCCCCTTGTAGTTCCCAGAAGCTCGGATTCTATGAGATCTCCGGGAACAGAAGCTAAGTTTACCCGGATAAAGGGTCCTCTTCCCGAGAGAGCATGTATGTGCTCAGCCAGGAGGGTTTTTCCTGTCCCTGTTTCTCCCTGGATTAAAACCGGTAAATCCACCCTGGCGGCTTTAATGGCAAAATTTCTTATTTTCTCCCCTGCCCCGCTCTTCCCGTAAATAAAGTTTGGCCCTCGCCTTTCTTCCTCCCTCTGTTTTTCTTCCGCCCTTTTTGCTTTTATTGCCAGAGAGACCACATGCTCAAGCTCCTGGAGGGAGAAAGGTTTCACCAGATAGTCAAAGGCCCCCTTTTTAAGGGCAGCTACAGCATTTTTGTAACTTGGATAGGCAGTCATTAAAATGCATTTCATCTCCTCATCTACCGAGAGGAATTCCTTAATAAAATTGATCCCCTCTCCATCGGGTAAAATGTTGTCCAGAAGGCAAACATCAAATCTTTCATCTTTGAGAAGTTCCAACCCCTGTTTGATGGTCTGTGCAATTTTTACTGGAATACCTCTCAAAGAAAAAAAATCCCTGATGTTGGAGCTTAAATCCAGATCGTCTTCTATGCAAAGCGTTTTAATTCTCATTGTCCCATGGGGAAACAAGGGTAATATGAACCTTAGTTCCGACGTTTTTCTGGCTTTCTATGGTAATCCTTCCTCCCATAAGCTCCACGAAAAGCTTGGCTATACTCATGCCCCATCCCCTTCCTTCCCCTTTTTTAGTGGTCCAAAAGGGTTCAAAGATTTGGGAAAGATCTTCACTATCCATTCCCCTTCCCCTATCTTCCACCGTCAATTCGTAATAGCCATGTAAATTTCGGCCTCCAATATAGACCCATTTTTTCCTTTCATAATCTTTATAGGATTCTACTGCGTTGGTTACAACGTTCCTCAAAACTTCCTTTAACATATTTTCTTCCCCCATGCATATTCCATCTTCCAAATTCATCTCTATTTCTACATCCCTATACCCCATACCTTCGCCCTTGATGAATTCCTCCACAACCATTTTTACAGGCAACGGTTTTATTTCCAGTTGCTCTATATCCTTTTCGATCTTCCGGATAAGCTTCAAAATATCTCCCGCCTCTTCCACCTTCTCCAGCACCCTGAAAAGCCTGGTTTTAATTTCCTCCTTTTCGGACTGATAAATAAGGTCAATTATTACCTCAAGGGAGGAATGAATAGTATTCAGGGCATTTCCTATCTGGTGCCTGAGCAATGGAATGGTATTTTTCAGCAATCTTTCCCTTTTATCCCAGAACATAAAAGTTTTATTTTCAAATTTTATTATTCTGTCCGGGGGTTGAAGTATAGAAGAGTTCACAGTGGAGGCAACCTCTTTTCCTGAGGAGTCAAGAATTACATAGTCAAAAAGCAAAGAAAGCACGAAGCAAGCTCCATCTTCTCCCATTAAATATCCCCTTTTTTAATAAAATTTAAAATTATATTATATCATTTCTTCCTGGATCCTGAAAAAAGTCCCCAATTTCAGAAATTATTTGCGGACTTATTTTTCCTTTGCCCTTACAGAATCAAAATATATGAAACTGAGGATAAGGGCAAACATGAAAAGGCCAAGGTAATTCCCCAAAGTTCCGGTATTTCCCACCACGGGAATTATGTGGCGGTGGGTTTGCTCTTCTATGTACTTCAGGAGCGCTCCCACCACTCCAATCAGAGCACCTCCGGCTATGAGACCCGATGCAATGAGTATTCCCTTATTGTGGGCTTTGCTCCCCTTCTTCTTTACCAAATAGGCGATTATGGCTCCCACCAGAATTGGGGAGTTGAGTTCCATGGGGATATACATTCCCAGGGCAAAGGCTAAGGAACTTATCCCGAAAATCTCCACAACGACCGCTATGACTGCCCCTGCCAGGTAGAGTTTCCAGGGAAGCCCTGCACTTCCCATCATTCCCTTTATCACCGCAGCCATGGCGTTGGGCTGGGGAGCAGGGAGAGGATGGGGATGCGGAGGTGAGAACCCGTAAACTTTGGCCAGAAGGATTATTACATAGGTTACCACCACCGAGGAGACCGCTGCCCCCAGCATGTTCCATATCTGGATTTTCTTAGGGGTGGCCCCCACCCAATAACCTATTTTAAACTGGGTAATCAGGCTTCCTGCCATGGAAAGGGCTGTGCATACCACCCCTCCTATGAGGAGAATCTGGAGCATCCCCCTGGACCCATGAAGCCCTAACTCCATCATGACGAAGGCGGATACTATAAGGGTGGTAAGGGTCATACCTGAGATTGGGGTTACGCTTATCATGGCTATGGCCCAGGCGGAAACGCTGGTAAAAAGGAAGGCAATGACGAAAACGAGAAGCACCGCTGCTAAAGAGAGCCAGCCCGCCTTCGCCTCCCCCCGAAGAACCGAGAAGTTAAAATAAAGGAACATAACCACCAGCACCAGGACCAAAAGGGCTAAGACGGTTCCCATGGGAAGGTCCCTGTCGTAGCGGGGCACTTCCCCGCTGCTTACTGCTTTGCTCTTTTTCTTCACCTGGGAAAACCCCACCTTTATGGCGTCCCTTATCACCTTCCTCATCTTCCATATGGATATGAGCCCTGCCATGAAAATCCCACCTATCCCCATATAACGGGCATAGTTCAGGAAGAGTTGCTGCTGGCTCATCTGGGGATGGTAATGGGAGAATATGGGAACCAGAATAAGGGTGGAAAGGACAGAGCCTGAAAATATCATGGCAGCGTATTTTACGCCGATGATATAACCCAGGCCTGCTATGGCCGCAGTAGTATCCAGGGTGAAGACTGCCTTGAGCCTGTTGGTAAAGAAGTTAAAGAGCCCGATCTTTGCTGTTGTAAAGACCTCCCTCCAGGCCTCAACGGATATGGCCAGAAAATCATAGACCATTCCTATGAGCATTGAATACACAAGAACCACCGCATCCTTTCCTCCCTTTTCCCCTGCCATTAGAATTTCAGTGGTGGCTGTGGCTTCGGGGAAGGGGAGTTTTCCGTGCATTTCTGCAACGAAATAGCGGCGGAAGGGGATAAGGAAAAGAACCCCCAATACGGCGCCTAAGAAGGGAACGAAGAATATCTGGAAGGGGGAAGAGAGTTTCTCAATTCCCAGGATGTATATGGCTGGCATGGTAAAGACAGAACCCCCGGCCACTATACCGGAGGTGGCACCTATGGCCAGTATGTTCACATTTTCCAGAAGGGTGGACTTTCTCTTCATCAGGGCTGAAAAGCCCACGGCAAGGATGGCGATGGGTATGGCGGATTCAATTCCCTGTCCCAGTTTCAGGGCGATGTAGGTCACCGCCGCCGAGAATATAACTGCCATTAAAATTCCAAAGGAAACCGACCTGAAGGTTACCTCAGGAACATCACCGGTGATAATGGGAATGTATTTTTCCCCCGGCTTGAGTTCCCTGTATGCGTTCTCCGGAAGTCCCTTACTCATGAGAACCATTAAAGCAAAAAAACTAATTCAAGTAAAATTAAATTCCTGGTCCGGAGCCCTAAGGGGATATTTTAATGATTCATTCAGGAGATTGTAGTTTTCCCATAAACAATATCAGGCCTGTGGGTCTGTGGATTATCAGGAAAAGAAAGGGATGGTCAGCCCTGAAGACCGCTGCCGTGGGCATGGGCATGGGTGCGGCGGAAGTTACCCTCATTCCCACCTCAGTGGCTCCCGCAGCCTCGGTCCCTTCCTCGTTCACCTCCACATAAGCCCGATGGAGAACTTCGGAAATGAAAAGCTCCCTTCTTTCCGTCATACCCGAAAAATCCGCTTCTCTGCTGAAGGCGCTTATCATGCCCAGGGCCTTTAGGGACTTTTCCAGGGAATACTTTTCGTCCATTTTGAACCTGGGAATGTAAACTTCAACTTCGGTGGGAGCCATTTCAGTAAGCCACCGCTTCAGGTTCTTAAGGGAAAGGGAAGACTCCAGTTTTTTGATTCCCATTTTCCTGGAGGGCAAAAATATTACCATGGATAGCGTCTCCCCCTGGTAGGGAAGCTCAAGGGCCTGGAATTTCCCCTTAACCTCCATGTAGGGAAAGCTTCCCTTCTGATACATCATGGGAACCATTACCTTGCCAGCGGGGGAATAAAAAGGTGCGGATTGGGTGCTATTTTTCGAAAAGCCCTTACTCCATTTTCCCTTGAAGTATATGGCATTGGTGAGAATGAGGCGGGTGGTTTTATCCACAAGGCCCGGAGGGATAAGTTCCTTTATTTTTCCCGAGGTTTTTCTTTCCACCCAGAGGTTTATCCTCTTTCTAACCTCCTCGGGATGGTTTTTGAAATCCACTTCAAAGGCACTGCTTCTGTAGTATCTCTGCAGGATTTTAAGGTAATAGCTCCTGAAGTGATAACTCTTTTCTGCCCAGAAGGCATTGGCTATTTTTAACTGATAGGGTGCTTTTTTGGGGGAAATTAATTTATCCAGGAGGCGAAAGAAAGCAATGCGGACCCTCTCCCTGGGGGCAGACAGGTTCATGGCCGCTGCCATTTCCCTTTCGGTTTTTCCCCGGGCTCCCTCGTAGGCCATGGCTAAGGCGTTGTATATGCTGAAGGGCGAGAAGAAAACATCACCCTTTTCCTTGCATAGCTGGGGGTAAATTTTCAGGGCAAAACGGTTGTTTGCCTCCGCCAAATCAAAACCGTCCATCCTTCCACCGGCCCATAAAAGAGTCAGAAAAAGCGCCAAAAATAAACATTCTTTCATTCTTCTCTCCATAAAATATTTTTATATGCCGTTTAATAAAGGAAGTCAATTCTTTTTTCCTTTTCGGGACAGGTCCGATTTGCTATAATTTCCCCATGAGTCGCATCGCCAGAGCCTACATCAAAACCTCCTCCCTCTCCTACTACCACCTCATCTCCCACATCCAGGACGAACTCCCCATGCTCA
>JALXBI010000004.1 GCA_026991555.1 Candidatus Aminicenantota bacterium
AAGGATACCATCCCTGAACTTCCCCATCTTATAACCGTGGATGTTTCCTTCATTTCTGCCCTAAAAATCCTTAAACCCCTTTCGGAATTTCTCCCTGATATTCCGGTTTTGGTCCTGGTAAAGCCCCAGTTTGAAGCGGGAAGGGAGAGGGTGGGAAGGAAAGGGGTCATAAGGGATCCGGGTGTTATAATTGAGGTGGTGGCTGAATTTTGCAGGAAGGCCATGACCTTGGGGTTTTTCCCCAAGGGAATATCCCTTCCTATCAGGGGAAAAGAGGGAAATCAGGAGGTTTTTGTGCTCTTTAGAAGAACCCCTCCCGCGGTGGATGTCGAGAAAATTTTAAAGGAGAGCTTTAATGAAGGCAGGGATAGTGGCCAAGGGCCACGCTGAGGACTTGGACCGTTACCTTGAAATTGCATTAAGGGTTTTAAACTCCCGGGAGGTGGAGGTTCTTCCGGAAAAGGACCTGGAGGGAAGGCTCCCGGGCATAAGGGCCCAATATCATCGCAGAGAGCTTCCCTTTCATGTGGATTTTCTTATTGTTCTTGGAGGAGATGGGACCCTGCTTTCGGTGGCTGACGCCTCTGCCAGGGCAGGGATTCCCATATTGGGGGTTAATTTGGGTTTTCTGGGTTTTTTGACGGAAATAAAAAAGGAGGAAATTGAGCAGGTCCTTCTGGATTATCTGGAGGACAGGGCCTTTGTTGAGCAGAGGGAAATGCTTGAGGTAAGCTTCAGGGGGGAGGCTCATCTCGTTTTAAACGATGCGGTTATAAACAAGAGCGCCTTAGCAAGGATGATCTCCGTGAGGGTTTGTGTGGATGGACAGGAGATTTCCACCATAAGGGCGGATGGCATCATAGTTTCCACTCCCACAGGTTCCACGGGCTACAATCTTTCCGCTGGAGGCCCAATAATAAATCCCAGGGTCTCCGCCATAATAATAACCCCCATTTGTCCCCATGCCCTTGCTCAGCGTCCCATAGTTATTCCGGCTTCCTCTGAAGTAAAACTCAACTTAGTATCCGGAGAGGAGGTTTATCTGACCCTGGACGGTCAAAGGGGAGAGGGCATGGAGGAAGGGGAGAGGGTGGTAATCCGCAGAGCAGAGGAGAAATTGCTTCTGGTAAGGCCAGAGGGTAGAAGTTATTACCAGATGCTCAGGGAAAAATTGGGCTGGGGCAGTTAGTCCAGGGCTTTTTCCTGGGGTATAATATCTTTTAAATCGCCGTGGAGGTAGTCATATGGAGTTTAATTTTTCCGAGATAGAAAAGAAGTGGCAGAAGAAATGGGAGGAGGAAAAGGTTTTCGCTGCCAAGGACTTCCAGGGCAGGAAATATTATGTCCTGGAGATGTTCCCCTATCCCTCTGGAAAACTCCACATGGGCCATGTGAGAAACTACGCCATAGGCGATGTGGTGGCGAGATATTACATGAAAAAGGGCTATAATGTGCTTCATCCCATAGGATGGGATGCCTTAGGGCTTCCTGCGGAAAACGCCGCTATTAAACACGGGGTTGAACCTGAGAAGTGGACCAGGGAAAACATAGCCAGGATGAAACAACAGCTTAAAAGCTTAGGGATAAGTTACGATTGGGACAGAGAGATAGCCACCTGTGACCCTGAATATTACCGGTGGAACCAGTGGTTCTTCCTTAAGATGCTGGAGAGGGGTCTTGCCTACAGAAAGGAGGAATGGGTTAACTGGTGTCCCCACTGCAAGACAGTTCTTGCCAACGAACAGGTAAAGGACGGCAAGTGCTGGAGGTGTGGAACCGAGGTGGAGCCCCGCAGGCTCAAACAGTGGTTTTTGAAGATAAGGGATTACGCCCAGGAGCTTCTGGATGGACATAAAGAGCTGGAGGGAAAGTGGCCGGAAAAGGTTCTGGTAATGCAGAGAAACTGGATAGGAAAGGGGGAGGGGGTTGAGGTGGATTTTCAGGTGGAGGGCCTTGACAAGAAAATCAGAGTTTTCACCACCAGGCTTGATACAATTTATGGTGCCACCTTCCTGGTTCTTTCCCCTGAGCATCCCCTCATTGAGGACCTTCTTAAGGATAATCCCGAAAGGGAAAAGATTCTTTCCTGGTGTTACGAGAAAATAAGACAGAGCCGGGTTCTCAAGAGGGAGAGGGAACAGGAACCGGAAAAGGAAGGGGTCTTCACCGGAGCCTATGCCATAAATCCCTTTAACCGGGAGAGGATTCCCATATGGATAGGGGATTATGTCCTTATGGAATACGGAACCGGGGCCATAATGGCGGTTCCTGCCCATGACCAGAGGGATTTTGAGTTCGCCAAGAAATACAACCTTCCCATAAGGGTAGTTATAATGCCTGAGGACGGGGGCCTTGAGCTTCCCCTGAAGCAGGCCTACGAGGGAAAGGGGGTTCTGGTTAATTCCGCCGGTTATACCGGGCTCAAGAGCGATGAGGCTATAAGAAGAATGGTGGCCTTTGCCGAGGAGCATCAATTCGGTAACAAGGCCGTCTCCTACAAGATAAGGGACTGGGGAATATCCCGCCAGCGTTATTGGGGAACCCCTATTCCTGTGGTTTACTGCGAAAAATGCGGGGTGGTTCCAGTGCCTGAGGACCAGCTCCCTGTTACCCTTCCAAAGGACGTAAAGTTCACCGGGGAAGGAAATCCCTTGGAAACTTCCCCCTCCTTCGTCAATACCACATGTCCCAAATGCGGAGGGCCTGCCCGGAGGGAAACCGATACCATGGATACCTTCTTTGATTCCTCCTGGTATTTCCTCCGCTACGCGGATCCCCACAACGATAAGGCTCCCTTTGAAAGGGAAAAGGCGGAGTTCTGGGCTCCCCCGGAGATATACATAGGTGGGGTGGAACACGCCATACTTCACCTTATCTACGCCAGGTTCTTCACGAAATTTATAAGGGACCTTGGGCTTATAGGTTTCTCGGAACCTTTCCCAAGGCTTCTTACCCAGGGGATGGTGCTCAAAGATGGAAAAAAGATGAGCAAGTCCTTGGGGAATGTGGTGGAGCCCGACGAGATGATAGCCAGATACGGGGCCGACTCTGTAAGGCTTTTCATCCTCTTTGCTGCTCCCCCGGAAAGGGACTTGGAGTGGAGCGAGGCCGGAATAGAGGGGGCCTTCAGGTTCGTTAAGAAAGTATGGGCCCTTTTCCAGAGGAACATAGATGTTATGAGGGAAAAGGGGGAGATAAGCGACAAATTCCCCGCGGTGAGAAGGGCAACCCACAGAACCATAAAGAAAATCACCGAGGAGATCCAGGATAGGATGCACTTCAACACCGCTATAGCTTCCCTTATGGAGTTTTACAACTTCCTCAGCGAAAGGGAAGAGGAACTCAGGAATTCTCCTGAGGGAAGGTCGGTTTTAAGGGAAGCCCTGACTGCCATGCTTCACCTTATTTCCCCGTTCACTCCTCATTTAGCTGAGGAGGTCTGGGAGAAAATAGGCGGGGAGGGATTCATAACCAGGGCCCCCTGGCCCCAATACCACCCTGCCCTTCTTGAGGAGGAACAGATTACCTTAGTGGTTCAGATTAACGGGAAGGTAAGGGACAAGGTGAAGATTGGGAAGGACATGTCCCGGGAGGAGATAAGGAAGATTGTCCATTCCTCGGAAAGGGTGAGGAAATTCATAGAGGGAAGGGAAATCTTGAAGGAAGTTTATGTTCCCGGGAAAATTTACAGCATCCAGGTGAAATGAAGAAGCTCCTTCCCCTTTTAGTTATGGCTTTCCTTTCCTCCTGCGGTTATCATCTGGCAGGCACGGGCACCACTCTCCCCCCCTATGTTAAGAAACTCTACATTCCACCCATAAACAACATGACCCCCAGGGCAGAGATTCAAAGCTTCTTTACCTCAGCCATAAGGGAGGAGATGATAAAAAGGGGAAAGAAGGTGGTGGACAGCGAGGAGGAAGCCGACGCAGAGCTCATAGGCACCATAACCTCCTTCAGAATGCTTCCAGTGGGAATAACCACCGGCGGGGAAGGAAGGCGGTTTTCTATAATAATCACGGGCAAGTTCTATCTTAAGGACCTGCGAACCCAGAGGATTATTTTCCAGAGTTCCGCCTATACCTACAGGACGGAGTATCAGGCAGAAGGAAACAGGGGGATAAATTTTCTTTCCCTTCAGAGCGATGCCATAGATAGAATTGCCAGGGAATTCGCAAGGTCCATGGTGAGCACCATCCTTGAGGGCTTCTAAGAGCGTTTACCTTTACGGGCCTGATACCTTAGCCCGGGAGAAGAGATTCAGAACCTTAGTGCCCAAGGGCCGGATATATTATCTTTTCGAAACCAGTTGGGGGGAGATTTTAGAGGAAGTGAGGTATCCATCCCTTTTCAGTGGGGGAATGGCAGGGGTAAGGATTCTGAGTCCCGCAGAGGAAAGGGTTTCAAAAAAGGATAGGGGACTGGTGGAAGAGGTTATTTCCTTTGGGGTGGTTATTTCCTCGGAATATCCGGAAAAGAGCGAGCTCAAGAACCTTGTAAAGAACCTTCCCTGCTCGGTGGAATATTACAGGGCGCTCTACGAGAGGGAAAGGGCTTCCTTAGTCAGGGAGGAACTGGCTAAGGCAGGGAAGGAAATCAGTCGGGATGCCCTTATTTACATGGTAAAAACCGTGGGAGACGATACCTTAGCCCTATGGGGGGAGATTACGAAACTCAAACACCATCCCTCCCGGCGAATTGAACTGGAGCATGTGGAACAGCTGGTTCCCCCTCTGAGGGAATATCCGGTATGGGAACTGGAGGTTGCTTTAGCCAACAGGGATTATCCTAAGGCATGGGAGGTGCTGGAGGACCTCCGCCAGAGGGGCCAGTCGCCCCAGATGATTACCGGAAGCCTTAATTACATGGTGGGAAGGATATGTCGGCGGGACCTCTCTGAGGAACTTTTCGCCCTGGACTGGAGGGTAAAAATGGGCTATTCCGCCTGGGACGCCATACATCTGGCGGTTCTGCGGATAATGGAAATTTGCCGTCCTTAGCCCCTGTGCTTCCGGATCCTTGAACCCTTCCATGGTTGAATTCGTATAAATTAAAGAGAAAACAAGGAGGGAAAGATGAGAAAGGCTCTCTTTCTAATGTTTTTCACCTGGGCCATCTTGGGTCAGAATCTTTTTTATTTAAAAATGCAAGAGGGTAAGGAAAGATTTGAAGTCCTGATTCCGGGTTCCGTTCTTTCAAAGGATGTGAAGACGAAAATCAAAAACAGGGATGTGGACCTGGGGGCTTTAAAGGAAAAGGGAAAGATAGTCATAGACGAAGGGGGTGAGAAAACTATAATAACCCTTGTCCCTATAAAGCTCCCCTCACCTCAGATTTCCAGAAAGAAATATACCCATTTTAGGCTAAGGGTGACAGGGGAGGACGAAATCAGCATAAACCTTCCCCTGTGGTTGCTGAGGTTTTTTTTCTGGTTCGTTCCTCACATTGATGTTGAAGGGGTAAGCCCTGAGGAGGAAGAGGCTGGCAAGGAAATGTTATATTTCATGATGCATCCGGAAAAATACACAGGGGGCTATGTAGGGCCCCTTCGTTTCCTATACGTCCAGGACGAGAAGGAAACGGTGGAAATTGTCCTGGATTAGCCTAAAATATTGAGAGTGGGGTAAGATTACTGTTTTCTTTTTTCCTGGGAATCTTTCTCTGGGGAGGGGTAGTGGAGAAATATTATTCCCTAATGTATTCTTCCCTTCCCCTTTCCAAGAAACTTTCCGGACTTTACCAAATCATTCAGGATAAACCGGATTTCTATCATGCTTATGTATCTGCCTCCAGCATAATGTCCTATGGTGGCACTGGGTTCCATTCTCCTTTTCCTTCTCCTTCCTTTCAACGCAATTTTTTGCTCTTTCTCTACAGAAAAAATCTTTCCCTTCCGGTAAACAGGGTAATTGGGAAAATAAAATCCCCCCCTGCTAATCCCTTTATCATTAAGGAACTTATGGCCAGCGGTTGGAAGGGTAAAGTGCCGTTTCCCCGGGAGGTTTCTGAATTCCTGGCTGGCCTTAATCGCTCCTTTCCTCCTCTTCTCCAGACGGAGAAAGTCTACAGGAAATATTCCTCCTCCCCAGAGCCAGAGACCTCCCTTTTCTTCGTCTTCTGGTACCTAAATTCCCTTCTTATAAACAGGAGAGCCTCTCTTTGCTATCCTCTTATTGTCAGGTGGGAAAGAAAAACCCCCTTCCATTATCCCTTCTGGTTCCTGAGGCACTATTATTATGCCATTTCCAAAAATCCACGACTGAGGCTTTTCTACATACTCAAGGCAGCCCAGGAAACCAGAAACCTTTATCTGATAGACCTTTTCCACCTTTACAACCGGATGGTGGCCACCAGCTACGGAAAATTAGGAGATCTCAACAAAGCCCTTTACCGATTTTCCGAGAGTCTTAAATTTTACGAAAAATACGGAAAACGGATGGCTGAGGTGGATGTGCTAATTTCGAGGGCTTACCTCTTCTACGAAAACTACATTTATCAATCCGCCATGGAAGACCTTAAAAAAGCCCTTAATCTCCTGGGAGATGCGCCTACCTATAAGAGGGCTTATATCCATTCCCTCCTGGCTCTTATATACCTTAAAATGGGAAAATACACAAGGGCGGAAGGCAACGCCAGGCTTGGCCTTAAGGAGGCGAAAAAATTCAAATTTACCGCCGCCTACTTTGCCTCCAAACTTGCCCTGGGGAGGTTAGCTCTTATAAAGGGAGAGTTCCAAAAGGCTCTTGAAGTGGGCAAGGAGTTGGAGGGGGTCGGAAAAAAAAGGGGGGACAGGGAGCTCGCCTTCTCGGCTATATCCCTGGAGAAGGAGGCTTTTGTTAAACTTGGAAATTACCAGGAAGCTGTCAATAAATTAAAGGAGGCTCTTTCCCTTGCTCCTACTCTGAGGGATCGTTTCAAAGTGAACCTTGAGCTTTACAGAATTTACAAAAAACTTGCTTCTCTGGGAATTGTGGCCGGGATTGTTTATTCACTGAAGTCCTATCCTTACATAGTTCGTGCCAAGGGGCTCGCTGAAGAGATAGAGGAAGAGAAAATTCCCACCAAGGAGATGAAATACGAATTTCTTAAGAACAAAATGGAGGTTTTTGCCGAATTCGGAAGGGCTTCCTTAAGGGTGGCCCGGATAATTATCGGTTTTTTTCTCATCTTTGGTGTTTTGATACTCCTTGGGGCCAGAACCGTTAAGGGAAAAGGGAATCTCCTCGGTAGCTACCGGATTATCAGGGAATTGGGCAGAGGAGGGATGGGGCGGGTTTACCTTTCTCGCGAGGTTCAAACTGGAGAGAGAGTGGCATTGAAAATTATGGATGGAATAAGGGCCCCTGCGGAGGATATAAAGGGATTTCTTGAGGAGGCAGAACTGCTCAGGAAATTAGAACATCCCAATATAGTAAGATTTTTGGATAGTGGTCAGATAGGTTCCACCTTTTACATTGCCATGGAATATGTTAAGGGAAAAAGCCTGTTTGACCTGGGCCAGAATGCGCCTCCTCCGTTTTCGTCGGAAGAAATAAGGGAGATTTCCCTTGGAACGGCCTCAGCTCTTTCTTACCTGCATTCTAAAATGATAGTGCACCGTGATATAAAACCATCAAATATATTGCTGGAGGGCCATTTTAGCACTGTTCGTGGAGTAAATAGAAGGGAGGTAAAGCTTACGGATTTTGGTATAGCCAGAAGACTTGCCGCCTACGTAGAGGCTACCGGAACTATTACCGGAACCCCCCATTACATTTCTCCTGAAACCCTGAGCCAGGGGATGATTACCCCTGCCTCGGATGTTTATTCCTTTGGAGTGGTCCTTTACTGGATGGTTACCGGACATCTTCCCCACGGACAATCGGATTTTCCCGTCCTTATATCAAGAATCTTATCCGCCATCCCTCCTTCCCCTTCAAATTTCGTGGACCTGAGCCCCTGCCTTGAGGAGATTATTATGAAGTCCTTGAGCAAGAACCCAGAGAATAGGTATTCCAGCGGAACAGAGCTTTACAAGGCCCTTATCCACTGTTATACGGCGGTTGACTGATTCCCTTAAGCTATGGCAAAATATAAAGGACTGCGAAAGTGGCGGAATTGGCAGACGCGCTGGACTTAGGATCCAGTGGGGCAACCCGTGGGGGTTCGAGTCCCCCCTTTCGCACTAAGTGATATGGAAACCCGACTGGAAAAAATCACAGAAACCAAGAGGAAATTTTTTGTGCAATTAGCTCCTGAGGAGGTCCTTCAGGACTACAATAGGATTCTGAAGGCATTTGCCAGCAACGCCAAGGTGCCGGGATTCAGGAAGGGAAAGGTTCCCTTAGAGATAGCCGAGAGACTTTTTGGGGAGAAGGCGGCCCGGCGCCTTCTTGAGGAGAAGCTCATCCCGATTCTAAAGGAAGAAATAGAGAAGAGGGCGAAACCTGTAAGAAGTCCTATTATTACGAACTGGGATTTTTCAAAAGAGGAAGGTTTAAAGGTGGAGGCGGAGTTTGAGGAGGTGCCCGAATACGATGTGGAAGGTTATGAGGGGCTTGAGATAGAGGTGGAGAAGGAGGAGATTACCCCGGAGCAGATGGTGGAAAATACCCTAAAGGAGCTTCAGGAACAGAATACGGTTCTGGAAAGGAAAAATGGGGAAGCAGAAGAGGGGGACCATGTCTTTGCGGTCATACAGATGATTGACCCCGAGACCAAGAAAAGGTTCCCCCAGGAGAAATATATGATTAAGGTAAATGGAAAGGACGAGATTGCCTCCCTGTTCCTGGGGAAAAAGAAGGGGGAGGTCTTCACATTTAAAAGGAAATATCCCCAGGACCATCCCAGGAAGAAACTGGCAGGGAAGGAAATAATTCACGAGGTGAAGGTAATTGAGGTGAGAAGGCCCCGGCGGCCGGAACTCAATGACCATTTCGCCCGTAAATTTCGCTATGGTAGCTTAGAGGAAATGAAAAACAAACTCAGGGAAAGGGCAGAGGAGCAGCTGTTAAGAAGCAGGGAGGAGAAAATAAAGGGGAAAATCCTGGAGGCTCTCAGGGAGAAGAATCCCATTCCTGTTCCTGAGGTTTTAGTGGAGGAGGAATTCAGGAACCTGGCCACCTCCACCCTCATGGACCTTTCCGCCAGGGGAACCCGGATAAGCGAGGAGGAGTGGCTCTCCCTCAGTCCCCGCATAAGGGAGGAAGCTGAGAGAAGGGTGAGGGACCGTTTTATACTTTTAAAGATAGCGGAGAAGCTTGGTCTTGAGGTAGATAAAAAGGACGTCAGGGAGAGGATAAAGAAGATGGCCGAGGAGAGGGGAACCACCCAGAAAGAAGTAAGGGAAACCCTTAAAAAGCAGGGGATAACCGATGATGAATTGAGAAAGGACATCCTTGTGGACAAAGCCCTGAGCCACGTCCGGGAGCATGTTATAATTAAGGAAGTGGAAGGGAACGAAAGAAAAGAGGAGAAATGACATACATTCCTATACCTTATGTAATTGAACAAACCGGCAGAGGGGAAAGGGCCTACGACATATATTCCAGGCTCCTTAAGGACAACATAATCCTTCTCGGTTTCCCCATTGACGAGACCACCGCCAATCTGGTTGTGGCCCAGCTCCTTTTCCTGGAAGCCCAGGACCCTGAAAGGGATATTTATCTTTACATAAACAGTCCTGGAGGTGAAATTACCGCTGGACTTGCCATTTACGACACCATGCAGTTCATCAAACCCGATGTGGTAACCATCTGCATAGGTCAGGCCGCTTCCATGGCAGCGGTAATTCTTGCAGCAGGGGCCAAGGGAAAGAGATTTTCCCTTCCCCATTCCAGGATTATGCTACACCAGCCCATGGGGGGGTATCAGGGGCATGCTCCGGATGTTAAAATATGGACCGACGAGATACTTAGGCTTAAGGAAATACTTATTGACATACTTCACCGTCACACCGGGCAGGACAGGGAAAGGCTTGAAAAGGATACCCAGAGGGATTATTTCATGAGCCCGGAGGAGGCTCTAAAATACGGAATCATTGACAAAATACTGGTGAAGAGAGAATGAGGAAGGAAAAAAGGTGCATAATCTGCGGAAGAAGGGAGGGAGAAGCTCCTGCCTTCTTCACCGGACCTGGGGGTAGTATTTGCTCCTTCTGCGTTGAGGAAATATATCACAGATTTATGGTTCCAAAGCCTGCTCCTAAGCAGAGGAAAATAAAACTCCTGAAACCCCACGAAGTAAAGGCTGCCCTGGATCGCTATGTGGTGGGCCAGGAGGAGGCTAAAAAGAAGATATCCGTCTCTGTTTACAACCACTATAAGAGGGTTCTTTCCGGAGGGGTAATTGGGGATGTGGAGCTTCAGAAGTCCAACATCCTTCTTATAGGACCCACGGGGACCGGAAAAACCCTTATAGCGGAAACCCTTGCCAGGATTCTCTCGGTGCCCTTTGCCATAGCCGATGCTACCACGGTAACTGAAGCCGGATATGTGGGGGAGGATGTGGAAAACATCCTCCTTCGCCTTTACGAGGCCGCTGACGGGGACTTGGAATTGGCTGAGAAGGGAATAATTTACATCGACGAAATAGACAAGATAACCCGCAAATCGGAGAATCCCTCCATAACCAGGGATGTTTCCGGAGAAGGAGTCCAGCAGGCCCTTCTGAAAATAGTGGAGGGAACCGTGGCCAATGTTCCCCCCCAGGGAGGAAGAAAACATCCCTATCAGGAATTTATAAGGATGAACACCAAGAACATCCTGTTCATTGCAGGTGGGGCCTTTGTGGGCCTGGAGGAGATAATAGCCCGCAGGCTAAGGAAAACCACCATGGGATTTCATGGCAAGCCTATGCCTTCCAAGGAGGAGAAATTCCAGCTTCTTCAGGAAGTCATCCCCGATGACCTGATAAAATACGGATTGATACCGGAACTTGTGGGGAGGTTTCCTGTGGTGGGAGTTTTCCGCGAACTCACCGAAGAGGACCTGGTGAGAATTCTCACCGAACCTGCGAACTCCTTGGTCAAGCAGTATAAAAAACTCCTTGAGATGGACGGCGTTGAACTGGAGTTTACTCCAGGAGCCCTGAGGGCCATAGCCTCCATAGCCCAGGAGAGAAAACTGGGTGCCAGGGGTTTGAAGTCAATCATGGAACAGTTAATGGAAGACCTCATGTATCAGGTGCCGGCCTTAGGTATAAAGGGAAAAATAATAGTTGATGAGGAGGATGTTCTTCAGGGGAAAGTTTCCCTCCAGAGGTTGAAGAAAGCGGTATGAGGATAGAACTGGATTACTTACCCCTGATTCCTTTAAGGGATTTAGTGGCCTTTCCCGGGGTAAGATTTCCCTTTATAGTGGGCAGGGAAAAATCCCTTAAAGCTCTGGAAAAGGCCAGGAACTCCAACGGCCTTATTTTCCTGGCTGCCCAGACCGACAGCGAAATTTCAGACCCGGCTCCCGGAGATATTTACACCACCGGGACGGTGGTGGAAATAAAGGATGTAATTCCCACCCCGGGCAGAAGCCTGAAGGTTATGGTGGAAGGCCTTTACAGGGCCAGAATAGCAGAGGTGGTTTTTTCCAATCCCTACTTCTTCGTTGGAATTACAAGGGTGGACGACCTTGAAGTAAACAGCGCCCAGATTTCCAGGGACCTGGGAAGAATAAAGGAGCTCTTTGACCGCTACAAGGAATCTCACCAGGGAAGAGTGTTGGTGCTTCCTGCATCCAGTATTATGAATCCTGCTGCCTTTTCCAATTTCGTGGCCTCTGTCCTGCAAATACCTGTGTGGGAAAAACAGACTCTTCTGGAGCTGATAAATCCCATTGAAAGATTTTTGCTCCTTGGCCACATACTGGAAAGGGAAGTGGGAAGAATTGGCAAGAGGAGAAAGGCAACCGCGCCACCTCCCCCTGAACCGGGAAACGAGGTGGAGGAACTGAAATACAAGATTTCTACCTCTGAGATGCCGGAAGAGGTTAAGAAAAAGGCCCTTCAGGAGGTGGAACGCTTAGAACACATGCCCCCCATGAGCGCCGAACTGGCGGTGATCAGGAGCTATGTGGAATGGCTGGTTTCCATGCCCTGGAAAAAGAAGTCCAGGGAGAACAGGGACATAAAAAAGGCCTGGAAAATCCTGGATTCTTCCCATTACGGCCTGAAAAAGGCCAAAGAAAGAATAATAGAGTATCTGGCCATCCGATCCCTTATGAAAAAACCTAAGGGAGCCATTCTCTGCCTTGTGGGACCTCCAGGGGTGGGAAAGAGTTCCATCGCCAAGGCCATAGCCCAGGCTACGGGAAGGAAGTTTGTGAGGGTATCCTTAGGAGGCGTAAGGGACGAGGCTGAAATAAGAGGACACCGCAGAACCTATGTGGGGGCTTATCCCGGAAGGATAATCCAGGGCCTGAAAAAGGCCGGGGTAAAGAACCCGGTTTTTCTTCTGGACGAAATAGACAAGATGAGCGCTGACTTCAGGGGGGATCCTGCTGCCGCCCTTATGGAGGTTCTGGATCCTGACCACAATTCAGCCTTTCTTGACCATTACTTGGATGTGGAATTTGACCTATCAGAGGTGCTTTTCATAACCACTGCCAATTACATGGAAGGAATTCCTCGTCCCCTTCTTGACAGAATGGAAATAATAGAACTTCCGGGTTACACCGAACATGAGAAATTTTACATAGCTAAGGATTATCTGGTTCCCAAGGAGATAAAGGCCCACGGCATAAAGGATAAGAACATCCACTTTACCCGCCAGGCCCTTTATTACCTTATCAGGTCATATACCAGGGAGGCAGGGGTAAGGGAACTGGAGAGGGAAATAGGGGCCATCTGCAGGAAGGTTGCGAGAAAGGTGGCCGAGGAAGGTAAAGACTATTTTGAGGAGATAACCCCTGAAAAGGTAAAGGAGCATCTCGGGCCCGAAAAATACCTTCGAAGGTCTGTGGAGGGAAGAAGGGAAGTGGGATCTGCCACAGGAATGGCCTGGACAGAATACGGCGGAGATATACTTATAATAGAGACCGCCCTAAGTAAGGGTAAAGGGGAGCTTCTTCTTACAGGAAGGCTGGGAGAGATAATGAAGGAGTCGGCCCAGATAGCTTACACCTATGTCAAGACCAAACTTTCCTCCTTAGGAATGGACCTGTCCAGATTTTCCGCCTACGACATTCATGTCCACATTCCCGAGGGAGCGGTTCCCAAGGAAGGGCCTTCTGCGGGAATTACCTTAGCCATGGCCCTGCTTTCCCTACTTACCTCCACTCCTGTCAGGCTGGATGTAGCCTTAACCGGGGAGGTTACCATAAAGGGTAAAGTTTTAAAGGTGGGAGGATTGAAGGAGAAGATTCTGGCGGCTTATCAGGCAGGGGTGAGGGAGGTTGTGATTCCCGCTGAGAATGAACCGGATTTAGAGGAACTCCCTGAGGAAATCAGGGAAAAGTTAAAGATTCACCTGGTAAAGGATATGGAGCAGGTAATAGACATAGTTATGGAGAAAAACCTCACAGAAATAAGCCTAACCCGGGCAGCCAATTGAAGAGAGACTGGAAAAAGGTGGTGTTTTTAAAATCTGCTTATTCCAGAAAGGACTTTCTTAATTTTCCTTTTCCTGTTTTTACCTTCTGCGGAAGGTCCAATGTGGGGAAATCCTCCCTTATAAATCTTCTCGTTTGGAACAGGAAGGCGGCCAAGGTAGGTTCCAGGCCCGGCAAGACCGCCTCGGTTAATTATTTCCTGGTGGACGGTAGTTTAGTGCTGGTGGACCTTCCTGGATACGGATTTGCCAAAAGGTCGGGGGAGGAGAGACGCCGGTGGGCTTCCCTGATGGAGGATTTTTTTAAGTCCCAGAAGGGAATAAAGACCAATTTCATACTTCTGGATTCCAGGCTCGGCCCCACTTCCCTTGACTTGCAACTTATAGATTGGTTAAAATTCCTCGGTCAGGATTTCGCCTTCGTCCTGACTAAATCCGATAAGGTAAAAAAGCAGCAGTTAAGAAAAATCACAGAAAAAATAAAGGAAGAGTTCTCCCGGCCCGTAATACCCACTTCGGCTAAAACGGGCCAGGGAAGGAAGGAACTCATTTCCTGCATAGAGAAAATTGAGAGAGGTGAAAAATGTTTAGCTTAGAAGAGCTTGAATCCATGAAATTTCAAGAACTTGTCCAGCTGGCCAGGACCCTGGAAGTTCACAGTCCCACCACCATGAAAAAGGATGAGTTGATTTTCAACATACTGGCTGCCCAGGCCAGGAAAAACGGTCAGATATTTGCGGAGGGTGTGCTTGAGGTCCTACCGGACGGAAAGGGTTTTCTCCGCCTTGCCCACCACAGCTATACCCCTTCCCCTGAGGACATCTATGTTTCCCCCTCCCAGATCAAAAAATTTGACCTCAGAACTGGGGATACCATATCAGGTATAGTAAGGGAGCCCAAGGGAGACGAGAAATTCTTCTCCTTAGTAAGAATAGATGCTATAAATTTCGTCCCTCCCCACAAGGCGGTAAAGATGAGGCGGGGGGTTGTCTTTGAGAAACTCACCCCCCTCTTTCCCAACGAGAGGATAGTTCTGGAGACCACCCCGGATAATCTCTCCGCCAGGGTAATGGACCTTTTTACCCCAATAGGTAAAGGTCAGCGCGCCCTGATAGTGGCAGCCCCAAGGACGGGAAAAACCACCCTTCTGAAAACCATTGCCCACTCCATAGAGCAGAATCATCCTGAAATCTACCTTATAGTTCTCCTTATAGACGAAAGACCAGAGGAGGTCACAGATTTTGACCGTTCAGTAAAGGGGGAGGTGGTCCACTCAACCTTTGACCAGCCCCCGAAACGCCATGCCCAGGTGGCGGAAATTGTGCTGGAAAAGGCTAAGAGGCTGGTGGAGATGAAGAGGGATGTGGTTATTCTTCTTGATTCCATAACCAGGATGACCAGGGCTTACAATGCCCTTATCCCCACCTCGGGAAAGGTTCTTTCCGGTGGGCTTGAGGCCAGCGCCCTGCACAAACCCAAAAAATTCTTCGGAGCTGCCAGGAATATTGAAGAAGGAGGTTCCCTTACTATAGTGGGAACCGCCCTTATCGAGACCGGAAGCCGCATGGACGATGTTATATTTGAAGAATTCAAGGGAACCGGAAACTGCGAAATAAACCTCACCCGTTACCTTTCAGACAGGAGGATATTCCCTGCCATAGACCTGAATAAATCCGGAACCAGGAAGGAGGAACTTCTCCTGCCAGAACACTGGCTTCACAGGATATGGTTGCTCAGGAAGGTTTTATCCCAAATGGACCCTGCGGATGCCATGGAGCTTCTGCTGGATAAACTGAGAAAAACCAAAAGCAATGAGGAATTTATCGCTACCATGGATAAGCTTTAAAGGTCCAGGTTCCTTACTTCAAGGGAATTTTCCACTATAAAATTCCTTCTCTTTTCCACCGATTCCCCCATGAGTATGGTGAAGATTTCGTCCGCCTCCATCCCGTCTTCAATCCTTACCCTCAGCAACCTCCTTCTTTCCGGATCCATGGTGGTTTCCCACAACTGCTGGGGATTCATCTCCCCAAGCCCTTTAAACCTCTGAATGGTTAGGCCCCTCTTTGCTTTTATGAGAATCTTCTCAAGAAGCTCCATTTCACTTTCAATGGGCTTATCCTCTCCTTCTAAGCGGAAGGGAGGTTTAAGCCCCTCTATCCCCTGGGCATAGCTCATAAAATCCGGAGAGGAGATAAAGGAGGAGTTTATTCTGACCGCAATGGGATAACCGTCCCTTTCGTAATTTACCAGAAGCTCAGGTCCTTCCTCCTCTTCGTCCTGCCGGAGTTCCACCACATATCCCCTTTCCTCTAAAGCCCGGGCCAGCTCTTCGGCCTTTTCTAAGAATTCATCGCTGTCCCTTATTCCTGAGGCTATAATGGTGTCCAGGATTTCCTTTTTAAACCCCTTCCTGGCCAGGTAGGAAAGAACGCTTTTCTTGGTAAGGAGGACCTTTAAAAGGTTTTCCAGGTCCTTTCCCCTGAACTCCCTTTCCTGGGTGTAGACGGCGAACTTGTCCTTTACCCTCTTGATGATGAAGCGGTTAAACTCCCTCTCGTCCTTAAGGTAATGTATTTTCTTGCCGTCCTTTACCCTGTAAAGGGGAGGCTGGGCTATGTAGAGATATCCTCCCTCAATAACCGGTCTCATGTAGCGGAAAAAGAAGGTCAAAAGCAGGGTTCTTATATGGGCTCCATCAACATCCGCATCGGTCATAATTATGATTTTGTGATATCTCAATTTGGAAAGGTCAAAATTTTCCTCAACCCCGGTTCCTAAGGCGGTTATTATGGCTTTGATTTCCTGGGAGGAGAAAATCTTGTGGAAGGAGGATTTTTCCACATTGAGAATTTTTCCCTTTATGGGCAGGATTGCCTGGAACTTCCGGTCCCTTCCCTGTTTGGCAGAACCTCCTGCAGAGTCTCCCTCCACGATGAATATCTCGCTGTTTTCAGGGTTTCTTTCCTGACAATCCGCCAGTTTGCCGGGCAGGGCGGAGCTTTCCAGAACCCCCTTTCTCCTTACCATTTCCCGGGCCTTCTTGGCTGCTTCCCTGGCCCTGGCCGAGGTAAGAACCTTATCGGCAATCTTCCGGGCCACCGGGGGCTTCTCCTCGAAATAGAGGGTTAGACCCTCGTAAACTATGGAGTCAACAATTCCCTTTACCTCGTTGTTTCCCAGTTTGGACTTAGTCTGGCCTTCAAACTGGGGTTCGGGGACCATCACCGAGATAATGGCCGTAAGCCCTTCCCTTACATCGTCCCCGGTTATTTTCACTTTGTTGTCCTTTATTATGTTGTTTATGGCCCTGGTGAGGGCTGTTTTAAAGCCCGACAGGTGGGTGCCCCCTTCCACGGTATTTATGTTGTTGGCAAAACTCAGGATGTTCTCCCCGTAGGCATCGGTATACTGAAGGGCAACCTCCACCCTTACCCCTTCCTTTTCCCCTTTTATGTGTATCACATCGTGAAGGGGTTTTTTGGTTCTGGTGAGCTGTTTTACATACTCCTTTATACCCCCCTTGTATTGAAAGGTCTTTACCCGATCGTTTTGCTCGTCGTGGAATTCTATTAAAAGGCCGCTGTTTAAATAGGCGAGCTCCCTGAGCCTCCTGGCTATGACATCGGGGTTGAATTCCACTGTGTCGAAAATTTCGTCGTCGGGCCAGAAGGTTATCTTTGTGCCTGTTTTTCTGGTTTTTCCCTTTTTCTTGAGGGGAGTGATTGGGACTCCCCTGGAATATTCCTGAATCCAAACGAAGCCTTCCCTCCTTACCTCCAGAATCAGTTTTTTGCTCAGGGCGTTTACCACCGAAACTCCCACCCCGTGTAATCCTCCGGAGATGGCGTAGCTTTTCCTGTCGAATTTTCCCCCGGCGTGGAGCATGGTCAATACCACCTCTGCAGCGGGTTTTCCTACCTCTGGATGAATTCCCACGGGAATTCCCCTGCCGTTGTCCTCCACGGTCACTGCTCCGTCGGCGTGGAGAACCACCTTTATCCGGTCGCAATAACCGGCTAAGGCTTCGTCTATGGCGTTATCCACCAGCTCCCATATGAGGTGGTGGAGGCCGTCGGAGGAGGTAGAGCCTATATACATGGCGGGGCGTTTTCTTACCCCTTCCAGCCCCTTAAGAACCTTTATGGACTCTTCTGTGTATTTTCTCTTCTCTTCTTCCTTCATAGAACCATTATACCTTTAAGCAGGGGTTTTAGCAAGGTTTAAAGCCCCGTATGGCCGCTTATATAGCGGGTTTATAGGACGCCAAGTTTCTGAAGAACCGTGGTGTAAGCCCAGATGAGGGGTATGAGCAGGAGGGTTCTTTCCAGGAACAGGATGAGAAGGTGGGTAAATTTTACCGGGATTTCCCTGAACATATCCATAATCATGGGCCCCACTGAGGAGAAAAAAATGAGCTGGGATGTGCTCAGTATGGCCACGAAGAACTTAACCACTAAAGGTGAGTTTTTGACCAGAATGGCAGGAAGATACATCTCCGCAACCTCTATCACCGTAGCCATGGCAAGTTCCGATGCGTGGGGCATTCCCAGGAGTTTGTATACAGGAACAAAGGGAAGGGCAAGATACTGGAATAGGGATGTATGGTTGGCAAGGAGCAGGGCTATGCTTCCCACCGATGCTATGGTGCTTAAAATAAGGGCTGCAAGAAGAAGCCCGTCCCAGAAACCCTTTATGAAAAGTTTCGCAAGAGACGGGCTTTCCTTGGCCGTAAGAAGGGCCTGGTCCACTGCCTGCCTCAGGAGATTTCCCCGGGCTTCTGCCTCCGGCTTTGGCAGGGCTATGTATTCCTCCGGGATTCTGGATGTAGGGGGAATTCTTACTATAATGGCGGCTATGGCGAAGACCCCGATGAAATAACCTACAAAAATTAAGGGGAAAAGATTTAGTATGTTCAGGGTGGAAGCCACCACCCCCACAAAGCCAATACTTACCGTGGAGAAACAGGTGGCTATTATGAAAGCCTCCCTTTTAGAGTATCCTCCCTTTTCAAAGACATTCCTGGTAAGGTAAAGTCCCACGGAATAGCTTCCCACCCAGGAGGTTAGAATATCTAAGGCCGCCCTTCCAGGAATCCTGTAAAGGGGCCTCATGAGAGGCCTGGCTAAGGTCCCAACGAAATCCAGGGTTCCTGTGCTGGTGAGCATGTTTATTACAGAGGCTCCGATGGGGATTATTACCGCCACCGAGGGAAGAAGTATCTCCATCATGAATTTCCTGGTATCCCCGGAGGTAAGAAGAGAAGGCCCCCTGTCCAGAAAAAAGAAGAGGGCGAAAATTCCCCCTGTTATTCTAAGGAGGAGAAAAATCAGGGAGGTTCTGAATTTGCTCAATCTATGGGTAAAGGGGGCGGCCAGGGAAAGCAGAACTCCCAGCTGTAAAATAAAAAAGGTATAGGTTTTTACATGGGAGGGGAATTCCTTCCTCAAACCGGTAACCACCAGGTCAAAGGGGACGGTAAACCTTCCCCCTGCAGGTATGGGGACAAAGAAGAAGAAAACTCCCAGGAAGAAGGGGAAAAGAAATTTAAACCACGCCTTCCCTTTCATAACCAAATGATATAAAATTCACCGGAGCATGAAAATTCTGGCTTCACTTCTCCTTGCCCTTATACCACTGAGGCTTCCCTTTCCTGACCAATTTCGGAAGGCGGGCGAGATTATAGATAGAATATATCTTCGCCAGGCTGCAGGCCCTTGCGTGAATCTGCTTCCTTCCCTGAGCAAAACGGAAAGGGAGAAATTTATGCTTAATTTCGGGCCCCTCTCCAGAACCCGGGGAAAGTTTTTCGTAAAGGGCTGCCAGTGTCTTCCTGGGTGCGGAAATTATCCTGAGGACCTGGACCTTCAGGAGCTTAAGGAGGCCATGAAAAAGGACGAAACAGGACAATTGAGGGTTTACGCCTACTCTCCCCTCACCGTGGTGGCCCGTTCCCCTGAAGGATATGAGGCTATTCCCTATAGCGAATTTTTTCGCAAGGATCTTTTTGCTCTTTCTACAGCTTTAAAATCCATAAGAACTGGAAATGAAACCCTTGACCTTTATCTTAAAAAGAGGGGTGAGGAAGTTCTGGAGGATAAGTTTGAGGAGGGAGATGAGCTTTGGTTGAAGATAAAAGGAAATCTCAGGGCCTATTTCGGTCCAGTTCTGGTGGAGGATCCCTACCTGGGGGTAAAAATGGCCTATGGGGGGGTTATTTTCAGGGTCCTTCCCGGCGAATTATTGCCCTCTCCCCAGAAACTTCTCCTTAAAATCCAAAAAATGATGCCCAGTGGGGAGCTCAGAGCACTTCATCCACTGCCCTATCCAGGTATTTTTAAAGCAGAGCTCCTGGGAGCCTATGGCGTTTACAAAGCCCCTCCCGCTCCCTCCTTTGCAGTTCTTCCCCCTTTTCTTCCGGATAGGGCAGCTAAGTTTCTCTTCGTTAATGTCCTCAGGGAAAAATACAGGAGGGGGATATCCGGGGCTTCGCGGTGGATTGAGGGATGGAAAGGGAAATTCTCCTCTTACCTTCTTTTTCTTTCCCTGCACGAGCTTGCCCATTTCCTTAATATAGGAGAAAAAACAGGGGGAGGTGCGGCCAGGGAAATTTTCGCCGACGCCACGGCCCTAAAAATGGCCTTCCTTCTTGAAAGGGATGGGAAATTGCCCGAAGAGAAAGTGGAGGATTCGTATTTGGCTCACATAATCTTTTATTCCATCATGGGGAAGAAGCCTGCCCTGGCGGAGTTAAATTTTTTGTTATCCAGGGGTGGTGTTAAAATAACCGAAGGTGGTAAAATAGAAAAGATGTTGGCCTTCAAGAGAGCAGTTGATTACATGTGGAAATTTTCTCTGAAATCGATTAGGACCGGTTCCCGTTTTCCCGCAAGCATAAATCTTCCCCAGGCCTTGGGGGAGGTTTTCGCAGGGGTGGATAAAATTGACTTTTACCTTGAAACGAATACAATTAATGAGAATTTAACAGGAGGAAGCAAATGAAAAGAATCGCCGGACTCTTGCTTATATTTACCCTCATAACCCCCATTTTTGCCGTAAATGCCAACAAACTTTATGTTAAAGCCGTTACTGAGCAGAACCCATCCAAGAGGCTCCAGCTTCTGGAGCAATGGCTTCAGCTGTTCGGCAACGAGAAGAAACAGAAGGATAAGCTACCCTATGTTTACCTGGGACTTTATGACGCAGCCCGCCAGCTGAAACTCTGTGACAAGATAATTAAATACGGGCCTAAGGCCATTGAATACGCCAAATCTGACCTGGACAAGCCCTTCATTTACTCTAAGATGGCGGACTGCTACAGGCAGGCTAAGAATTGTGATGAGGCCATAAAGAACTTTGAGAAATCCATAGAGATCCTGAGGAAGATTCTCGCTAACCCCCCGAAGAACCTCAGGGTTAACAAGTACAAGCTTCTCCTGGCCAGTGACCTGCGTTTGAGCGGATTCTGTTATTTCAGCAAGGGCAATGTGGACAAGGGAATGAAGAACATGAACGAAGCTGCCAGGCTTTATGAGAGCTTTGGGCCCAGGGGAAAGAAGATGGCTAAAATTCTCATTGATTACATAATTACTCAGGGAAAGAAGTATTTCGCTAAGGGGGATTATGCAACCTCAGCCAAGATTATTTGCCCATACTCCAAGAAACTGGATAATTACGACCTTTACCTTCTTTGTGCCATTTCCAACGAAAAACTTAAGGCGCCTGAGGATAAGGTGATAGAGCTTTACAAACTCGCGTACCAGAAAAAGAAGGTAGGAGTCATAGCCTATAAATTGGGAAAATATTACCTGTTCAAGTCCATGGATCCCAAGCACACCAAGGTGGTGGATACCGCCACCGCTGATCTTGCCATAAAATACCTGGCAGAGGCCGCGGTGCTTCTGGAGAACAATCCCAAGCAGAAAAAGCTGTATGAGATTACCATGAAAATGCTCAAGCCCTTCTACGAGAGAAGATATATGAATGTGAAGGAAAAACCTTCCTTGGAAAAAATACTGAAAGATGCCAGGGCAAGGCTCGGAAAATAAAAAATTAACCCTTGAGGAGGCCCGGAAGGAAATAGAACGCCTCCGTGAACTTATAAGGTATCACGAATACAAATACTATGTGGAGGCCCAGCCGGAAATTTCAGATTACGAATTTGACATGCTCATGAAAAGGCTGGAGGCCTTGGAGGCCCAGTTCCCTGAACTCATCACCCCGGACTCTCCTACCCAGAGGGTAGGCGAGCAGCCCTTAGAAGGTTTTCCTACCGCCGAGCACCATCCCCCCATGCTTTCCCTTGAAAATGTTTATTCCTACGAGGAATTTCTTGAATACCATAACAGGGTAAAAAGAATGCTTTCCGGTGAGGATGTGGAGTATGTGGTGGAGATGAAGATAGACGGGGTCAGCATCGCTGTTCAATACGAGAACGGAATTTACACTAAGGCCATCACCAGGGGAGATGGCTACAGGGGAGATGTGGTTACCGAGAACATAAAAACCATAAGGAGCCTTCCCCTTCGCATAAAGGAGACAAGATTTGTGGAGGTCAGGGGGGAAGTCTTTATGCCCAAGGCCGCCTTTGAGGAGCTTAACCGCCAGAGAGCGGAGAAGGGGGAGAGCCTCTTCGCCAATCCCAGAAACGCAACTGCAGGCACCATAAGGCTGCTGGATCCCAAGGAAGTTGCCAAAAGGAAACTGGACATTTTCTTTTATTACATATTTATAGACGGGGATTACCCGAGGCCTACCCACTGGGAAAACCTTCAACTAATAAAGGAACTGGGATTTAAGAGAAACGAACTGGTCTGGCTCTGCAAGAGTCCAGAGGATGTCCTGAAAATATGGGAAGAGTGGAAGGATAAGAGGGACCAGCTCCCCTACGACGTGGACGGACTGGTGGCAAAGGTGAATTCCATTGAGCAGCAAAGAAAACTGGGGGAAACAGCCAAGTTTCCCCGCTGGGCCATTGCCTTTAAATTTCCCGCCAAACAAGCGGTTACCCAGATAATAAACATAGAGCTCAATGTGGGAAGAACCGGAGCCATAACCCCTGTGGCCATATTAAAGCCTGTTAAGCTGGCTGGCACCGTGGTTTCCAGAGCCAGCCTTTACAACGAGGAGGAGATAAGAAGGAAGGACATAAGGATAGGGGATTGGGTGGTAATAGAGAAGGGGGGAGATATTATCCCCAAGGTGGTAGCGGTTATAAAGTCAAGGAGAACGGGCAAGGAAAAACCCTTCGTTATGCCCAAACGGTGTCCTGTCTGCGGTGCTGAGCTTTACCGACCCCCGGGGGAAGTAATATGGAGGTGTCCCAACGCCGCCTGTCCAGCCAAAGTCAAGGAGTCCATACTCCATTTCGTCTCCAGAAACGCCATGAACATAGAGCACATAGGGGAGGCCCTGGTTGATCAGCTCCTTAAGAAGGGGCTAATAAAGGACCCTGCGGACCTTTACTATCTTAAAAAAGAACAACTGGCTTCCTTAGAGAGGATGGGGGAGAAGAGCGCCCAGAATGTTCTGGACGAGATAGAAAAGAGCAAAAACAACGACCTCTGGCGTTTAATTCACGCCTTGGGAATAAGGTATGTGGGGGAAAAAACCGCCAAGATTCTGGAGGAGCATTTTCCTTCCCTGGACGCCCTTATGAATGCTTCCTATGAAGATTTGGTGAAAATACCGGAGATAGGTCCCAAGGTTGCCGATAGCATAATACACTTCTTCAAGGACCCTACCAACCGGAAAATAATTGAAAAACTCAGGGCCGCCGGGGTTAACTTCAAAAGCAGGAAGAAAAAGGAAGGCCCTAAGCCCTTAGAAGGAAAAACCTTTGTTTTTACAGGAGAACTGGATAGCTATACCAGGGCTGAGGCCTCTGCTCTTGTGGAATCCTTGGGAGGAAAGGTTTCCTCGTCGGTTTCAAGGAAAACTGACTTCGTTGTTGTTGGAAAGAACCCAGGTTCCAAATACCAGAAGGCCCTTAAATTGGGAATAAAGATTCTAAATGAAAAAGAATTCCTGGAATTAATTGAAAAAAGCAGGAAAGAGTCCTAAAATTTATAGTGTTGTAGATAAAAACTAATGCGGTCAATAATTGAATTAAAAGGAGGTAGTAGATGGGCGAGTTGAAAAGGAGGGGTTTTGTATTACCCCTTATTTTTGTTTTCTTCCTCATCCCCCTCTTTGCTGCGAAACCCAGGCCCAGGGTGCTTCGCCCGGCAAAGATATTAAGGGGGTTGAAGGCTGCGGTTAGAAACATTGATGTAAGAAGGCTCAGGAGAATCCCCCCGGGAAAATTTCCTGAGTTTGCGGCAAAAAGAAGGGAGATTCCCGATTTTGAGAGAAAATTTCACCTCCTGAAGAAAAGGGATTATGACCCTGTAGTTCAGAGGAGACTTCCCACGAGAATACTCATGCCCTCCCCCATCATAACCTTTGCGGGTCTTGACCTGAACAATTGGGGTGCAGGATGGCCTCCGGATACCAACGGCGATGTGGGAAAATCCAATGTAGGGACTGAAAACAAGGGATACTACATCCAGACCGTAAACACCTCCATAGGAATCTTTGACAAATCCGACGGAACCCGGGTTGCTGCCTTCAAGTTTGACGATTTCTTCGATGGAACCGGAACCCCCTGCGACGCTAACAATATGGGAGACCCCATAGTCCTCTACGATCGCTATCTTGACCGGTGGATTATAAGCGATTTTGCCTGGACGGACCAGAATGACCCCTACGAATGCGTGGCCATGAGCAAGACCAACGACCCGGTATCCGGCGGTTGGTACATGTGGGGAATAAGGTTCAATGACTACAGCGGTAGCTCTACTGCTAATCTTTTCAACGACTATCCCAAAATGGGGGTTTGGGATGACGGTTACTATGTGACCTACAATGTATTTGACTCTTCGGGGAACTATGTGGGGGTTACCGTCTGGGCCATGGACAAAAACTCCATGTCCAGCGGTACCCTTAACCTTCTGGCCTTTTTCCTGGATGCAAACAGCGATGATTATGCATGGTCCCTGCTCCCTGCCAACTCCAAAGGGACAAACCCTCCTCCTGCTGGTTCTCCCAATTATCTGATTTCCATGGGAGACGATGCATGGGGAGGAAGCATAAGCAATGATTCCTTAGCCATTTACAAATGCGATGTTGACTGGAATGATCCGGGCTCTTCCACCCTTTCCGGACCAACCATAGTGAATGTGGCTTCCTTTGACTCCAACATGTGCGGTTATAATCAGGATTGTATTCCCCAGCAGGGAACCACCCAGAAACTGGATGCCTTGTCCAGCCGACTTATGTATTCCGCATTTTACTGGAACTACGGGGACCACGAGACCATAGTTGTGGCCCATACAGTGGATGTTGACGGCAATGATCATGCCGGGGTAAGGTGGTATGAACTGCGGGATCCGGGGGGAAGTCCCACCATTTATCAACAGGGAACCTTTGCCCCGGATAGTAACCATCGCTGGATGGGTTCTGCCGCCTGCGATGCCGACGGAAACATAGCCATCGGTTACAGTATATCCTCCTCCAGCCTGTATCCGGGGATTAGGTATGCTGGAAGGCTGGCCTCTGACCCGCTGGGAGAGCTTTCCCAGGGAGAGGCTACCCTGCAGGATGGCTCAGGGGCCCAGACCGAGTATAACAATCAGGGAATAAACAGGTGGGGCGATTATTCCATGCTAACCATAGACCCTGACGACGACCTTACCTTCTGGTATACCACGGAATATTACGAGACCACCGGTTACGACTGGCAGACGAGAATAGGGGCTTTCAAACTTCATACCAGTGACCCCCCCACGGTCCAGATAACCAATCCCAGCGATGGAGCTACGGTCTCAGGTACAGTTACTATAACGGCGGATGCCTCGGACGATGTGGGTGTAACGAAGGTTGAGTTCTACATAGACGATGTGTTGAAATCCACAGATACAGCTGCCCCATACGAGTACGATTGGGATAGCACTACCGTGGTTGATGGGAATCACACCATAAAGGCGGTGGCCTACGATGGGGATGGCCAGACTGCTGAGGACCAGATAACCGTAACCACCGACAACGGGGTTACTGCCCCGATGCTGGTGGTGGACCTTGATGGAAATACCAACAGCTGCACATACATAAGGGACCAGTTACAAAATAAGGGCTATGCGGTGGACTATGAAACTTCCATGCCCGCATCCATAAATACATCAACCCCTGCTACCTGGGTGTGTCTGGGAATTTTCTCAAATAACCATGTGCTTTCATCCACCGAAGGAGACACCCTCAAGGCCTACCTTGACGCTGGGGGAAAGCTCTACATGGAGGGAGGAGACACCTGGTGCTACGATACATCCACATCTGTCCACTCCTATTTTGGCACATGGCTTAAGGGAGATACCAATTGCTCTGACGGAAGCGGAGATCTCGCCACCATAAACGGCCTTGCTGGAACCTTCACCGAAGGTCTTAGCTGGACCTATGGCGGGGATAATAATTACATAGACCACATAGGAGCCAATGCCAGCGACTCCTTCAACATCTGGGATAACTCTAATCCCGTTTATCACACCGGTGTTGCCAGGGATAATACAACCTCTGGATACAAGACCATAGCTGCTTCCCACGAATTTGGCGGTGCCTCCAGCGCCGACCAGTCCACCATCATGGACAAGTATCTGGAGTTTTTCTTCGGATCCGGGGATAATCCCCCTACCGCTTCCTTCGTATATCCCCATGATGGCTCTGCTGTATACTCGGTTATAAATGTAAAGGCCCACGGAGAGGACGATAATGGAGTTAACAAGCTGGAGATTTATCTTGATGATGTTCTGCAATATACCCAGGACTGTTCAGGGGCGGCTACCTGCGATGCTGTCTGGACCTGGGATACCACAACAGCTACTGTTGGAAACCACACCCTCAAGGCCATAGCCTACGATACCGCTGACCAGACCGGGGACCAGACCATAACCGTGGATGTTCATCCCGGATACGGAACCCACTGGGGAGGAGCAGGGGACGACTACGGAAAGGACATTGCCACGGATAGCACCGGCGATCTTCTCATGGTGGGAAATACCAATTCCGTCACCAATGGGGGAACGGATATCCTTCTTTATAGGATTAACCCCAACGGAACCAAGGAATGGCATCAAAACTACGGGACATCCTATAGCGAATACGGGGAATCTGTAGCTATAGATTCCAGTGACAATATAATAATCGCCGGCTATGTTTACGACGGGGCCCAGGAGGATCTTCTGGTAAAGAAGCTCAATTCTGGAGGGGTGGAGCAGTGGAGCAAGACCTTAGGAGGAAGCGGTGACGATGCTGCCTACGGGGTTGCCATTGATAGCAATGGAAACCCGCTGGTGGTGGGCTACAGCACTACCTACAGTTACGGCGGATACGATGCTATCTTCTACAAGCTCAAGGCCCTTGATGGAACTACGTTGCTCTCCAAACATTTCGGAGGCTCCAGTGACGATATGGCTTATGGGATAACAGTGGATTCCTCAGGTAATATTTACATGGTTGGGGAAAGCAGCAGCTTTACCTATGGCGGAAAGGATATAGCCCTATGGAAGCTTGATTCCACCGGTGCCAAAGTTTACGGTATGCATTACGGAGGCGCCAATGACGATGTGGGATACGACGCCGTGGTATCAGGCACTGACCTTTATGTAGTGGGAGTGAGTTACTCTTATACCTACGGTGATAGTGACATAGTGGTTTATAAGATTAACGCTTCTGATGGGACCCGACAGGTGGCCAGGCACTTTGGCGGAGCAAACATAGATAAGGGATACGGAATCGCCATAAATCCTGCCAACGGCGATATAGTAGTAGTGGGTTATTCCACCAGTTATACCAACGGAGGAGAGGATGTGGTTGTTTACTCCCTGAATTCCGATAACTTGCTCAAGAACTGGGGCAATCATTATGGTGGAGCTAACAACGAGGAAGCCTATTCCGTGGTTACCGATTCCGATGGCCACATCTATGTATTTGGTTCCACCAATACCTTTACCTATGGCGGATACGACTTCCTGCTCTACAGGCTATCTTCAGAGGGAGTGAAACTGCCCATAACCGCTGCTGAATAATCGGAAAGAGTCATAAAAAGGGCCGGGGTTTTCCCGGCCCTTTACCCTTCCTCAAAGAAGAAGTAAAATATTCCTAAACTTCCGCTGGAGGGCTATACATGCTTGCGGTCTTCGTCCTCTACCTTGCCTTTACCTTAGGATTGGGACTGTGGCAGGCCAGGAAAACCAAGACCCAGGCGGATTTTGTTCTGGGAGGCTCAAAGTTGCCTGGATGGATGCTGGCCCTTTCTGAAAGGGCAACCGGCGAGTCGGCCTGGCTTCTCCTTGGACTTACGGGATTTATTTTCGCCCACGGATTTTCGGGAATATGGGTGGCCATAGGTTGTTTGGCAGGGATAACCACTGCCTGGGTGGTCCTTGCGGGTAAATTCCGCAGCGAAGCTGCAAAGTATAAAGCCCTTACCATGCCCGAGTATTTCTCCGCCAAGTTCCCTGAAAAAGCCACCACCATAAGGATTCTTTCCACGGTTATAATAGTTTTCTTCTTCGTCTTCTATGTGGGTGCCCAGTTTTCAGGGGCCGGAAAAACCATATTCCAGACCTTTGGACTCTCTCCTCTCTGGGGCCAGATAATAGCCGCTGCCGTAATTCTGACCTATGCCACATTGGGAGGATTCGTGAGCATAGTGGCCGTGGACACCTTCCAGGCAATCCTTATGATTACCACATTGGTGGTCACTCCCCTGATAATAGTTTTTAAAATTTTCACCTCCCACATAAACATAACTTCTGCCCTGGCCGCAGCTCCTCCGGGATACACTTCCCTTACCGGAGGGCTTACAGGGTTTGCCGCCGGAATTCTCATTTTTAATAACTTAGCTTGGTTTTTTGGCTATCTCGGGGGACAGCCCCAGTTGAACGCCAGGTTCATGGGGATGAAGGACGAAGCCAATGTGAAGCTTGGCAGGAACATAGCAATAATATGGACCATTCTTGCCTATTCCGGAGCCTTCATCATTGGGGTTGGCGCCTTGGTTCTCTTTGGTCCTTCGGCGGTAAAGGACCAGGAAATGATACTTCCCCATGTTTTAACCCAACTTTTTCCCCCCTGGCTTGCAGGGATTCTCCTGGCAGGCGCTGTGGCTGCCATGATCTCCACCGCTGAGAGCATGCTCCTTGTGGCTGCATCTTCTGTGAGCCAGGATGTTTACCAGGGGATAATAAAAAAGGGGAAAGCTGAGGAAAAAAAGGTCCTTGCCCTTTCCAGGGCTGCCACCTTGGGGGTAGGTCTCTTTGCCCTGCTGCTTTCCCTTACCACCTCAAAACTCATATACACCATAGTAAGCTATGCCTGGGCTGGAATTGGATGCTCCTTTGCACCGGCGGTTCTTCTTTCCTTCTACTGGGACAAGTTCAACTCCAAGGGGGTTATAACCGCCTTAGTGGCGGGGCTCCTTACCACTGTGGTCTGGATGCTCTCCGGACTTGAGAAAATTATAACCGCCAGGGCCGTTACCTTCTTCGTGGCCTTAGGGCTCGCAATACTGGTAAGCCTTCTTACCCAGAAGCAAGAATTATCCAGGACTTCTTAATTCCCTTAAAATCTGTTTGACGAAGGAGCCCATCTCCTCCCTGGTTCTTTCCCCCTTGGGAAAGAGCCTGTGGGAAAGGACATGGGGAGAAACCCATTTTACATCGTCCGGCACCACATAATCCCTTCCCTCCATGAAGGCCCTTGCCTGGGCGGCCCTGGAAAGGAAAAGACTTGCCCTGGGGCTTGCCCCAATCCTCAGGGAAGGATGGTTTCTTGTTGCCTGAACTATGGAGAGAATATAATCCAAAATCTCATCTACCATCCTTACCTTCCTCACCCCCTCCTGCATCCTCAAAACCTCCTCCCTGCTTAAAACAGGGGAAAGTCCCTGGAGGGGGTCCCTTTCCCTCTGCTCAAGAATCATCCTCTTTTCTTCTCCCTTTTCAGGATATCCTAAGGACATGCTTATGAGGAAGCGGTCCAGCTGGGATTCTGGAAGGGGATAGGTCCCGTGGAGCTCAACAGGGTTCTGGGTGGCTATTACCAAAAAGGGCTCTGGAAGGGGAAGGGTTCTTCCTTCAATGCTTACCTTCCTCTCGTTCATGGCCTCAAGAAGAGCGCTCTGGGTTCTTGGGGAGCCCCGGTTTATCTCGTCTGCTAAAAGTATATTGGTAAAAACAGGGCCCTTTCGCAGATAGAATTCCCCCTTTTTCTGGGAGAAAACCACGGTCCCTATTATGTCCGAGGGAAGCAGGTCCGATGTGAACTGCACCCTCCGGAAGTCACAATTTATGGAAAGGGCAAGGGCCCTTGCTAAGAGGGTTTTTCCCACCCCTGGAATGTCCTCAATGAGAAGGTGTCCATCGGCTAAGAGGGAAAGAAGGGCCAGTTCTATTTTCTCCCTTCCTCCCCGGAAAACCCGGGCCACATTGGAAAGAATTTTCTCTACTTCCCTTCTCATAGGTATTTTTTTGTCTCCGCTACAATCACCCCGCTAAGGCCAAGGAGTCCCACAAGATTGGGAAAGGCCATAAGCCCGTTCATAACATCAGAAAGGGTCCATACGAAACCCAAGGAAGCAATGGTTCCTACAAAAACGAATACGGTAAAGGCTACCCTGTAGGGGAGGACGGATTTTTCCCCTAAGAGGAACTCTAAGGATTTTTCCCCATAGTAACTCCATCCTAAGATGGTGGAATAGGCAAAAAGCACAAGGCCTAAGGCAACAACTATTCCCCCGACGGCATTTCCCATGGATGGGCCCAGAAAGGAAGAAAATATTTCCTTGAATCCTAAATATGAAAGGGGAGCTCCTGTTTTTCCGCTGGTCCATGCCCCGGAGGTTATTATGACAAGTCCGGTCATGGTGCAGACCACTATGGTATCTATAAAGGTCTGGGTCATGGAAACCAAGGCCTGGTTCACCGGGTTTTTGGTCTGGGCAGCCGCTGCGGCTATGGGGGCAGAGCCAAGCCCGCTTTCGTTGGAAAAAAGCCCCCTGGCCACCCCCATTTTTACCGCCTCCTTAACCC
>JALXBI010000005.1 GCA_026991555.1 Candidatus Aminicenantota bacterium
AGGCAAACCCTTACCATTGCAAGGGAGGAGGATGCTTTTCGCCAGCACTTGCGGGAGGCGAAGAAGCGTTGGGCAGAGGTGAAGGTTTTGTGGGAGGCGACAGGCACCTACACATCCCTTCTTTGGAGGGTATGCGAGGGGGAGCAAGTGGAGGCTGCGGAAGTTTGTGGGAGCAAGATACGCTCCATGGCGAGGGCCTTAGGCCTGAGGTTAAAGAATGACCGTGTGGATGCTAAGGTGATTTACCGCTACGGAGAGATAACAGGGGAGGGTTTGTGGAGAGGCCACCGCAGGGGGAAGGCCTCCATAATGGAGCTTCGCACAGCCCTTACCTATTACCACGGCCTTGAGAAGATGTTGAGCCAGCTTAGGGGCCTGAGGGAGAGCCTTTCGCAGGTGGGCGAATACAGCGCCTGGATGGAAGAAAGAATAGAAGCTGAGATGGCGGAGCTTAGGAAGCTGAAGAAGGAAGCTGTGGCTCGTATGCTGGAGGTTATAAGGAAGGATAAGGCGCTGAGGGAGGATTATCGCAGGCTTTGCAGCATAAAAGGGATAGGTCCTATAACTGCCATCCATCTTCTTGTTATGTTTCATTCCCACGAGGGGGCGAACCGCAGGCAGATAACGGCCCTTTTTGGACTTGACCCTGTGGAGCACAGCTCGGGGGAGAAGAGAGGCAAAAGCAGGATAAGCAAGAAGGGATGGCGGGCGGCAAGGTCTACTCTCTACATGGCTGCGGTCTCTGCTGTGAGGTTTAACGAGAGGATAAGGGCGTTTTATGAAAGGCTTATAGAGAGGGGGAAAGTGAAGAAGGTAGCCCTTGTTGCTGCAATGCGGAAGGTTTTGCTTATAGCGTTTGCGTGCTGGAAGAAGGGAGAATTTTACCGCCCCGCCCTTGACACCTAACACAGCATTCTGTCCCTTTTTGAGGGGAAGGAGTTTTTGGGAAAAAAGTAAAACAGGGTCTGTCCCCAAAGAAAATTTTGTCACCGGAGGAAAAGAAAAATTATTCAACCCTTGCTGGCTTTAAGTCAGACTCCCAGGGGAGATCAGAATAGAAGGTGCCTTCTCTTATACTATACTATTAATCTCTTCTTCAAGGCTTTTAATTTCCTTTTCAAAATTAGCGCCTTCCGTCTTCGCCAATGTCTTTAAGAAGGCTATCTGTGCCTGTCTTGCCCGTATTTCTGAGTCTTTTGTATGGGGAAGCCCTCTTTTCCCCTCTTTAATATGGTAAGACTCGTGGACGATAAAGGAGGCTATGGCATATTTGTCAAAAAATATAGCCCAATATGGTGGAAATATTATCCTGTCCTTTAAAGCCCTTGCCAGAGTCAGAGGGCTTCGCATTAGAGAAAAAAACCTCTGAGTCTTTCTCCCTTATTTCCTTTACATTCTCTTTTACCAATCGGAAAAATTCAGGAGTTTTCTCCTTCATCAGCGCTAATGCCTCCCTGATGAGTTCTAAATTGTACTGATACCCCGAAACTTTTATCCCGTAAATAAATCTTACCGGCATAGCACCTCCTTAATTGATTTTTGTGGGATTTTTTGGGTCATTGACATTGGACTGGCTTGAAATTTCTTCCCCTTCTATTTTATCGCAAAACCAAATTCGTCCGCAATATTAAATGAAAGACTGGGATTTTGTCCGGTTAATGTACCTCATACTTTCTGAATAAATTTTGCTAATCGAACTTGTGGCTTTTAAAAGGCAATCTTACGCTGGAGAAAAATAGGACCGGCTAATCCCTTGCCAGGAGTTTATCTTCCAGTTCTTCTATTATTGCCCTGAGTTTTTTGAAACTGCAGCGGATGGCGCCGAGGGATTTCAACTTGCTAAGGGTTATTTCCCTGCTGTCTCCCATTTCTTTGTCAAGAACCCTGGTGGGCAGAATGTAAAACTCCCACTGTCCCAATTCCATGGGATTGAGGGTTTCCGGGATTCTGTGGGCAAGAAGGCAGAAAATGTAAACATCTGCCTGTCTCTTAACCTCCTTCTGGTATTTGCCCGTTTCTTCGTCCCAGTATCTGGTTTTCCTTATGGAGAATCGGATGTCCGAAAACTTCCTTTGATGCCAGGTCTGGATGTAAGCGGCGGATTTTACCTCTATTTTGAGCCCCCTTTTCGTAATTAAATCAAATGGCCTCCATTCCGTTCTTATCCCGTGGTCTAACCCCAGGGCTTTTGCAACGATGTATTCTGCCAGGATGCCCCTTACCGTATTTCCCACCAGGTCAGAAAAGGCCCAACTCCAGAAGTCCTTGAGGGAAAACTCAAGGGGTTTAAAATTGTATGTAAAAGGCTCTTCTCCGCTCTTTTTAAATTTAAAAGTAGGAGAGAGGTCCTTAGCTTCCGGCCAGTTCTCAATGCCCCGGGGAGTTAGGCAGATAGCATAAGGCCTTATGTATTTGTCGGACAAAGGTTTTCCCGAGGATTTTAAAATGAGAGTGTTTAAGGGCCTGGGAACCTGGAGTCTTTTCAGGGATTTGAAGGCGTATTCCGTCCGTTTTTCCTTTTCGTGAAGTTTAACGGCTGTCAGAATGGCCATATAATACAAACCCGACAATTTCTCCGCAGCTCCGAAAAATATAGGAACTGCTAAATTTCGGGTTTTTGCTTCCTCCAGTATGGCCCTCCCCGTTTTCCATAGTCTTTTCTCCGTAAACCTTCCTCTTCCCCCTCTTTTAAGAACATCCTCCAGTTCCTCCGAATGCCTGATGGTGTAAATGCAATACTTGTGCCACAAACTCATGGTTTTAATTATAGTTCTTCAAGTGGGACGCTGGCCATGAGGATGTATGAATTTGGGGAGGTTTGAATTGGTGTCCAACAATGGCTTTAATGTTTTGCAAACGTGTTAAGTTTCAAGGAAGGAATTTTAGACCCAACAAACATGTTGCTATTGGATATAGCGTTGTGTTAACTCCCTTTTATCAGCCTTCTTATTATCTCTTTCCCCTTTCTTTCTCCGACGGCTCTGAAAACTCCTAATATTTCTTCATAAGTATTTTCTCCTCCGAGAAAATCCCAGAATTCTTTACCTATAAGAACTTCTTTTTTTAAATCAAAAAACATTTTCGTAAAACTCCATTTATAATTTTCCTTTCTTTCCCCATAAGGATTATAAGGTAATGCATAATACACTTTGGAATTTGAATATGTTGCTAAAAGAAACAAGAATTTCTCTTTTGTTTGACGTGTTTGGTCTTTATTTGGTTTCGGTGATTTTATTTCTATAAAAAATATTGTCCCTGTTTTTGCGTCTTTAAAAGACAAATCCACCACAATTTTTTTCGTGTCTTTAGAATCAGGCTTTGAGAATTCTGGGTAAGGATAAGGGGCAACCTTCTTGTTTAGTATCTTTTCAATGAAAGTGTCTACCAACGATTGGATATTAGGAGAGGCAAATGCCTTAAACTTATGGTTTGATTTTACTTCAATCCATCTGTTGTTTGATTCAGCTACTATTTTTGCAATGTACTCAAAAACTCCCTGTCCCAAAGAGGTACTAAAAGATCTGAAAAAGCTTTGGATTCTCAGAAGTTCAGAAGGTATAAGAGCTGTATGAAAGGGTTTATACTCACCTCTCTTCTCATCAAAGGCGGCTCTCTTTATAACCTCATCTTTTATCACTTTGGGATCGTATTTATTTATAAGTCCTTGTAAAAAACCTTCAAGATAAGTTTCTATAGATTTCTTTACAGTGCCTTTCATTTTTTCTCATCCTCCATAGAAATGGATTCTATTAATCTTTTAGTTTTAGGAGAAGAATAAAATCCTCTTCTCTCAAATAAATATTTTTGAGTGGGTAAGTAATTATTGGCTTTTCTAAAAAATTTAAGAGCGTTGTGTTTTATGGTTAAAAACTTCTTTTTGTCACTTATGTTTTTTAATCCTTCTTTTTGCAAAAATAAATCTACGCTTAAAAGCAAATGCATATCCATAGTCTTTGTTTGGAGTTCAATTTCGTTATTAATAATTAGATTATTAAGCCAAAAATAGAGTACGCCACAATAGTAATATTTTTCTGGCTCATCTTCTGCATAAAAAATTTTTCCCTCGTCAATATACTTGTTGATTCTCTTAATGGCGTTGCTTTTCATCTTATGGGGTTCTTTCAATAAAGTAGATATGTAAACTTTCGCTAAGTTTTCTATATCTATTTTTGCATAATAGGGCTCAACATTGGAATATTGGCCTCTCAACCTTTTGTAATATAGCTTAATTTTTTTATAACCATTTAAAGTGATTTCTTCTTGGGCTATATAATACTCTTCTATTTTTTTATGGAATTCATTGAGTGCTTGTAAATCCCTATCTATAGCATTTTGGTTATTAGCGGAAAATATTATCCTTTCCTTTAAAGACTCATCCCTTGTTGCTATTATTTTAGCAACAATTTCAACATCCTTTAATGAATCCGGAAACTCTTTATATTTCTCATACAATATGTGTGTTGTCTGACACCCATTGATTATTCTTGGATATACAAGAATATAGGTATTCCTCCGGGTAGGATGTCGTTCTATGGAATCACAAATTATTGTCAATCCATTGTTAAGATAGACAAAATATTGCCGTAAAGATGAATTTTCTAAAGTTCTCCTTATATCCACATTTACAGATGTTTCTCGTAGATAATATCTTGGATTTTCTATAAATAATTCCTTTCTAATGTAACCTCCTGAATTTAAGATAAGTTTTTTAAGTTCATTGAATTTAATTGAGGATAGTAAACTAATTTCTACGTTGGCTTTAGGAGGTAGTTGGACATTTTCTTCAATCTCTAAAGAGACTTTATAAAACTCAGGAATTTTATCAAAGGCTTCTTTCAGTTCTTCTTTCTGCCAGAAATAGATATCTCTTAGATTATATTTATCTGTGATATCATTTCTATTGTAAAATTTATTCCTTTGTTCTTCTACGAGATCATTTTCTATAGAGTGTGAGGTTTTGCCTGAGACAAAATACAATGAGACTTTTGGGGTGTCAATAAAATTGTCTTGGTAATTATTTTTTTCGCTAAATAATTCTTCTAGTATTTCATAAAATGGCTCTATTTTAAGATCTTTAGCCAAAAAGCTTATAGAAGCATCTATAAAGGAGGATAATTTTTGATAATTAAACGATGACTCAAGCGTAGATTGGATAAGAATAACTTCCATTTTTATTTTTTCATCTTCCCCTAATCTCTCTAAATCTTGAAGTTCCGTTATAACTCTACCATTTACGATAATACCTATACCATCAATTCCTCGACTCTCTCCAGTGGATATTTTATTAAAATTCTGATATTCCTCTTTGATCACATTAGAGATAACAATATAATTTACAAAATACTCAAATACTTTGTGCTCTGGGACAGTTTCACTTATGCCAAATTTTTTCATAAATTTTTTTATGGATGCCTTTAATCCGAAATCAATATTATTGAACATTTCATCACCTCACTATTTTTGTAGGAAAAGTATATGTTCATATCTTAGTCTTGCAAACCCACCCAGAATGGGACGTTTCATAGCATAAGCATCTACGAAACCAATTTGTGGTGCCCATTCTATTATTTTTTCGCGAAAATCCGTCCTTTTGCCATTTACCACTACGTCGCCAAGGACAATCGCTGCCCAACTCCCTTTCTTTAGAACCCTGTACATCTCTTCTACACTTCTCCTGATGTCTTTTTCGTACATTACAACTTTTTCATTTTTTCTTCCTTTCAAACCGATCATTTCGTTTCTTAACTTACTTGTGTCAATTCCTAAATAATTTAGAAGGTGTAAATCATTTTTGACATAATCTAGAGCAATGCTGTACGGCGGAGATGTAACTATACCTTTAACACTGCTATCATTGAGAGGCAAATTCAATGCACTTCCGAGAATAACGGTGTATTTTTTCGGGGTCAGGCTAAGCTTTTTGAATGTTTCATAAGTCCCTTTTAAAGTTTTTGAATATTCCTCAAAGTTGATGTAAAAGAATTCTTCAAAAGATTTTTCTTTATTCGTCCCTTTTAAATAAGTATAATCAGACAAGGCATGGAGATAAATGAGGAGAAGCAAGTTTCTCCATTCAAATGGATATTCTTTAACAAAAGAATTTGGAAAATGATTTTCCCAGAGTTCCATCAAAATATCTTTAGCATTTTGATTATTTACTTCCATTTCCCACTTTCTTTCACTCAGATATGCTCTTGCTTCGTTAAAATATTTGAAAATTTCTGGAAGATTTTTAGTTTTAATACTTTTCTCAAATTCAGGGTAATTTATTCTTAATGAATCCAGCTTTATTTGAGAAACTATACAAAGTGCAGGGTTTATTTCAATTCCAATGCTTTTAGTTCCTACTATTGATGCTTCAATAAGGGTTGTTCCTGATCCCATGAAAGGATCTAATATGATCTCTTCACCTGTGGCTCCCATGAAATTTATTATTGCTTTTATCATTTGCCCATGAAATTTCCCTTTGTAAGGATAGAACCAATGGGTAATATATTGATTTGTATGTCCGATCTGCCCTTTTCCTTTTACCTTTGAAATGAAGTAATGATATGTTTTCCTTCCATTTACTATTTTGAAGTAGGCGGTTCTTTTCCTGAAAAGAGCTAAATTCTCCTTGAAAGATTCATACTCCATCTTAGCTAATTGCAGCTCATATATTTGACCCACATCTTCAAAAAGTTGAAAATTTTCCTTATTATGCTCGCGTCCTAAAACCCAAGATAAAGGGTCTATTTGCTTTTCAAGGTGCCGTGAAAGTACTGGAGTAGGTTTTGGGGTTTTATTAACGTCATAGGAGTCTGTTTTAATGAAATCAAATAGGGAGGGCGTTTCTTTCCGATTATATTTTTTCCCCATGCTCTATACTCCTTAAGATTATTCCCATGTAAGATTCTAAGCTGCTAATCTTTACGATAATATCCGCACGCATATATCTTCCTCGGATGAAATCATGTTCCTTTCTCCTTTATCACATTATCAAATGGATTCTCAATCTTTAAGAGAAGCAGTTTGTCAATATGCCCAATTTTTTCTTTCTTCGTAATTTCATATAGAAGAATTTTTCCACTTTCCAAGTATTTTATAGCGCACCTATGGAAAAGGTCTAATTTAAGGTCTAAGTTCCTGTCAACCTGCCAAAACCTTCTCTTCATTAACATACCAAAATAATGTATAACAGAGAAAGGGGGAAAGTCAAGTTGGGTTTAACTGGCCGGGAGGGGTGGTTTTAATAGCGAGGTACAAGGGTTATGAGCACAATTTCGGGGGTTGCCAGGAGCCTCAGGGGAGGGCCCCAGGTTCCCAGCCCGGAGGTTACATAAATCCTCAGGCCGTTTTCCCGGTGGTAGCCGTAGTAGTAGCGGTAAACCGCAGAAGTTATGAGGTGAAGAGGGAAAAGCTGGGCCCTGTGGGTGTGGCCGCAGAGCATAAGGTCGACTCCCAGGGACCTTGCTATTTCAAAGCCCGTGGGCCTGTGCTTGAGGAGAATCAGGGGTTTTTCAGCCTCTGCGGTTTTTAAGATCTCCTCAAGTTTTTCCTTCCAGCGGCTTCCCAAGAACTCCTCATCGTCTATACCTGCTATTTGAAGGTCTCCGATTTTGATTACCCGGTTTCTTATGAGCCGGACCCCGGCGGCCCTTACAAATGCAAGGGCTTTTCTTTCTCCGGCGTAGTATTCGTGGTTTCCGGTAACACCGAAGATTCCGTATTTGGTTTTCAGGCCTTTAAAAAGGCGGGCCTGATGGTTCTCCTTGGCGTCCCTGTCTAAGAGGTCCCCACCTATGAGAATGATGTCCGGGGAAAAGGAGTTTATAACCGGGACGGTTTTCTTGAATTTCAGGAAATTCAGGTTTAAGCCCAGGTGAAGGTCCGAGAGGAAGGCTATTTTGTAGGGCCTCTCAAGTCCTTTCATTTCAATCTCAAGCCTTACGGTGCGAACCCTGAAGGATTCAAAGAGCCCGTAAATCACGGTTAAAAGGGCAAGGATTAGGGCCGCCCAGCCTATGGCAACCCTCGCATGGGGGCTTTTTCCCGGAAGAATGAGCAGGAATATGTCCCCGGCTATAAAGTAGAAAAACAGGTAAAAGGCAAGGCCCATCCAGAGGGATGCCAGGAGGCTCAGGGAAAGGGCAAGGGGATAGGGCACAACCCCCTCTGTGAGTTTTACAACTGGATAGGAGATAAAAAGGAGGAAGAGGGCAAGGGCCAGCCATATCTGGGCCTTTGCTCCTAAGGGCAGGAATTTTCTGAGGCGGGAGTAAAGGTAAAGGTGAAGTCCTCCCCACAGGGAAAGCACCACCAATACGAAGACCAGAACCCTGAGCCACTTCACCGGGTTTATTTTACCATTTCCTTATTTTTTACTTAATCCCGCTTTAATGGGTAAAATTAAGGAGGAGGTAGTCATGGTAAGAACAGGAACATCCCTTCTTTTGTTTTTATGGATATTTTTCCTTCGTCTGTGGGCTTCCTTCGTGGTGGTGGGGGATGTGAGGATAACCCACATGGACCCGCTTATGAGGTATTACAATCCCAGGTTCGTGGCCCTTGAGAGGGAAATCAATCTTCTCAGGCCAGGAGCCGTTTTTATAATAGGGGACCTGGTTTACGGTTATACCAGCGACAGGGATGAACTTATCCGCCAGTGGAAGGGGTTTATAGACGAGTTGAAACTCCTCAAGGAGCCGGTTTATCTCGTTCCAGGGAATCACGAGATTTTCGGGGAAAAATACGCAGAGAAACTTTACCGCAGGTTTGCCGGCCCCCTCCACTGGGCAAGGATAATAAACGGCGACCTTTTCGTGGCCCTGAACACCGACGAGATAGGCTACGAGGATACCCTTTCCCCGTCTCAGTTCAAGTTCCTCTCCGAAACCCTTGAGAAATACAGGGCTGTGAAGAACAAATACATCCTGATGCACAAACCCCTGTGGTGGAAATACCAGGACCACAGGTTCTGGAAGCGAAGTTTCCATCCCCTTATGGTCCGCTACAGGGTAAAGGCGGTTTTTGCGGGACATTATCATGAATACGATTACATGGAAAAGGACGGGGTGAAATACATAGTAACCGGAGGGGGAGGGGCAGAGCAGGAGGGGGGAGACTTCATCGGTGCCTTTCCCCAC
>JALXBI010000006.1 GCA_026991555.1 Candidatus Aminicenantota bacterium
GCTGGTTTAGCCTTTAAGCATGGTAATTTTTATGCCTGCTTTTTTAGCAAATTCTATGGCCTCCTGGTATCCGGCGTCGGCGTGGCGGGCTATTCCTATTTGAGGGTCGTTTGTAAGCCCACTCTTGAGGGGCAAAAATGGTCTGTCCCTGTAACTAAAAAGAAAATTTTTTGCACCGGCAGAAGTGTTATAATTCCCTTTACAGAAATGAAAAAGAAGGAGGACATTTATAATGATGAGGAAGATGAGGAGGAATCTTCCGATAATTATCCTGAGCATTCTTTACGGGACAGGTTTTCTTTATTCTAAGGGACTTAAGGACCTTCCCAAGAAATACAGAATGTGGCTGGAAAGGGATGTGCGATACATAATCACCGATAGGGAAAGAAAGGCCTTTCTGAAACTTAAAACCGATAAGCAGAGGGAACTTTTTATAAAAATGTTCTGGAAAATGAGGGACCCTACCCCGGGAACGCCGAGGAACGAATACAAGGAGGAGCATTATCGCAGACTGGCTATGGCAGAAAAGCTCTTCCGGGACGAGGGAAAGCCAGGGTGGATGACGGAGAGGGGAAAGTATTATATTCTGCTGGGTAAGCCCCAGGATATAGAAAGATACGACGGTATGGGAAGGTTTTATCCCGTGGAGGTATGGTATTATCAGGGCGACCCGGCCAAGGGCCTGCCCTCACAGTTCAGGCTGGTTTTTTATCAGGACCCCGGAACCTTTGAGTATAAACTCTATTACCCGGGAATAGATGCTCCCCAGAAGCTCATCCCTACATGGGGAGGAGACCCCTTCGATAAGATGCAGGGCTACAAGGTAATAAGAGAATATGCCCCTTCTTTAGCCGATGCTCTCATGAGCATGATTCCCGGAGAGGCTCCAAGCAATTATTCCTCTGCCCGTTCTTCCCTGATACTTTCCGAAATAGACAGGTCTCCCTATGAAGGGGTGAATACCGAGTATGCTGACCGGATCGCCAACATGAAGGGCATGGTGGAGGTGGAAGAATCCGTGGTATATGTGCCCAATCAAAGCGACATTCAGATTTTTCGCCATCCCATGGGTTTTTACGCGCTTCACTTTGCCATCTCCCCTAAGAAATTTTCCATAACTTCCTATGAAAACAAATACTATGCTCCCCTGGAAATATACGCCAAGCTGGTGAATTCTAAGGGAGAGGGTATATGGGAAAACACCCAGAAAATGGACCTCTACTTCACCCGGGGACAGATAAGCCTGCTTAAAAAATCTTCCGTGGAAATTGAGGGATTGATTCCCGTGGTAGAAGGGGATTATTCTCTTATAATAATTCTTAAAAACAAGGCCTCCAAGGAATTTTCTATGATAGAGAAGAAGATAAAAATCCCACCCATGGACAGGCTCTCCGTACTGGCCTTTGACACCAGCAATTCCGTAAAAACGGTTTCCCAGGGAGTTTTTCTGAAGCCGTTTTTAATAGGAAGAAAGCAATTTTATCCCTATGCTGATGGTATTTATAAAACCAGGGAGAAGGTGGTGGTTTACGGTCAGATAAACATACCTGAGAATGAGGACCCCTCTAAAATTTCCCTTCTCCTGACCCTATCCGATGAGGACGGAAATATCCACAGGGAAATTAAGATTCCATTCCTGGGCAACAGGTTGGGGACATTTTACTACAGCCTGGGAAATCTAAGACCTGCTTCATACACGGCAAAACTTTCCCTTTATTACGGAAATATAAAACTTGCGGAAACCACCAGGGACTTCATGGTTACCCCCCTGGTATATAAACCCACCCCATTCCTCATTTCAAAGGTTGTGGATGTCAAGGAATTTCCGGAGTTTTACCATTCCCTTGCAACCCAGTGGTTTGCCCAGGGTAAGTTTGATAAAGCTCTGGCTTTCTTTAAAAGGGAAGCAAAACAGGACCCCCAGAGGGCAGAGGCCTTTGAGGGGATGATGAATTGCTATATTAACCTGGGAAAGAAACAGGAGGCTTTGAACCTGTTTTATTCTTCCCCCCGCAGGACCGTTAATATGTATTTCTTAGCGGGGAAGCTCCTCTACGAAGAGGGAAAAATCAATGAGGCAATTTCTGTGCTGAATCAGGGTTACCGGAGAAATTCCGTGGACCTTAGAATAATAAACCTTCTCGCCGAGGCTTACCTGAGCAAAGGGAATAAGGAAAATGCCAGGTTATTGCTTAAGAGGTCTTTGGAAATTGATCCCAACCAGGATATAATCAAAAAGAAGCTGGAGAGCCTCAGGTGAAACATTTAAGGATTCTATTGGTTAGTTTGGGGTTGGTTTTGTGGGGATGTTCTTTAAAAACCGGGCCTTCCCTTGATCCCGAAAGCCGTTTGTTTTTGTCCCAGGTTCAGTACATAATTACCCCCAAGGAAAAAAAGGAATTTCTTTCCCTCAAAACTCCCCAGGAAAGGAAGAAATTTATAGAGGAGTTCTGGCGTTCCAGGGACCCTGACCCCTCCACTCCGGTGAACGAATTCAAAGAGGCTTACATGCAAAGGCTTCGCATGGCTGATAGACTTTTCAGGGAAGGGGGAAGAAGGGGATGGGAAACGGACCGGGGAATGGTTTATATCCTGTTGGGTCCTCCCTCGGAAAGATACACCCAACCTGTGTCCAACGATCCGAGATATAAAGGTTACGAAATATGGGTTTACGAGAGCAGAGGATTCCGGGTGGTCTTTGTGGATAGAACCGGCACAGGCCATTATGAAATCCTGTGGGAGCAGTCCTCCGCAGCCTTCATCGATGCCCTGAACTCGGCCTCGGAGGCCCTGAAAAATTTCGGCAGGGTGGGAATTTTTGATTTTACCCTGAAGCCTGTAATAAGGAATGGAAAACTATATCTTCAGCTAAAAATTCCCCCTAAGAAGCTTTCCTATACCAAAGAGAACGGAAAGTTCAATGCACAGGTGGAAGTTAAAGTTTCAGGGCAGGTTGGAGGAAGAAAGGTGAATATAAAGAAGGAATTTAAGGTTGAATTAAGCAACGGAAAGCTCCCTCCAATATACCTTCAAATTCCCCTTACTTCCGGGAAATACGATTTGAAGGTTTCCCTTAAGGATATGGTGGGAGGCGCCGTTTCAATAAAGAAAGTAAAATTTAATCTGAAAAGGAGGAATAAATGACGAAAAAATTAACGGGAATACTCATAATTCTTTCGCTTCTGGGATTTTTAATGGCAAAGGAACCCAAGTTTCCCAAAGGAGTTTCCTCTGCTCTGGAAAAGGCGGTGAAGGGAGAATTGATGAGGGATGACCTCCATCTTACCTTCGTAAGGGACCTTTATTACCCTGCCCAGGGTGGGGACATTTATTTTGTCCAGTTCGTCAAGGCAGAGCTTCCCCAGATAGAGGAGGGAAAACCCGCCCACATTTTCCTCAGGCTTTACGACAAGAAAGGAAAGAAGCTCGAAGACCTCTATGCTCCAATAGATAAGGTCTCTGAATTCTATTCCTTTCCCATAACCTTTGCCCCTGGCAAGTATAAAATAGCAGTTTTGATAGGAACTAACGACCTTAAGAAGTTTTCGGTTAAGATTAAGGCTGTGGACGGAGACAACCTCCTGAACTTCAGAAGGCTTTCAACAACCCCAATAGTTTTCCTCAAGGGTATGGAGAAACTTCCGGAACCCATAAAGGAGTTCAGGTGTTATCACGGGGAATTTCCTCTGGGACTCTACATGGTGAAGCCTTATATTTACGAAAAGGTGCCTGCGGGAAGCACCCCAGCGGTGTTTTTCTTCATCCTTGGAGCCCAGGCTCAAAAACCAGCCAATACCTATAACATAGTTGTTTCCTACCAGATAAAAAAGGAAGGGAAGGCGCTAACGAAATTCCCCAAGCAGCAACTTACATATTCAGTGGTTTATCAGCCCATACCCCTTAAAAGCCACGGAGCTCCCTTGGAACCCGGTCTTTATACCCTTCATATAAAAATACAGGACATGAACGCCAGAACAGATATAGAAAAGAACCTGAACTTTGAAATAATCAAGTAGGGAGGGAAAAAATGAGACGGGGGCTTTTACTTATTTTGCTCATATCCTTCGTGATTGCTCCGCTTTGGGGCCAGCATAGTCCCAGGGGAAAGGGGAGGATTCAGGGGGTAGTTCTTGATCAGTTCGGCCATCCCATTCCCGACGCTACCATAGAGGCCGTGCATCTGGAAACCGGATTTAAAAGAACCACCAAGACCGACAAGGAGGGTAAATGGGCAATTCTCGGGCTGGGAACCGGAATGTGGAGAATAATAGCCAGGGCTAAGGGTTATTTTCCTTCCTATACCGAGCAGTTCGTCCACCAGCTCAGCAGAAACCCTGACATAACCCTTACCCTGAGAAAGATGTCCGGCTTAGAGTCCCTCCTGAGCGACAAAAAGGCCATGAAAAATCTCCAGGAAGGAAACAAACTCTTTGAGGAGGGAAAATACGAAGAAGCGCTTAAAAAATTCCAGGAAATTCTCAAAGATCATCCCGATGTTTTTGAACTTCATATAAATCTTGGAAATATCTATTATGAAATGGGCGACTACGAAAAGGCCGAAAAGGAGTTCAACTATGTTATCCAGGAGGCCGAGAAACACAGGGATAAACTGGGGGACGAAGTTACCGACGACATAATCGCCAGGGCCTATGCAGGTATAGGGAATTGCTACGTGAAAAAGAAAGATTATTCCAAGGCGAAGGAATATTACGAGAAATCAATAAAAACCTATGCCAACAACGCAGGAGTGGCTTTTAACTTAGGGGAAATATATTACGCAGAAGGGAATATGGACAAGGCCCTGGAAATGTACAGTCTGGCTTCCAAACTCAAACCCTCCTGGGCCCTACCTTACTACAAACTGGGGTATGTCTATCTGGCCAAGGCTCAACTTAACAAGAGCCTGGAGGCCTTTAAAAAATTCCTCTCCATGACCGACGAGAATTCCCCTAAGTACAAAGAAGTGAAGGGACTTATTCCGGACATAGAAGCCATGATAAAACAGGAGAAAAAGAAGGGGGGTAATTAAAAATTTTGATTCAAAAATTTGAATTTGGCCTTTATTCGCTCCGAAGGTCCGCAGTTTGAAAGGGAAAGATTCCTGGAATTCGGGCATGAAATTTGCTTATTAAATTAACCTGAAATAACAAAAATGGAGGTGTATATGCGAAAGGTCCTGATTGGACTGGTTGCCCTTTTCCTGGTGGTGGGCTTTGCTTTCTCCCAGGCCACCACAGGAAACATTAAGGGCGTTGTCACGGACACCTCGGGAAATCCTCTCCCCGGTGTATCCGTGACAGTTAAGGGTCCTAAACTAATCGGTGAGAGGGTTGTGGTAACTGATGCCCACGGAAACTTCGTGGTGCCCGATATTCCTCCGGGAACCTATACCATTACCGCAACCCTTCAGGGATTCAAAAAAGTGGAGAAGAAGGGTGTAGTGGTTTATCTGGAGAAGACCACCTTCGTTAAGCTCGTGATGGAACAGGGTGAACTCTCTGAGACCATTGAGGTAACTGCTGCTGCCCCCGCTGTGGATATCACCGATACCAAGGTGGCCATGAATGTTAAGAAGGAATTCTTCGACGCTCTTCCCAAGGGAAGGAACTTCCAGGCCATGGTTCTTATGGCTCCTTCGGTCAATGCCGGTGCTTTCGGTATTTCCGTGGGAGGTGCCACCGGGCTGGAGAACCGCTACATAATTGACGGGCTGGATACCACCGATGTTGACCTCGGACATGTAGGAACCAACATAGTTTACGAGTATATCGATGAGGTTCAGGTGAAAACCGGTGGATACGAGGCGGAGTTCCCTGGAGCCCTGGGTGGTGTTGTTAACATCATCACCAAGAGCGGAGGAAACGAATTCCACGGTAGCTTCCTCTTCAACTATCAGTCCGACAAGCTCTATGCAGAGCCCAAGGTTACTGTTTTTGGTGGCGGAGCCATCGACAAGTTCCACTATTATGACTTCGGGCTTGGTATCGGTGGCTATATCATCAAGGACAAGATCTGGTTCTTCATTGCCGGAACTCCTTCCTTCAGGACCACTTATTACAATCCGGTGAATTCTGTCACCGGTGAGGTTGTCCATGCCGATTACAAACAGACCACCTACAACTTCTCCGGAAAGCTAACTTTCCTCCTTGCCAGGAATCATACCTTCACCCTCTCCGTTTTCGGAGACCCCCGTCACGGTGAAGGTGGAAACCCTGGAACCCTCAGGGACCCCAACAGCGACTACAGAGCCAAGGACACCGGTGGAACCTACAACTTTGCCGCTAAGTACGAGGGAATGTTCGGCACTGACTGGATAGTAAACCTCATGGTGGGAAGGTATTTTGACCACACCAAGAGACTCCCTGCCAGTGGAGACCTTGATACCCCCCTTATCATTTACCAGTATGGTTCCTTCGGATATCCTCATAATTGGAGGACCGGAGGATTCGGATGGTATTCCGATCCCTTTGACAAGAGCAGGTGGACTGCAAAATTTGATATAACCCGCTTCTGGGGCAACCACACCATAAAGGCAGGAGTGCAGTTCTTCCGTTCTATTGAAGACAGGAACGACCACTATACCGGAGGTTTCTACAGGGTTTACAGGGAGCCTAAGGGCTATTATTATGAGCGCTACAGGACAACCAAAGGTAATGCTTACACCGATGATTTTGCCCTCTTTATCCAGGATTCCTGGCAGATCGGAAGGCTGCACCTGAACATAGGTGTCAGGGCCGAGAGCGAAGTTCTTCACGCCACAGATCCTTCCAAGTTCTTCAAGCCCCATGAGGCAGTCATATCCTGGAAGTTCTCCGACATGATTGCCCCCAGGGTTGGGTTTGCCCTGGATGTCTTCGGAGATGCGACCACAAAGCTCTTCGGTTCTTACGGGAGGTTCTATGAAATAGTTCCCATGGATATTAACGCCAGGACCTTTGGATATGAGGAAGACACCATTTACTTCTACACCATGGATGGAACCCTGTTTTATACCTGGCTCATCGGCCACGAGCCCCCTCCAATTCAGCCCGACCTTAAGCCTCCTTATCAGAACGAGTATGTCCTTGGAATTGAAAGGGAACTCAGCAAGGACTTCACCATAAGCATCAGGGGTATTTACAGGAAACTTGGAAGGATAGTTGAGGATGGTTCCTTTGATGGTGGTAATATGTACTTCATCTTTAACCCAGGAGAATGGGAACCACAGAACATAGAAAGGCCTGCAGACTACAGCCGCTGCCCGGATCAATATCTCCACTTCCCCAAGGCCCTCAGGTGGTATAAGGCCGTGGAGGTAGTGCTGACCAAGCACTTCTCCCACAATTATCAGTTTGTGGCCTCCTACACCTACGGAAGGGCTTACGGAAACATACCGGGTCTTGCCTTTGAGGAATATGGGCAGGCTGACCCCAATATTACCGCGGAATTTGACTTCCCAGAACTCATGTACAACGCAGAGGGATATCTTCCCAACGACAGAAAGCACCAGTTCAAGTTTGATGGTGTTTATGTGTTCCCCTTCGGGCTCTCCTTAGGAGCTTCCGTCAGGTACATCAACGGAAAGCCCTATACCGCCATGGGAATGAACGAGTGGTACGGACCCATTGCCTTCCTGGACCAGAGGGGAACTACTGGAAGGATGCCCAGTCAGTTCCACATAGACCTTCACGTGGCCTACTCCTACAAGATTGCAGGCAAGTATAAACTTACCCTCCTTGCTGACATCTTTAACCTGAACAATGCCAAGGAGATGAATAGGATTTACACCATCTACGACAACGAGCACTACTACGGATATTCCGACGACCCCACCACCATTTATCCTCCCTGGACCAAACCTGCAGAGCCATCAGATCCCTACTACGGAGAGGCAAGAGCATATCACGGACCCAGGACTGCAATCCTCGGTCTGCGCGTAGAGTTCTAATCTGAGGCTCTAAATAAAGGCCCCGTCCATCCGGGCGGGGCTTTTTCATTTTCAACTTATTTTAGGGTCTGTCCCCAAAATCTCCCCAAAATCCTCCCCTTTCCCTTCTCTTTTCTTTCCCTTATCTCTCCCCCTATTCCCCACTCTATTCTCATCTCCATACTCATATCGTACGAGGCCTAATTTTTAAGAGAATTAATTATCTTTAAATACTCCCGTGCCGGTGTTAAAATTTTCCCTAAATCATTAAAACTAAAGGAGAGGAAAATGAGCGAGTTCAAATCCTTAGAGGAAATTCTGGATTTTGCCATTGAAAAAGAAAGGGAGGCTGCGGAATTTTACAGGTATTGGGCCGATAAGGTTTCCGATAAAACCCTGAAACAGGTCTTCCTCAAATTCGCTAAAGAAGAGGAAAAGCACGAAAGAAAAATACGGGAAGCAAAGGAAGGAAAAGCAACCTTAAAGCCCAGGGGGGAGGTTAAGGACCTGGGCATATCTGATCTGCTGACTGAAATCAAGCCCAGGGAGGACATGGATTATCAGGAAGCTCTCAGGGTGGCCATGCAGAGGGAAAAGGCAGCCTTTAAACTATACACAGAACTTGCCGAAATGACAGAGGACGAAAATGCCAGGGGCCTTTTTCTTATCCTTGCCCAGGAGGAGGCAAATCACAAATTACGGCTGGAAACTCTGTATGATGAGATAGTATATTCGGGAAATTAACTATATCGCTCTCGCGCTCTCGCACATATTATTTTTTACTTTACTCTCTCACTCCATTGCTGTATTTAAAGTAAAGAAGATTGAGAGCAAAAATAGGGACAGACCCTTTTTATGAACCAAACTCAAGGGTATCTCTGATGAAGTTAAGGACAGCCATTGCCAACAAGATTCATGCCCTTTTGGCAAAAAGCGGCATCACCAATCCCTACAGTGAGCTTTTCGGCAAAAAATCCCTCCGCTGGTTGAAGCAGCTTCAGCTAAGGGATTTTGTGTTTCGGACCTGTCCCGAAAATCCGCTTTTCGGGGAAAAAGGGGGGAGAACTGGGGGTTGGGTGGCGACTGCCCGCAAGTTCCTCCACCTTGTCTGGCGCTTACAGAGGGGAAACCTTATATAGAAAAAGGGGCAGGTGAGCATCGAATAGGGACTGCTCCTTTGA
>JALXBI010000007.1 GCA_026991555.1 Candidatus Aminicenantota bacterium
GTGGATGATAGGTTATTAGGGGTTAAGAACGGAACTTTCTATTTCTTTGCCAATGGGAATCCGGGTTTTGATGAAGAAGCCGATGAGTTTAAAATAAAGGTATACGAAAAAAGGTTCATGAGAAAAATCGCTCTGATTGAAAACCTTATTATCTTTGTGTTATTAGCCCTCATAGGGCTTGTCATTTATTTTAAATGTCTACGAAATAAAGGCAATGAAATAGTCCATCAAGATGCTCTCCTTGACAATTTTCTGTTTCCCCATTAAAATTCTCTTTCAAGGTTTTACCCATGAAGACTTTGATTAAGGTTTTGCTCCTCGGGGTTTTGGTGGCAGTGATAGCAATTGGGGGGTATCTCCTCTGGAAGGGGCATGGGAAAAAGGGGGATAACGCCCAGGCCAGCCCTGAGCAGGAAGCAAAGGTTTTAAAGGAGGCGCCTGTCCCTGTTAGGGTTGTGAAGGCTGTTCGGGGAGACCTTCCTCTCCGGTTGAGTTTTTCCGGCCAGAGCGATTGCTGGGAGAAGGCCACGGTAAAGGCAGAGACCTCAGGGAGGGTGGAGAAAATCCTAAAGAAGGTTGGCGACAGGGTCTCTAAGGGGGAATTGGTTGTTCTCCTTGACCCGAGGGAGAGGAAACTTGAACTGGAGGAAGCCAAGGCTGAGCACCTGAAGGCCCTGGCCGATTACATAACCACCTTCAAACTTATAAAACTTAACCAGAGGCTCATCACAGAAGAGGACAAAAGGAGGCTCGCCCAGGAGAGGAAAAAATACGAGGAGGTGGTCGCCCGCTACAGGGCAGGGGCCTGCAGCCTTGAGGAACTTAAGAAGGCAGAGGAGAGGCTCCTTGAGGTTATGATAGAGACAGGGGCCCTTCAGGAGCAGGTCCGCAAGGCAACCAAGGGCCTTACCAATGCTGAGATTGCCCTCAGGAAGGCAGAACTTGAACTGGAAAAGACGAAAGTCAGGGCTCCCTTTTCAGGAATCATCGGGGACATTAAGGTCTCCCCCGGGATGGAGGTTTCATCAGGTGCGGAGCTTTTCCGCCTGGTAAACCCCTCCTCCCTTTACATTAAGGCCTTTGTCTTAGAGAGCGAAGTTGGGAAGGTCAGAAGAGGCATGAGTGCCAGGGTGAGGTTTCTCGCCTTTCCAGATAGGTTTTTCAGGGCTGAGGTTTTTGCCATAAGCCCTGAACTTGATCCTGAACACAAGACCGCCACGGTTTTCCTTAAAATTCTCAACCCCTCCCCCCTCCTTAAGCCCGGAATGAGTTGCGATGTGGAGATTGAATACAGGGTTGTAAAGAATGTGGTTAAGGTTCCCAGAAAGGCAATTATCGTCCGCTCTGGAAGGCCCTTGGTTTTCGTTGTGAAAAATGGGATTGCCCTCTGGAGGTATATTGAACTTGGGGCCCAGAACGACGAGGAGGCAGAGGTAAAATCAGGGGTGGCTCCAGGGGAGGATGTGGTGGTTGAGGGTCAGTTGACCCTGGCCCATCAGTCCAAGGTTAAAATCCTCAAATGAAGTTCATCCGGCTCTGCGTTCGCCGCCCGGTGGCAACCCTCATGTTTTTCGTAGGCGTCCTTCTCTTAGGCTATGTTTCCCTTAGAAATTTAACCGTGGACCTTCTCCCCTCCATTTCCTATCCGAAACTCACTGTGCTTACAGAATATCCAGGGGCTGCTCCCCAGGAAGTGGAGAAGATGATTACAGAACCCTTAGAGGCAGAACTTTCCTCCATAGCCTCGCTCAAGAGGATAAACTCCGTATCCAAGGAGGGGCTTTCCATAATAACCCTGCAGTTTCACTGGGAAACTGACATGGATTTTGCCCTTCTTCACGCCAAGGAGAGGGTTGAAGAGGCAGCGGATAGGCTCCCTTCGGATGCAGGAAAACCCCTTATCCTTCAGTGGGACCCTTCCTCCAGGCCAATCTTGATTGCCGTTCTTTCCGGGGGAAAGGTTGGCCAGTTGAGGGAAATGGCCAGATACCTTATAAAGCCAAGGCTTGAGGGATTGAAGGGGATTGCCAGGGTGGAGGTGCGGGGTAGAGGGGAAGAGGAGGTTCTGGTAAGCCTTGACCCTGAGAAAATGGCAAGATACGGGGTTGGTTTCAGGGATGTGGAGGAGGCCATTTCCTCTTACAACCAAATTGTCTTGGGGGGAACAATAAGGAAACACAAGATAAGATATGTGGTTAAGGTGGAGGGGAAGATAGAAAACCCCTCGGAGATTAATCTTATTCCTGTAAAAAAGGAAAAGGAAAGGGAAATTCTTATAAAGGACATTGGGACCGCTAAGGTGGAGGAAAAGCCCCGCCAGGGGGAGATAAGGTTCAACGGGAGGAGGGCAGTGGCTCTGATGCTCTTCAAGGAATCCGGGGCAAACACCGTGGAGGTCACCCAGAGGGCAAAAAGGGAAATGAAGGCCATAGAGAGGGAATTTCCAGGGGTCAGGTTTAAAATCGTCTCAGAGGACGCCTCCCTTATAACCTCCTCCATAAACTCCATAAAATACTCCATCTACATAGGCTCCCTTCTTGCCTTCTTAGTCCTCGTGCTTTTCCTGAGGAACTTCAGGGACCCTGCCCTTGTTGCCTTGGTAATACCCATTTCTGTAATCTCCACCTTTGTCCTCATGTATTTTGCCAGGGTCAATGTGAACATAATGAGCTTGGGAGGGCTTGCCTTGGG
>JALXBI010000008.1 GCA_026991555.1 Candidatus Aminicenantota bacterium
TATCCGTTTCAATTCCCTGCACCCTGCAAACTGGTCAATTCAGCGAAACAGTGTTTATTCCTACGGTGTTTATCCTCAGGAGGACAATTTCCGGTGGACCTCGGGAAGCTGCGGTATTTACTGGAAGTTTAAGGAACCCATAACCCTTGTGTCCGATTTCCCCTTCAACCGCACGGGAATTAAAGCTCAGAGGGTCCGGGTTTACTGGAAGGGGACTTACCTTAAAACCATTGTTTTTACCCCCATTCATCGCAGTGAAAAAATCGGGGTTAAAGGAAGGGGGTTTCTGGAATTCAGGATTAGCCCCACCTTCATCCCTCACCGGATTATAGGCAACGGTGATAAAAGGATTCTCGGCGTTAAAATTCTTGGCCTGCCCTGATTTTTGTTCTATCATAAAGGGGAAATGCTGGAAATAAAAAGCTTGCTACCCACCCAGAAAGAAAAAAGGTTAAGAAAGGAGGCAAAGGCCACCACCCCCATTTTTCCCCTCAAATTCAAGTTTCTCTTTGAGCCATCAGGGACCCAGGAACCGGGCATATTCGCCAAGGCCAGGGAGCTTTTCCTGAGGGGAAGGATTTTCCTTCCATTAGTGGGGGAACTTCCCATCCCAACCCAGGCGTGTCTGAAAAAGGGAGGATGTGTGAATGGGAAGGATAACCCTTTAATTTACGGTTTTTCCTGGCTTCTTCCCCCTGCTGTCTCCTATCTTTACCAGCAAAATGGGGAACTACTTAAGAAGGCATCCTCAATTTTCACATCCTGGATTGACAAAAACCCTCCCCTGAAGGGAAGAGGCTGGGAAATAGAGGAAGCTGTGCTGAGCAGGGCTGTAGTTTTCCCTCTTCTTTACGACGCTCTGAAATCAGGATTAAGCACGGAAAAAAAGAGCGTGAAGAAAATAGCCTCCTCTGTGCTTCAACACTATATCTACATAAGGGAAGACCTTAAACCCCAGGACTGGAAAAGGGTGCTCAGACTTCCTGCACTGATTTTTTCCGGGATTTTCCTGAGGAAATTTTCCATGCCAGCTATGGACTTTGACCTCTACCTGGAGGAGTTCTTATCCTTCCTGCACGATGAAATAGACGGAGAGGGTATCTTTCGTGGAAACTCCGTGGAAGAACATCTGCTATTCTTCGAAGCATCCCTTTATACTACCCTTCTCCTTTCCAGGAACAAATACCTTACCGGCGAGGCCTGGGAAAGACTGGAAAGAGCCGCCCGGTTCCTACTGGAAGTAAAATCCCGGGACAGGCTACTCCCCTTAGGTGGGGTTCGGGGAATTTACCTGCTTCCCCTTCATCTCATGACGAAGAACCCAGAATTCCTCATCAGTTTGCTCTGCTCTTCCTACAAAAGCTCCAGGGTGGGAACGGAGCCCGTGGAAGGGATTGAGGCCTTCGTAAAGCCCGTAAAAGGAAGTTACAAACCAGGGGGTATGTGTTCTAAGGAATCATCCACGGCCATAATGAGGGATGGGGTAAGCGTGCTGGTTATCTCCAGGATGGTTTCCTCTCCGACTACCATTATCTCCCTGTCAGCAATAAAAGAGGAGATGGAAGTAATAACCCCGGATTCAGGCCTTTCCATAGACGGGCTCAATGTTCCCTTTCAAATAACCCAATGCAGTAAAAGGAGCCTGGAGGGTATTATAGGCGATGGAAAAGAGGCCCTGGCCAGCATCAGCCTTACTCAGGAAGGGGAAGAATTCAACCTCTCCATGGATTTCCCGAAGGAAATCCACTTCTCTTGGGATTTTCTCCTCTTCCCGGGAACGAAATTATCCTTTCAGGACAATGTAATGGAAACCCTCAGAGAAAACTCTCCTCTAAGGATACAATTGCCTCCTGGGAAAAGACTGGAGGTGGACTTTCTTAAAAATCGAGATGGCATCTCACCCAGAGTAAGGGTAAAAATCAAAGGCCCCGGGAAATTTCAATTAAAATTCTTCTGAGGGTAATGAAAAGGGAATACATCTTTGCCTTGATTATGGCCCTTTTATTTTTCAGTTGCGGAGGAAACCCGAAAAAAGCCAAAGGAAAGATTTTCTGGACCTGGGAAGAGGACCAGACCTGCGCCGACGAGGGAAACATATGGGGTGGTTTCAGGTACAGTTCCAATGGGTTTATAGCCCAAAAACCCATTTCTGCCCTTGCCCTCTGGAGAAAAACCTCCCCGGGTTCCTTGAGTTTTTATTACAAAAGCCAGAGCCGTTTTCCCGTAAAAATTTCCATCAACGGCAGGGTGATAGCCAGGCTCCCCTATTCCCCACATCTCCGTAAATATTCTTTATCTTCTCCCCTGCTTAGAAGGGGAATCAATATAATAGGTTTCCTCAGGAGAAACCGCAAAGAATTCGTGGTGAAGAAGCTCTGTTTTGACCGGGGAAAGGGGAAAAATTTCGTTCTGGAAAGAGGGGAAGGGGTTGAAATACCATGGGATGGGGGACAGGTAAAACTAACCCTCAGGGGGAAGGGAAACCTGGAGGTTGTCGCTTATTTTGTTCCTGAGCTCAAACAAATTTTCAAACAAAAAAGCTCAAGGCTCTTGGGTATTTTTCCCTTAAAAATAAAATTTTCCAGCCAGGAGCCCTTTCTGCTTAAGATAAAAACCCTGGATGGAAGTTTCA
>JALXBI010000009.1 GCA_026991555.1 Candidatus Aminicenantota bacterium
TCCCCACCCAGACCCCCACGGTGTAGTTCCTTGAAAATCCAATTGACCAGGCATCCCTCCTTCCCCAGGAAGTTCCGGTTTTCCAGTAAATTACCTTCCCGGGGGTAAAATATTTCAGGGCTGGGGCATCGGGTCTTCCCTTTTTAGAAAGGGCCCTTAATGAAAGGTAAACGGCTCCTGGCTCAAAGAGCTTTCTGGAAGGGAATTTTTCCCCTTCAATTAATTTGTAATGAGAGAACATTCCTCCCTTAGCCAGGCAGGAATACAGGTTCGCAAGGTCCAGGAGCCTGACTTCCATTCCTCCTATTATGGCCGAAAGACCGTATTGATACGAAGGAAGAGGACCTTCCAATTCCCCCTCCTTAAGCCTTCTTATAAAATCCCAATATCCCACCCGGCGAAGTAGATAAACAAAGGGAAGATTCAACGAAAGACTCAGGGCATCCTCTGCCCTTACCAGCCCCCTCCAGGAAAGGTCAAAATCCCTGGGGGAAAACCCTGCAAAGGACATGGGAGCATCGGGGAGGAGGCTTTCCGTAGTTATGGTCCCCTTTTCCAGAGCCATGATGTATAGGAAGGGCTTAAGGGCAGAGCCCGGGGAGCGAAAGGCGTAAAATCCTTTAATTTGTCCGTCCATAGGGCCCCAGTAATCCACCGAGCCAACCATGGCTCTTATCTTTCCCGTGGTATTTTCAATAATCACCACCGATGCCTGGGTGGCGCCGAGGCCAAGGAGCCTTTCCCTGTGAAGTTTTACCATTTCCTCCGCCTTGGCCTGGAGCACAGGGTCAAGGGTTGAGCGGATAAAGATTCCCTTATATCTTTCCCTTAGGAAATCGCAGGCATGGGGTGCTTTTTTGGGGAAGGGTTTTCTCGCGGGAAGGGGGGCGAGGAGGCTGCGGTGAAGCTCCTCATCGCTTATAATTTCCCATCTCCACATTTTCCTTAAAATCCTGTCCCTCATTTTTTTCCTATTTTCCAGGGAAAGAGAGGGTGCCCTGGGAAGGGTGAGGAGGAAGGCTATTTCCTGGGGCTGAAGCTTACCAGGAAGCTTCCCGAAATAGGCCATGGAGGCCGCTCCTATTCCCTCAATGTTTCCACCGTAAGGGGTCAAGGAGAGATACAGTTCAAGTATTGTCCTCTTGCTAAGGTATCTTTCCATTTCAAGGGCAATCAGGGCTTCCTTAGCTTTGTTTAAAAGATTTCTTTTTTCCGGGTGCACCAGTCTCGCCACCTGCATGGTTACGGTGGAAGCGCCGGATACGATTCTTCCCTTGGTAATGTTCTGATAAGCGGCCCTTAAAATCGAGAGGAAGTTTACCCCAGGATGCCACCGGAAGAATCGGTCCTCCTGTTTTATTAGAGTTTCAATGAACTTGGGATCCACCTGGTCCAGGGAAATGGGAATCCTCCATTTATCGTCCCTGCTCAGGTAAACCCTCAACACTTCTCCCTTCCTGTCGTAAACCACCGTTGACCAGGAGATTTTCCTTCCCCCGGAATTTATCCATAAAAGAATGAGGGAAAATAGCAAAAGGGTTAGAACAGCGCTATTTCTTCTCCACCTTAAAAACATCGGCGCTGGTCCTTGCGTAGTATCCAGGGGCATACATCAGGGAAGCCGTGGAGGGAGGTAGGAAAAATAAGCCAGGAGTTACTGCCCTTACAAGGATATAATAAGTTTGGGGGCGTGGGGATATGGTTCCGAAAATTATGACCCTATCGTCCCTTATGTCCACATAGTCCGGTTCAAAGCTGCTTTCTACCCCCTCTATCTCACCGCTCAGCCTGGGATTTTCCACCTCAAGCCCCGCAGGGAGGGGAACCTCAATGGCAGCGTTCTCGTAATAACCATCTCCCCTTACTACCACCTCCATCAGGAGAAGCTCCCCCAGCTTTGCACTGTTTACAGGTCCACCTCCAGGCTGTAGGATTCTTCTGGTTATTTCAAGGTGTTCTGACTGGGGCTGGAAGGAGGTAATGCCCTTGCGGAAGCCCTTCATCTGTAAGGTCAGGAAGGCATTTCCACTTCCCCTAATTTTAAGAATTAGATTGTTTTTATAGGGTCCCTCCCTTATCTCGGTTGCCATGAGAAAGCCTTTCTTTTTAAGTTTTACCCTACTTCCGTCCACTTCAAGGTAGGCGTCCATTTGAGAGGAGGGAGGGTGTTTCTTCAGGTAATGTTCAATGGCCACCAAGGCCCAGGCAATTTCCTGGGTGGTGTAGTAATAGCTTTCCTGCTGGAATATATTGGCCAGGGAATTTATTTCGTCGGCTCCAATGTCCCCGTTCACCAGCTGACGAACATACAGGTCCACGGCGGTGGTTTTTATGGGGCTTGCGAAGTCCTGATTAATTCTCCTCCCGTTTATAAGCATAAGCTTTTCAGCCCTGGCAAGAACCTTCCTGGCCTCCTCTGCCATTCCTGCTTCCTTCAGGGCAGCGGCTATCCACAGAAGATTGAGCCTATCCTTGAATTTCCTCTCCGCGTCCAGAATGGCGTTCTTTACCTGCCCACTATTTATGCCAGAACGGGCAAGAACATAATAGTCCAGTCCCCCTTTCATGTTGTCCATAAGGTAGTGATAAGCTCCCTTTAAAGAGGGAGTCGGAACATAATAGCCGGCATTTTTGGCTTCCTGAAGCACAAAGGTAGCATAGGCCGAGGCCCAGGGATATTCTTCTTCCAATCCCGGCCAGAAGGAAAACCCGCCGGAATAGGTCTGCATGGATAGAATCCTTAAAATTCCGTGATTAACCATGTTGGCCAGTTCGTTGCGGGATATTTCCGGGGCTATTGCAGGAAGAAGCTCCTTTGCCTTCACAAGAGCGAGGGTTGTAGTGGAAGTTTGCTCTATGCATCCGTAGGGGTAATTAATTATGTAATCCAGGTGAGAGAGTGCAGTTATTCCGGGAAATGGGGAGAGGAGAATTTTTGTTATGTGTTCCTTCCCCAACCATTGGTCGTATAAACTGGTAATGTCAATTTCCCCGGGAAGGGTAAGGGTTTTGAAGCCTGTCCATTCGACCTTGGGTATATTGGGTTTTATTTTGGTTGAATAGCTATCCTGGAATTCCCCTCCTTCCCATTTCGCCTCTATGGTTACCTTTGCCAGGCTTTCCTTTTTTGCCTCAGCGCCGATCCACAATACCCGGGTTTGGCCTGGTTTAAGGGTAATCAAGCTGGGAAAGGGCTCCAGATTTAATCCCTCGCAATTTAAAGAAAGGGAGACATTCTTTGGGGTCTCCGTGGTATTTATAAGGGTTATGGGAAAATGGAACCTATCTTCCCAGGAGAGGAACCTCGGGAAGGTGGCCTGAACCACCACATCCTCCTTGACCACCACATCCTTGCTCGCCGAGGAAAACCTTTTACCATCGGCTGCCACCACCATAACCCTGAGCCTTCCGTTAAAATCCGGAACCTTTACCGAATAATTTATCTCCCCTCCCTTGGAGGAAAGCTTCCCGCTCCAGAAGGAGACTATTTTTACGAATCCGGGTTTGGTTCCCAGTTTGGGAGGAGCAGGCATCCCCGCCTCCCCTCCTCCGCTGTTAAGGAATTTCCTTATCCTCCATCCGAAGCTCTCTGCGGTGGAAACGCCCAAGGAAAGGGGCTTTAGAATGCCCATGAATGGATCTGGAGGAGCAGTTCTCGTTATTTGAAGAATGCCCACATCAACAACAGCTATTGTTGCTTCAAAATTCCCCTTTCCCTTGACCTTTATTTTCAGTTCTTTACCGGGTTTTATTTGCTGGGGAACTTCAAGGCTAATGGGAAGGAGAAGTCTTCTGGGCTTTACTTTTATCCTCTTTACCCCAAAGGCCCTTTCCACAAGGTAGTTTTCCGAGGAGCGGATGAGCAGGGCTGAAACATAAACATCGGGAACCCCCTCAGGGAGGCGAAATTTCCATTTAGCAGTTTCCCCCTTTGCCTCCCTCAATTCCTGCTTGAGGACCCCGTGAAGTTCCAGGGTCCAGAGTATTTTCCCCTCAAAGGGAAGCTTTACCTGAGCCTCTATCTCGTCCCCCTCGTCCCCTTCCTCCTTGGACAATCTAATAACCAGTGTCTGGGGGGAAGGTGGTCTCTCAGCGGTGAAGAACCATCCCCAACCAGGGATGATAAGCTGGGTGGTTTCCCCGGTTGTGGGCTCCTGAACCTCCACCATGTAATCGTAGTAACTGTCCGAAGGGGTAAAGGCTAAGGAGAATTTGCCATCCTTTACCTGAACCCTTCCCCTTTCCACCGGTTCCCTTATGAGCCTGCTGCTCCATCCGTATTCATCCTCATAGGAAGAATAGGTGTAAGCGTAGGAAAGGCGATAAATAGCATAGACGAGAGGGAGGCTTTTTCTGACCAACTGGCAATCGGGGGAGACTATAATTCCGTCAACGTCCACAGGGTTGCCCTCAATTATCCTGGAAGTTCGGGTTTTAAGACCTATGTAAAAATTCCTCAGATGATAAATCTTTGAAGAAAACCCATGGGTAACCCTTCCGCTTCCTCCCTCGCTGACGGAAGTGATGATTTTCACCTTAAGGGGAAGGGAAAGGGGGCCCGAGGGCGAGGGGATGGGAAATTCCCCCCTTCCTTTTTGGTCAAGTATACCTTCCTGTTTTTCGCTTAAGGAATACCTTTTCTGAGCTTCCGGAGAAGGACCAAAGGTATAGTCCGGATGAGCGGGACATTTCAGGGCTGTTTCCTTCAGTAATATTTCCGCTTCCCACCTCTGGCCTGATGCAGGGGCCCCGAAAAGGTATTCCGAGAATATTTTTGCCTTTCCGGGGAGTTTTTCCGGCATTTTTGTCCTGACCCTCATCCTTTCGGGAACAAACTCCTCTATGTGGATGGGCCTGGAGGCCACCTGTTTCCCACCCACCTCAGCCTTCAACCTATATACTCCTGTGGGAGAGGTTTTCACTGTCAGAAAGGAGAAGGTGGCCAGGCCCGAGGCGTCGGTTTTTGAATTCAGCCGGAGAAATTCCTTGCCCTTGGGGTCAATTACGACCACTGAAACCGGAAGGGAAACCCCTTTATAGCTTCCCCTTTTTCTCAAAAGAAGGGCAAAATTAACCCTCTCCCCGGGCCTATAAAGTTCCCTTTCAGGATAAAGGTAAACCGAGAAATCCCCTTTTGGTTCTTCCCCTGATACATCAAAATTGGTAAGGGAAATGGTGGAGGAGGGTATGTGGAGGTAGGTCCAGTCCTTCCCCTTTTTGGCGAAAACGAAAAACGCCCTTCTTCGGGAAGGGTTCTTGATGGAGCAGAATCCGGCTCCGGAGGAGACACATGAGCCCACCAGGAAATTCTTCCTGTCCCTTACCTCCACCCTCACTCCGGAGACCGGCTCTAAGGAGGATGAATCCAAGGTCCAGACGAAAATTTCTTCCTTAGATTTTTTCACCACCAAGGAAAGGTCCGAAATTACCAGTTGCATGCTGGTGCTGAGGGTATCTCCATCTTGCCCTTCTCCTGAGGCCCTTAAAAAATACACTCCAGGGGCCGGGTTCTTTACCATATGAGTAAGGTCCAGCCAGTTAATCCCCTCCTTTGGGGTAAGTTTTATCATTGTCACCGGTTCCCCGAAGTCCTCAATTCCCCAATCCTCACCCTCGTAAAGGGAATACCAGAAAAGGGAGTTGGTAGGAGGTATAAAATAAAGGGAAATTTCAAGGTTCTTTATGCCTTCTGCCTTCAGGGGTATTTTCAAGCCTGCGTTCCTTCCCAGATATTTTCCCTGATATATAAATTTCAGTTTTGATTTCCTTCTGGGAATAACCAGAGTTGTTTCATAATCTTTTTTTAATACAAAGCCATTTTTGTCCCTGAGCCCTGCAAGAACCTTAAGATCTACCGAAAGACCTGGAACAAGGTCGCTGCTGTTGATGAAGATGAAGCTTCCTGAAGAGAAGGCGGAAAAATTTATGGGGGGAGAGAAATCCAGGAAAGGGGTGGGGTCAATCCCCGTAAGGTCCACATTCCCGCCGGGGGAGGATAGTTTGATTGATATAGAAAAACCCTCTTCCACTTCCCTTACCTTCACGGATTCCACCATCATGTAATCGGTGGCCTTCTCCACGGGAAGGGTAAAGGAGGTGCTCTGGCCCAGGGGACCTAAGGAGGAAGGCAATCCCCTTTTTAATTTTACCTGGAGCTTTACAGGGGGCGAAACTGCCAGGCTAAGGAAAAGCTCCTCTCCCTTAACCCTGTATCCCAGAATATTGACCGGATTGCCGTGTTCATCGGTGATTTCAATGTATTTTCCCGGTTGAGCCGGGGAAATTTTTCCGTTGAATCTAAGCCTTATTCGGGTCCTGGCCCCTGCAATCACCACACTGGCTCCCAAAAGCTTAAGTTGGGGCAGTTTAAAGGTGAACTCCTCGGGGGTTGTTTTGAGAATTTTCCCCTTAATGGGCACAGCTTTTATCCTCAGGGTGTAAGTTTTTCCCGGTTTAAAGGCTGCCTCTGGTCGAAGAACGAAGGCCGAGGAAGAGGCCCATGTGCCGGAAAGGGGGAGTTCAGGAAAAAGCTCTATGTATTTTTTCAGTTCCTCTGGCCTGAAACTCAAACCCTTAACCGCCGGGAATTCCCTTGAAAAGGATAGGGTTAATCTCTCAGGCATAAAGGCGAGAGTTCCCGAGGGAAGGAGCCTGACCTCCACCCTCTGGGTTGTTTTTACTGGAACCTTTTCAGTTCCTTTACCGCAGTAGAAAAGGACAAAGGCCGCAAGGGCGAGAAAGGCTAATTTCTTCATTTATCCCTCCTGCATTTAAATTGAGAAGAAAAGGCCAATATAGGCCCTGTAATAGGGCTTCTCCCCTAAGGAAAACCTTCTTACGTCTATTCTCATCTTGAGCAGCATGGGTGAGATGTTGAATTTAACTCCTGCCCCTGTGCTGGTGAAAAAGGATGTGGAAGTAATCCTGCTGAGGGTTAATTTTTCTGAATCCCCTGTATCTATTCCCACCCCCAAGGAAAAATAAGGATGAATTCCTCCCAGACCTATGCCCACTTCTCCGTTAAGGGAAATCTGCTTTTCGCTTCTTCCGAAGAATTTTGAGCCTTCAATTTCAACCCTTGTAAAGGGGAAAAAGGAAAGGGAAGCGAAAACCCCGTAGGTTCCACCGCGGTTGTTGGATGCCTGACCTACGAATCCCCCTAAGTCAAATCCCCAAAGAAAGGGCAGGAGAATGACGAAACCGACAAACCTCCTCATCCTTTTATTTTATGCCCCCTTGAAATGAATTACAACGGAAATTTAAAAGGAATCTACTCCTGAAATTTCCTTTCCCTTGGGAAAGGTTAGCTTAAACTTTAGATTTATTTTTTCCTCCCCTCCGGCCTTTATCTTAAGCTTCCAGAGTCCAATTTTATCCTTATCAATGGAAATCGGAGCCGGGAGCATCTGGGCCTTTACCTTAATCTCCCTGTCCACTGGATAGGGTATGGGAAGGTAGACATTCACCTCCCTTTCCCTTTCTCCTCCGTTTTTAAGGATGACTTCCCTCTCTATGAGAATACCGCTTTTCATAATGCCCTGATTTCTCTCTACGGTTTTTCTAATGTATTTGACATTGAAATTCGGGTCCACAGCCAGGGTAAGGGTTAGTTTCTGATTTTCAGCCACAGAGGAAAGGCTGTCTGCCCTGGCAAAGACCCCGTCAATGAAGTAAAGCACCCTGGCTGAAGGTAGGTGGAATCCCGTGTTGTTTTTACCCCTGAAAACAACGAATACCCGGGTGGAAATCGAAGGGTAGACCTCCCAGGTTATTTTTCCTTCCAGGGTCTTAGAGAAAATTTTAAGGTTGTTTTCCCCGAATTTAAGGGTATTTTTCCCGAGGTATACGGTTCTGTAAATACCCGAGGTTCTCGCGATGGGCTTAGGCTTTGTTCCTTCAAGGGCAGGAGGAACAGCCATGGCCATCCCCCTTCTCAACCCCTTCTTTACAGGATAAATTTTTCTTAAATATATGTCCCATCTTCTCTGTGTGGGGAGGGGATTATAAAAGGAAGGTCTTTCTGGAAGAAGGAAAGTTTCTCCCCTTAGGTCCATGGGAAGAAAGGATGTGATTCTTGAATAAGCCTCCATGGTTACCTTAGAGGCATTAAGGGACACATTTACCCGGTAAAAGAAGCGATACGAGATGGCGCCCGTGTTAAAGGACAAAAAGACAGTTTCCCCTGGATTTGCCCTGACCTCCACGAATTTTGCCTTTTCTACCTTAGTTTTTATCCTTTCCCACCTCTTTCTTGCCAGTTCCAGCTTGGGCTCCAGTTTTTCCCTTTCCTTTTTCAGTTTTTCTATTTCTTCCCTTAGGGAGGCAATTTTAGATGAAAATTTTTCCAGGAGTTTTTCCCAGCCCATAACGGGTTTTTTGGAAAAACTGGAGGATAGGTTTTTAAGGGCTTCCAAATAGAAGGCGTGGCTGGTCTGGAGAAATTCAATTTGGGCCTTGAGGGAATTGTCCTTGACCCTTAATTTCTGAAATTCTTCTTTAATTTTCAGCGCCCTTTCCGGAATCTGAGGATTTAGAGCTTCTTCAACGGAAAAATCAGGATGGGAGCAGATTATCTCACTGGCATCCGCAGGAAGGGGACCGAAACTCACTTTGCCCTGGGCATCGGCCCTTTCGACTAAATAAATTCTGGCTCCCCCCGGGTATATTTCCACCTTTCTTGCCGTAACAAAGCCTGCCATAAGCCAGGAGATCATCCACAAGAAAAAAGCGAATTTTTTCATTATTTCCTCCTTCTGTATAATTTTAGCCAGATTCCCTATGCTGGCAAAATTTGGCTTTTCAGGAGGAAAGATGAAAAAAATTTTGATTTTTCTCCTGCTGCTGGGGGCGGGTTTTTCTTACAACCTTTCAGGAAGGATAACGGATCAGGAGGGCAGGCCTCTAAGGGCAGGTATAGTTCTCCTCAGGCCGGAAGGCTCTTCCCATTTTATTAAATCCGAGCTCAACGAAAGGGGGGAATTCTTTTTCAGAAATCTTTCCCCGGGAATTTATCACTTCAAAATAAGCATTTTCAGTGCGGAGAAGCTGAAAAGGGAGATAGAGCTTAACAGGGACATGGACCTGAGCCTTCGGGTTCACCTTACTTCCCTTGACAGGGCCCTTATTTTTACCAGGGAGCTTTCCGACATTGCCTGGGGCACATGGATGATAATCCTTCTTGTGGGCACAGGAATCATCCTCACCTTTGCCACCGGATGGGTTCAGATAAGAAAACTGGTCTCTGCCTTCAGGGAGGTTTTCCGGGGGGCCCTTCACCGGGGATATCTTGGCAAGGAGGAAGGGGACATATCGCCCTTTGCTGCCCTTATGACGGCGCTTGCGGCCACGGTGGGAAACGGTAACATAGCCGGGGTTGCAACGGCCATTGCCACTGGCGGGCCTGGGGCTCCCTTCTGGATGTGGGTCGCGGGGCTTTTCGGCATGGCCACCAAGTATGCGGAGGGTTTTCTTGGGGTGAAGTTCAGGAAGAAAATGCCCACAGGAGAGATGGCTGGAGGTCCCATGTATTATGCCAGGTATGGGATAAAGTGGAAGCCTGCGGCGAAGTTCTTAGGGGCGCTCTTTGCCATATCCGCCTCCATAACGGCCCTTCTGGGCACCGGCAACATGGCCCAGTCCAATTCCATGGCCCTTGCCTTCAAGACCCAGTTTGGAATACCTGCCTGGATAACCGGGGCTGCCATAACTGCCATGGTTGGGATAGTGGTTATCGGTGGGATAAAGAAGATAGGGAGCGTCTCCGAGAAGCTTGTTCCTGCCATGATTGTCCTTTATGTTCTCGGTGGGACTGTGGTTATCCTGGTTAATTTCGCAAAAATTCCCCAGGCCTTTCTTCTCATATTTGAATCAGCCTTTTCCGTAAAGGCTGTGGGAGGGGCCCTGGTGGGCACCACCGTTGCCCAGGCGATTTCCATAGGGGTAAGGCGTGGGGTTCTGTCCAACGAGAGCGGACTGGGTTCTGCCGCCATAGCCCAGGCGGCCTCCCGTTCCCCGGAGCCGGTTTACAACGGCCTTATAGCCATGACAGGCACCTTCATAGACACCATATTCGTAAACACCTTCACCACCCTCACCATAATACTCTCGGGGGCCTATCTTTACACTGCGGCCTACGGTTCTTCCAAAGGCCTTACCTCCACTGCCCTTACCATAGCGGCCTTTGAATCGGCCATTCCCCATCCCTTCGGCGGTGCCATAATAGCCCTGGCGTCTTTTCTTTTCGGATATTCCACCCTGATTGCCTGGTGTTATTACGGGGAGAAGTCCTTTGAATACATAGCCGGGAGCCGGGTGGTTGTTCCCTACAGGCTGGTATTTATAAGCCTTACCTTCATAGGGGCCATTGTTCAGGGACCTTACCTGAACATAATCTGGTATACAGGTGACTCTGCCAATGCCCTTATGGCCCTTCCCAACCTTGTGGCCCTTCTATTTCTGGTAAATGTGGTGAGGAAGGAGACTGTGGATAAGTTATACAGAAGGAACCTCTGGTAAGACCACGAAGTTTTCCAGAACCCCAACCCTTTCGATTTCTATTCTTATTTGGTCACCTTCCTTGAGGAAAACCTGGGGTTTTCTGAAAAATCCTACCCCTGCCGGGGTTCCTGTGCAGATTATGTCTCCCGGGGAAAGGGTTATGTCCTTAGAAATGAAAGAAATAATATAATCCACGGGGAAGACCATTTTTGAAGTGGAAGAATCCTGCATGGGCTTTCCGTTCAGGTCCAGTTTTATGTGAAGGGAATGGGGGTCTTCCACCTGGTCTGCGGTGGTTATAAAGGGGCCCAGGGGGAGGAAGGTATCAAAGGTTTTTCCCCTCACCCATTGTCCGTCTCCGAACTGGCAGTCCCGAGCGCTTACATCGTTGCCCGCGGTGTAGCCTAAAATGTGCTTGTAGGCTTCAGCGGGCTCAATCCCCTTCCCTCCCTTTCCTATAACCACCACAAGTTCCGCCTCGTAATCCACCATCTTGGAGCTTCTGGGAAGAATTATTTTTCCCCTGTGACCTACAAGAGCGTTCCTGTATTTGGCGAAAATAACCGGATTTTTCGGGGGTTCCTTTCCCTGTTCCTGGCAATGGTCTATATAGTTTCTTCCTAAGCAGATAATTTTCTCCGGGGAGGGCACAGGAGGGAGAAATTTAACATTTTCCTTTTTATAGAGAAGATCCTCGTCAGGCTCCTCCAGAATTTCCCATAGGCGGCGGAGGAAGGGAACAGTTCCCTCGGTTTTTATATATTTTTCAGCATCTGATGCAGGAACGGAGATTCCCTGTCTTTGGGCAAAATCCAGAACATCCACCAGTTTGTCCTTCCAGGGAAATACCGGCCTTTTCCCCCTTTCAGTGAGTATTAAACCGAACTTCATTTTTCCTCCTTTTTACCTATATAAAGGACGACTATTCCCAGGGAGAGTTTAAAATAGTTTACCGAAAATCCTGCCCTTTCCATAAGCTCGATTACCTGCTCCGGTTTAAGGAAATGCTCTATGGATCGGGACAGGTGAAGATAGGCTTCCCTTTTTCCGGTTATAAGTCCTCCCAGGAAAGGGACCAGTTTTTTGAGGTATAGCTTGTAAAAGGGGCGGAGAAACCAGGAGGGTTCCGGGGAAAATTCGAGTATAGCCAGTCTCCCACCTGGCCTGAGAATCCTGTAGGCTTCCCTAATCCCTAAGGAAGGGTCCTTCAGATTTCTCAGTCCAAATCCCATCACCGCTGCGTCAAAACTTTCCTCCCTGAGGGGAAGTCGGAGAGCATCCCCCAATACAACTGGAAGGTTCTTGAGCCTTTTTCTTGCGATTTTCAGCATGGAATAACTCAAATCCAGGGCTAAGGGTTTTGCTCCGTATTTAAGGGCAATGGCAGAAAGGTCTCCGGTGCCAGCGCATATGTCCAGTATTCTCGTGTGCTTTTCAGGGGATATTTCCTTTATGGTTTTTGCCCTCCAGTGAAAATCAAGGCCCAGGCTGAGGAGGTGATTCAGCAGGTTATACCGTGGGGCTATGGAGGAGAAAAGTTCCACTATTCCCTTATTTTTCATCCCTGGCTACAAGATAAACGAGGGAATAAAGGAGAAGATTGAGAAGAAAATAGGGCAGTATTGTCCGGGTGGTCTGGAGGGAGAAATCATAGGCCCAGTGCAGGAAAGGGGGAATTATCACGGTGGCCAGAAACCATAAAAACCTGAGTCTGCCCCGCAATGTTTGATAGAAAAAGAGGGCCATGAGGGCGCTCAGGCTTAGATGTATGGGGAAGAGATTCCTGAGGGCGAAGGTGGAAAAGCCGAATTTGGTTCCGTAAAGGTAGTTTTCCAGGGACCCGAAAATAGCGCCCACCGAGGCGCCTGCCACTATGGAGTCCTTCCTGTTCCTGATTTTTCCCATAAGAAAAAGTATGAAAATACTTACAAACTTGAATCCCTCCTCCCTCAGCCCCACCTGAACGAATCTGAAGGCAAAGGGTTCCCTAACTACGACGAATTTGAGCAGGAAAGGCAGGGTTAAAAGGGTGAGAAGATATGCCGTTGGCCATAACCTCAGGGGAGCCTGGGGCTCAAGGATAATCACCAGGGAGGTAAAGACTATAAGGGAAACTAAGCTGGAAGCCAGATGAAATTTTCCCGTGAAGGAATAAATCAAAGAATAATAAATCACAAATACGGAAAACAGAGTAATGGTGGTTAGTATAAGATTCAACCTTTCAGGCCTTTCTATCTTCTCCCTTATAAGGAGAATGGCTGAATACTTAACCAGGAAATAACCTATACCTAAGGCCAGAGCGATTCTAAGGAGCATTTTTTAACCTCTTGGCCAGGATTATGAACTCCTCGTATTTGGCCGGGTTTCTCCTGGCCATGGAAAGAAACATGTTCAGATATCTGGTGTAATATTCCCTGAAACCCAAGGCACGATAGGTAATACCCAGGGCTAAGTAACATAGGGGGGCAGAGCATTTTTTTAAGGTGGTGGCAAAATCATTGGCCAGTTTCAGGTTGGAGGGAAAATTTTGGGCCAGGGAGGACAGGATATCAAACACCCATCTGGTCCTTAGATTTTCTTCCCTCTCCTTCCATAAAATGTAGAAGGCAGTGTATTTGAAGAGCGGATAGTAGAAGTCATAATTGAGCAACTCAAGGGAACGGGGAATATATTTCTCCATCTGGGCGAATCTGTTTTCCTCCCAGAGGAGTTTGAGAACATAGGTAAGGGGGTCAAAGGCCAGGGCAGGATACGGGGAAGCTAAGGAAAGGGAGGTTCTGGCGTAGATAAGTGCCCTTTTTCTGTCTCCCTCCCTTTCCTTCAAGTTGGCCAGGGCCAGAAGTATTCTGCTTTTTACTTTAGGATTGCCGGTTCTTACCAGAAGTTCCCTGAGGATTTCTTCCCCCTTTTTGAAATTAAGCCCACCGAGGCTGTAGTAAAGCTGAATATCCTGAAGGGTTTCCCTTTCTTCGGAAGATAGGGGCTCCTGGCTCCAATCGTAACCCACAAGTTCCAGATAACCGGAATCAAAATAATAGGAAACCAGGAGTTTTTCAGGTTTTCCCCCTATAAAAGCTCCTCCTTTAAAAGAAGGAGGAAAGAAGGGTTTTTTCAGGGAAAAAAGGCCCATGAGTATAAGCAGGAAAAAAAGCACCAGGAAGCCCGGAAGCAGGGAATCCCTTGCTATGCGTTTTGCCATTTCCTTCCGGGCCCTTTTCCTTTTCTCCCCTTCCATTTCCTCCAGAAAGGATCCAGAGGATTTCCCAGCCTTCAGGGCATCCAGGAGTTTTTCTAAAAGGTAAATTTCCCTCCTTTTCAGGTAAACGAGAATTCTCCTTTCCCTGTCCATGGCTCAGAAGTTCACCACAGGAATGGTCCCCGCCAACGAACATCCGTAAACGAAATACCAGCCCTTCTGGAGAAAGGAAACAGAAACCACGAAGTTTTCCTGCAGAGCCTCTTTCATTATGGAAGAGGCCAGGTTCACGCCTTCGCTGTCCAGGATTATTATGAACATCCCCCATCTGGAAGGCTTCTTTACGTGCCAGAGCCTTTTTATCCTGGAGATTAAAAGATGGGGTTCCTTCCATGCGGGCTTTAAGACCTTATGCTTATCTGGGACAAAGCCCACGCAAAAAACATCCCCCTGGTCCCCATCCCTTACCGGTTCTATATCAACATTGATGAGGGAAACGGGAAACCCTTCAAGGAGTTTTTCCAGGTCCTTCTCCCTCAAAAATTCCGCGCCCTGGCCGGTCACGAAAACAGTTATTCTTTTTTGAATGTCCCGTTTGCCTATGTAAATGGGTAAATATTCCGTTTTTATGGCCCTTACCGTTTTCTTTTCGTGCCATGAAACCATCACCAGAAGGGAAAGGAGAACGAAGAATACCCCCACCATGGTAACAGAAAGATCAGCGAAGGGGGTAAAATCTGGTTCTATTCTGTCCATAGCACACAGACCTTGCGATAAACCTTTTCTTCCATGGGGATATAACTAAGGGGGAGAAAGCTATTAGAATTTTTAAGAAGTTGCCATACTTCCTTTTCAATGGTTTTTATCCACGTAAATCCCTGGGGAGGTACCATAAAGACCACTCCGCATAACTCTTTTTTAGGCAGGTCTTTGCTGTTTATCCTTATACATTCCCGTATTTTCCTTTTTACCTCCTGCCTTGTTATGAGGGAAGGATGGCCCTGGGGGGATAAATACTTTACCCTTTCCGAAGAGTCCACTATAAAGACCATGGGCTTAAGGTTGAAAATGAAATCCCTTTTGGCCTTTATGGTGGTTATTTTGCCCTTTTTTACCACAAAACTGTAGTATTCCCGGAGGAGTCTCTTGGCTTCCCGATAGTTTTCCTCCCTGGGCATGGAAGCAAAACCCCATATAAGAAACAGGAGAATCCCCGTGAAGGAGAACATCAGGTCCACTATGGATACCAGGTTAAAATTCCCGTTTTTCCAGCTCATTTAGGAGGTTTTCCTTCTCCCTTTCTCCTAAGGAAAGGAGAAGAGCTTTGGATATAGTTGCCAGAATTTTTGCCCCCTCCTCCATCCTTGATATTATCCTTTCCATCCTTTCCTCAAGCTCCGAAAGATTAAGCCCCAGAGTAACTGATTTTTCCCCGGGGAATTCCAGGGAAGGAATTATTTTCTCCATTAAAAAACCCTGGAGCAGGGTTACGGAGGAATTTACTTTTTTCCAGGCCAAGGAGTAGAGGAACATGAGAATAAGCACGAGAACCAACCCCAGAAATGTGGTATCAAAGGCCGTATAAAGCCCCTGACTTACCTGGGAAAAGGAACGAACAAAGGAAGATGTCCCTTCCCCGACCCGGAACCCTGCAATGGCCATGGTTACCCCCACCACGGTGCCTATAAAGCCCATAAGTGGCAGGGCCCATATAACCACCCTGGTCAAAACAAAACGGTCTTCCGCCCAATTCCTGAAGGAGCTGAAAAAAGATGATGTAAGGGCTACCAGTTCTTCCCGGTCCTTTGCATTTTCCGCAAACTTAAGGAAGGGGGAAAGAAGTAAATCAAGCATACCCCTCCTTTTTTTCTCCTTTAAACATTCAATGCTGGAGCACCTTACCAGATCCCCTGAGCGAAACAGATCCTGGAATTCCCTGTAGGTTAACCATAGATGAAAGATCCCCACCAGAAAAACCAGGAAAATTATCTTGGAGTAAATCTGACCTGCGAAAACCCTCAGCAGATAGGCACTGTCAGGAAGAAAGGGCAGAGGAAAGAGATAATAAAAAACCAGCCATACTACGGCAGAATAGAGCAAAATTTTGAAATTTTTTCCCTTCATCCCGGAAAGTTTACCAGAAATGAATAAGAGGATAAAATTCCCCTATGCTTGCCTATTTTCTGGCTATTTTTGCCAGCGCTGCCCTCTCCCTTTCATTTTCCTTCTTTACATGGCAATTTTCTCTCCTCGCCTTCCTTTCATATTCCCTGCTCTTTTCAGCAATGGCGAGGAAGAGGAATTTCCTGGTGGGATTTGTGGGGGGAATTTCCTTTTTCCTTCCCTCCCTTTACTGGATAGTTCCTACTCTGAAAAAATATGGGGGAGTTTCCTATTTTCTCGGCTCGGTGGCCCTGCTCTCCTTAGCTGCCTATCTTGCTCTTTATTTCGGACTTTTTTCCTGGTGCTTGAAATTTTTAAAGGGAAACTGGATTTATTTTTCCCCCTTCCTTTGGGTGGGCCTTGAAGTTTTAAGGGAAATATTATTTACCGGGTTTCCCTGGGGAAGCCTGGGTTATACCGTTTCGGCGGATTTGCCCTTCCTTCAGTGGGCCTCTTTGGGAGGGATATATATTCTCAGTTTTTTAATGGTGGGCTTTGCCCTGCTCCTTCAGAGAAGAAGGGTTCTTATGGCATTTTTCCTCCTTCTCCTTTTTCATTTGATGGGTTTCCTTATGATAGGGCCCTATGTCAGGGGAAACATAAGGGTGGCGGTGCTTCAAAACCGGTGGGATTTTTCTCCCCCAATTACCCCGGTAAAAGCAAGGGAAGTGTTATCGGAATACGAAGACCTTGGCAACAGGGCAGCGGAAGAGGGCGTTGACCTTATAGTTTTTCCCGAAACTACCGTTCCCTTTATCTATCTATCCGAACCCTACTGGCAGAATTATATAAAGGGCCTTTCCTCCCGCTGGAAGGCATGGCTGGTTTTCTCCGCCACATGGGTGGAAAAGGAGAAGTTCTACAATTCAGTTTTTTCCATATCCCCGGAGGGAGGGATGTGGAGATACGATAAAATTCACTTAGTCCCCTTCGGGGAATACAATCCCGTTCCTTTTCTCAAAAGAATTATCCCCAGGATTGCCATGGAGATAGGGGATTTTTCTCCGGGCAAAAATATTTCCCTTCTCCGTTTTCAGGATGAAAAATTCGCCTCTCCGGTTTGCTACGAGGCCATTTTTCCGGAGCTTGTGAGGGAAATGGTTGAAAAGGGAGCAGAATTCCTCGTCAATGTAACCAACGATGCCTGGTATGGCAGAACCTCCGCACCATGGCAACATTTTTATCAGGCAAGGTTGAGGGCAGTGGAAAATAGAAGATACCTCATCAGGGCAGCCTCCTCCGGTATAAGCGCAGTGGTGGACCCCTACGGAAGGATTCTTCAGCGGTCTCAAATATACAGGACCGAGTTTATAAAGGGGGCCATTTCCCCCAGAAGAAATTTCAGTTTTTACACTATCACCGGTAAATACCAGAGGATGTTTTATCCCACCTTTTCCCTTTTCCTCCTTGTTTTCCTTCTGGTCAAGGGAATTTTCAGGAGAAATCCTATATAATTTAATCAATGATTGAGTTCCTGAGAATAAAAAACCTGGCAGTGGTGGAAGAAGCGGAGCTGGAATTGGGGGAAGGCTTCGTGGCGCTTACCGGGGAAACAGGAGCTGGAAAGTCCATCATAGTGGGTAGTCTGAAAGCCCTGGTAGGGGGAAAGCCTGACCCGGATTCCATAAGAACCGGGAAGGAAAAGGCGAGAATAGAGGTAATGGTTGAGGGGAGGATTTTGACCCTTGAAATAGGCAAAAAACGCTCGAGAGCCCTCCTGGACGGGCAGATGGTTCCCCTGAAGAAGCTTTCCCAGGAGGCCTCCCGGTACATAGACATTTTCGGCCAGAGGGACCACTATTTTCTTTTAGAACCTGAAAGGCACCTTGAGTTTTTAGATGCCTACATCGGGGCCATGAGCCTCAGGGAGAAGGTATTGCGGGCCTGGGAGGAGTTTCAGGATAGCCTCAGGAAGTTGAGGGAAGCGGAGGAGAGAAGGGAGGAGGTAGAAAGGGAAAGGGAGCTTTTGGGTTTCCAGATTCAGGAGATAGAAAGGGCCAACATAAAGCCCGGGGAGGACCTTGAGCTGGAAAAAAAGAGGGAATTCCTCCTCAGGAAAGAAAGGTTGAAGGAGGCCCTTTTGAGGGTGAATGGGGAAATGGAGGGGGAAGGAGGGGTTTACGAGAGGCTCTGGGAGGTTAAAAAGGCCCTGGAAGAGCTCGGAGGGGCTTTCCCGGAGTTTAACCCCCACCTGGAGGACGTTCAGAATTTCCTCTCAGCCCTTTCGGACCTGGCAAGGCTGGTGGGAGAGAAGCTTGCCTACATAGAGGAAGAGGACATAAGCCTTGAGGAGGTAGAGGAAAGACTGGCCCTTCTTGAGAGGCTCAAGAGAAAATATGGTCCCACCCTGGAGGAAGTTATTTCCTACAGGAAGAAGGCAGAGGAAAAACTCGCCCTCTTGGAGAGAAGTTTTGACCTTGCAGGGCTCAGAGAGCAGGTAAAGAGGACAAAGGAAGAATTCCTTGAACTGGCTAAGCAGCTCTCTGAAAAAAGGAAAAAGGGAAAGGAAAAGCTGGAGAAGGAACTGATTTCCAGGCTAAAAAAACTGGCCCTGGAAAGGGCAAGGATGGAACTGAGGCTGAGGGAGGTTCCCCCTTATGCTTGGGGTCTTGAGGAAGGGGAATTCTATTTTTCCGCCAATCCAGGCGAGGAACTCAAACCATTGAGAAAAATAGCCTCAGGGGGGGAACTCTCCAGGGTGATGCTTGCCTTAAAGAGCCTTTTTGCAGAGAGGGGGAAAACCTTTGTTTTTGACGAGATAGACACGGGCATTGGTGGTAGAACCTCCTTTGAGTTAGGTAAAATGCTGAGGGAGCTTGCCAGAACCAATCAGATTATCGTGGTTACTCATCTGCCTCAGGTGGCTGCCTTTGCGGAACAGCATTTTCTGGTGGAGAAGGAGGTCCGGGGAGGGAGAACTTATACCAAGGTCAGGGAGCTCTCCCCGGATGAAAGATTAAGGGAATTGGCCAGGATGCTCTCAGGGAAAGTAACCCCCTCTTCCTTAGAAAACGCCAAGGAGCTTATGGAAAGGGTTACTTCCTGAGCGCTTTGGATAAAAGCTGTTCCAGGGCCCTCATATCGGCTCCCACAACCCTCTCCCCATTGTCAAGGATAAAGGTGGGAACGCCGTTTATTCCCAGTTCCCTGGCCAGGGTATCGGTCCTTTTGAGGATCTCCTCTCCCTTGGCGCATTTTTCCTTGGCCGGGTTTGCTTTTTTCTCCCATTCCTTTGCCAGGTAGGTGTCCAGGTCAAGGCCCTTGCAGATGGCCACAGCAGCCAGGTCCGTGCCCTTAGGCCTGTGGACCGGATAAAAGAGGACTTTTAGTGTTACGTTATATCTTTTGGCTATTTCCTTTATGCTTTTTTCGGCCCTGGCGCAATAGGGGCATACAGGATCGGTGAACATATAAAGGACTCTCCTGGCTGAGGAGGATGGTTTATAGACCATGACTGTAAGTCTGTCGGCCCTAGCCCTGAGGCTTTTGAATCTGGATTTTAAAAGGGCAGCTTCCTTTTCCTGAACCTTCTGGTAGTTCTGGTTGGTTATGCTGTTTCCTAAGGAAAAAAGATTACCCACTATCACATATCCCCTTCCCACATAAAAGGGATAAGGTTTTCCACCCAGGTCCACTATAACCTCGCAGAGGTTAAAAACTGCTTTTTTTGAAAGAATCTTTCCCTGGGGCAGCTTTGGCACATGTTTTTGCAGGGTCGCGTAGCTCACCCCTGCGCACGGATTCTTAACCTTAGCAAAGCCAGGAGTGGCTAATGCAAACAGGAATAACAGAATGATGATTTTCTTCATTGAAACCTCCTGGAGGGATTTTAACAGAAGGGCGAGTTTAAGGCAAAACTATCTCAGCCAGCCTGGGGGGATCCCGGCCTTTCGAGCCTGTTCATAAAGTTTATCCAGTTCCTTCCTGGCCTTTTCAAGTTCCTTTTTGGCCTTTTCCAGCTCTCCCTTTGTTTTTTCTAACTCTTCCTTTAGCTTCTTATGTGCCATGGGCCTCTGCTCTATCAGGAAACCCGTGGTAAGGGCGTTGACCTTTTTCTGAAGCTCTTCAATCCTTTTCTTCAGTGAGGCGATTTTCTCCTCAATCTTCTTTTTCCTTGATGTCCACCATTTTTTGTCCTTCTTCCTGGAAGTTTGCCCCTCTTCTTTGCCCCCTTCCGCTGAGGAAGGGGAATATCCAATCCCTGAGACTATAACACTGGGGGCAGGGGCCTTAGCCAGATCCTCATTGGTTATTACCTTTACTGCCTTTTCCTTTTTTCTCCTCTGTTTTTCCTTTTTGGATAGCTCTACAAGAGGGGATTGCCCAATAAGGAAGCCCGCCATAAGGATTATAGAAACCCATCTCATACTCATCCTCCTTTAAATATTATATAATCCTTATGCTCAAAATTTCATCCTGGGCGTTAAGGTCCCGGTATACCTGATTCCACTGGTTTCTGTCCTTTATGTCCAGGGTAATGAATATGGTGCCGGTGCCATCACCTACGGACCCTCCCTCTATTCCTGACACGTTTATACTGTATTTTGAAATAAGGTCCAGTATTTCCTTTAGAATTCCCGGCCGATCTATTACCCTGACCTCCAGGGATATGCTCTGTTTTTCGTCCTCCCCTCCGGCCCACCGGGCCTTCCTTATCCTGGAGGGATCCAGAAGGCCCTGAAGATAAAGGGGACAGGCCCTGGAATGTATTTTGATACCCCTTTTGGTAACATAGGCGAAAATCTCATCTCCCCGGATAGGTCTGCAGCATCTGGCAAATTCCACCTCTATGTCCTGGAGTCCATCCACAATCACCGAAGGTTTTCTCTTAGGTTTTTTCTTCCTTCGTAACTCCTCCTTAAATTTTTCAGGGAAAAGCCTTCTAAGAAGGCGGGAGGATAGGGTTATGGCCTCTTTACCAAGGAGATAGAAAAAATAATCCGGATCCTTTATGTTAAGGTGTTTTAGTCTCCTCTCCAGCTCATCCTCCGTCACCTCCCCCAGGATTTTTTTATTCCTCTGAAGAAATTCCTCCCACATTCTCCTTCCCTGGGGAATGAGCTTGCTCTTTTCGCTCTTCCGGAACCAGGTCTTTATTTTCTGTCTCGCCCTCTGGGTTTTTACGAAGTTTAACCAGTCCATGGAAGGGGTAGCCCTGGGATCTGTAATTATCTCCACTACCTGGCCGGACCGGAGGGGTTTCTTGAGGGAGTATCTCATTCCATCTACTTTGGCCCCAATGGCGTGATTGCCTATTTCCGTGTGGATGGCATAGGCAAAATCAAGGGGGGTGGAACCTGCAGGAAGCTCTATGGTATGGCCCTTGGGAGTCTGAACATAAATTACCTCCCTTACCTCAAGGCTCCTTCCTATATTTTTCATTAGTTCCCCGGCCTTTAAATCGCTCTGAAGCTCCCTGACGAAGTCCAGAGCTTCTTTTATGTAGCTTCTGTCCTCCTTATAAGCGAGGTGGGAAGCTGAGCCCAGTTCGGCCTCCCTGTGCATTTCCTCAGTCCTTATCTGAATTTCAAACTTATTTCCTCCTGCGATTATGGTGGTATGCAACGAGCGATACCCGTTGGGTTTGGGGCTTGCTATCCAATCCCTTAGCCTGGCCTGTATAGGGGTCCAGTTTTTGTGCACTATACCCAAAATCTGATAACAGCGATCTACGGTGTCCGTGATAATCCTCAGGGCGAGCAGATCGTCAATGCTGGTAAGGTCCACCCCTTTCCTTCTCATTTTCCTGAAGATGCTGTAAAGCCTTTTCACCCGGGACTGAATTCTGAAGGGGATTCCTTCCCTCCTAAGCACATCTTCAAGCATGGCCTGCATCTTCCTGAGTTTTCCTTGGAATTCAGCCATCCTTGAGGAGACGAGTTTTTCCAGCCTGGAATATTCCTCAGGGTAAAGATATCGGAAACTGAGGTCCTCCAGGTCTCCCTTTACCTTCCCCATACCCATCATGTGAGCAATGGGAACATATATAGTTAAGGTTTCCTCGGCAATTCTTTTTCTTTTATGGGGGGGCAGGAACTGGAGGGTCTTCATGTTATGGAGCCTGTCCGCCAGTTTTACTTTTAATATCCTGGGTTCCTCCATGGAGGAGAGAAAGAGCTTCAAAATGGAGGCAACCTGCCTTTCTGATGAGGAGAAACCCTTACCTTCCGATTCGGGTATTTTCACCCTGGACAGCTTGGTGAGGGCGTCAACAATAAAAGCCACCTCTTTTCCGAAAAGTTTTTCCAGCTCCGCTTTTTCCACCCCGGCATCCTCTATTACATCGTGCAGCAGGCCCGCAATTACCGTAATATAATCCGAACCCCAGGTGGCTAAGGTATAGGCAACCTCTAAGGGATGGGTTAGATAGGGGTCCCCGGAAGCCCTCCACTGGTCCTGGTGAGCTCTGGCAGCAAAAAGCCAGGCTCTTCTTAAAAGCTTCAGGTCCGCTTCTGGTTGATTTTTCAGGACAAGATCCTCAAGATCCTCGTAACGAATTTGCAATTTTCCTCCCCTTTTTTAAACTATAACATATATAATAGTCCTTTGTGGTAGAATATCCAGCGGAGGGATAAAATGAGGCTTAAGGAAAACAGATATCTTTATACACTGAAAGTGGCCAAGAGGGCCAGGCAAATTCTCGAAGGGGCCAGGCCACTGGTTCAAACTAATTTCAGGAACCCCATAAAAATAGCCCATGCGGAGTTTCAGACCGGCAAGCTCGACTCGTCTTCAATCGTCATAAACCCTGTGGAGGATTTCTCTTTCTATAAGTGATCCGAGTCCAAGAGCCCTGCCCTGAATTTCCTCCCTCAGATATTTAAGGGTAATGGGGATATAGCGTGAAAAATATTTCTTTCCCCTTTTTATCTGATAGGCAAAGGTTCCTAAGGCCTTCAAGTGCCTTTGAAGGGAGACAAGGATATAATTTTCAGAAATCAGCTCCCTTTCAAAATCCTTTCTCTCTGTAGCAGAGAAATATATGTAATTATCCCTGAGGAGGGAAGCGTAATCGTAGGGGCCTGGCCCCATCATGCAATCCTGGTAATCCAGTATAAGGATTTTACCGTCCTTCAGGAAGACATTTCTTGAATGCAGGTCCCTGTGGTTGGGAACCATTCGGCTGTAATCTATTTCTGAGACCAGCTCTGAGAAGGCTTCCTTCCAGAGGGTTTCAGGAACTGAGGAATTTTCCTTTATGAAATGCTGATATGTGAAGTTTAGCTCCTTGGAAAACCTTTCCCGGTCCAGGGCCCTGGTTTTTACCGGGTGGCCCGAGGGAAGAAGCCCGCTCCCGTAGGTTTGAAGGACCTTTACAAGGGAAAGAAGCTGGTGGTAAATAGGTTTCCATTTTCCTCCTTTTTTTACGAATTCCTCTAAGGAGAGGTCCCCGGCATCCTCCATGAGGATGGCCCTCCAGGAGAGAAAAACATCGTAAATTCTGGGGAGGGGAAGTATGGCGGATAGGAAACGGTGAACTCTTAGCTGTAGCTCCAGACCCTGGCCGGAAAATTTCATGAGCACGAAGTTCTCGCTCCCCTTCCTGAGCCTGTAGAATTCCCTCTCCGATGCATCTCCCTTGAGTTTTTCCACTGAAGAAAAACCCCTATTTTCCAGAAATCGGATAAATTCTCCCATCTATAAAGATTTTCCCTTCTATGAATTCTCCCGCAGGAACCCTTCCCCTGACAATTATAGAATTTATAACCGCAGCCCCCCTTTCCACCACCGCATCCCTCATTATAACCGACGCCTCCACTAAGGCTAAGGGAGGGACCTGGGCTCCCTCTTCAACCCATACCCTGTTCCCGTGGGCTTCAAGGTAAGATGTGGGGTCAGTAAATTCCAGGGCTTGGGCCATGAATCCCTGCACCGGATGGTGGGCAGCGAAATCAAGAACCAGGTTTCCTTCCGGAGGAATTTCCCCAAGAATTTCCCGGGAAATAATCATGGCCCCACAATAGAAATGCCCCCCTTGGCCAAGGACAAGCCTGTTGTCCCTGATGCTGACCCTGGTATATCCCTCCCTGTATGGGCAGAGAGCTAAGGTTATAGGAGCCTTTCCCCTCCGGTGTGTTTCTATAAAATCGCTATAGGAGGAAAGGAAGAGGCTGTCCCCATTTTGGACGATCACATCATCCTTTATGGAAAATGCCTCCACCATTCTCCTTATCCCTCCGCAGGTTCCCAGGAGCCTCTCCTCCAAGGAGAGGGCTAAGGGAAAACCCTCAAGGGCCCTTACCACTTCCCAGGGCAGGTGATAAAGGTTTACCCCTAAGTGGTCCACATGAAGGGAAAGTCCGGAAGCTATTCTTTTTATAATGGGGATTCCCTTGAAGGGAAGGGAGGGTTTTGCCCTTGCCTGGGTAAGAGGAAGCATTCTCCGACCCTGTCCCGCTGCTAAAATAAGGCCCCACATCAGAACTTCAAACTGGAAAGCCCCTTTTCTAAGGCCATCTCCACATAGGTTTTTTTAATATAATGGTTCCTGGAAAAGCCCAAGCTCCTGCAAATCCTGTCTATTGCCTCAGGCTCCCCTTCTACCTCCACGAAATTCCCTAAGGGGGTTCTGTCCAAGGAAACGAGCACATCACCCGCCAAATAGTTTTTCCTTTCCTTCTCGTAATAAAATGCCGGTTGGAAACCCAATTTTTCCAGAATTTTCGCCATGGCATCCGGGGAGGAAATCCCGGTCTGGATTTCCTCCCTTACCTTGAAGTTAGGGTCCTTTATGGGTCTCCCCTTATAGGTCAAAACAGCCCTTTGGTCGCAGACCCTCAACCTCAGGGCTTCTCCCCTCCGGAAAAGTTCCCCGTCCCTGTCAAAGAGGTAATTCCTTTCAAAACAGCGATCCTTAAACCTGGCTCCCATTTCCAGAAGTTTTTTCTCAATTTCCCCTAAGTCCTCCACCTTCAGTTTTATCTCCCTTTCAAATTCCATAAAGTCCCCTCAGGTCAAGGTGCTCCATTATCACATCCCGCCAGGGGGAGGGAGGAAAAGAATTCAGTATTTCTCTGGCCCTATTGAGGTATTTCTCCATTACCCCAAGAGCCTTTTCCGCGGCTCCGCTCTTTATAACATCGCTCCTTACCAACTCGAAGTCTATGGGTTTTCTGGTTCGGAAGAATTCCCGGATATCTTCAGAAAACCTGCCTCCTTCCTCAAGGTAGTAAATATACGGCAGGGAAAGCTTCCCTTCCCTCAGGTCAGAAAGGGTGGGCTTTTTCAATTTTTCCCGATCCAAAACTATGTCCGCCACATCGTCTAAAATCTGAAAAGCCATGCCGAATTTTTCCCCTAATTCCTTAGATTTTCTCTCTGCCCTTTGGTCCCCTTTTAAAATCGCAGGCAGGGAAGCGCTGAGGACAAACAACCGGGCAGTTTTACCGTTTATTATCCTGAAGTAATCCTCCTCGCTCAGGTCTTCCCTGAAAAGGTTGAGGCTTTCGTCCATCTCGCCGCTTATCATCCCTTCAACTTCCTCGGCCATGGCCTCAATCACCCTCATGTTTTTGAACTGGGTGGCTATGGAGATGGCTTTAATATAGAGCAGGTCTCCCAGAATTACTGCCTGGTCAGTGCCGAAGACTAAGTGGGCGCTTTTGAGGCCCCTTCTCTCCTCGGCCTCGTCTATTATGTCGTCATGATAAAGGGAGGCTGAATGGATCAGTTCCACCGCTGCCCCAAGTTTTATAAGGGGCTCCTCCTCACAATTCAAAATCTTTCCCAGGGCGAAAAGCAGAAGTGCCCTTATCCTTTTTCCTGACGAGCTGGAAAGGTAATCCACCTGTTGAGGGGTAAGCCCTTTTATGCTGCGGTAGGTTTGGCGAAGAAATTCTTCAACCCTCTCCCTTATTTTTCCAATAAGGTTCATAAAAAAGTTTTATCAAAAGGGAAGTAGGTTTGCAAATCCCCGGGTTTTTTTCTAAGATTTTCCCATGATAAAGAGGATAGGGGAAATTTCTATTTCTAAGGAAGACCTGAGAAAATATGTCCAGGAAATTAATCTTTCCCAGAAGGCCTTCCCTATAAAGGAGCAAAGGGAGGCCATGGTGGCCCTTTTAAAGGCCTGGGATGAGGCCTCTAACCGGGAGAACATCATTCTTCTTTCCAGGGATTTTGGTGAGGATTATCCTAAGTTGAGGGTTTACGGGGTCCTTTCCCACGACTGGCCGGGCCTGGCGGATACCACCATGGGATTGTTCCACGAAAAGGGGTGGAATATTTACTTCATCAAAGCCTTTTCCATGGAGCACTTAGGGCAGGATCTGGGAATAATTCTGATAGCTATAAGGGTTGAGAATGAAGATAAGATGAAAAAACTTCGCCAGGACGAAGAGGATATCCTGGGAAACATTGAATATGTGATAACAGGCTCCCTTTCCAAACAATCCCTTATAGCAGAGGAGATAAAAAAGCTGAAAATTTATGGGAGGATTGTGGAGGCAATAAAAAAGCTTTACGACGGTCCATATCTGAAGGAAATTATCGAGGAAGAAGCGGTAAAATTCGTTTCGGCCCGTTCCAGGGAATACCTTGAGGAGAGGAGAATTGAGGACCTTGCCAGGCTTGTTATAGACAACAGGATCTTCGTGGAAAAGGTCCTTCAGGAGGAAAGGCCCCAGGTTAGAATAAGGGACCTTCCCACGAGGAGGGGAATTTTTACCGCCCTTACCGCCTTTGATAGGGTTGAGAACCTTTCCATGGAAGATCTTATACGCATTATCTGGCACATTTATCCTGAACACAGAATCATGTTTTACAAGGAGTACAAAAGAAAAGGTGTGGCAGTAGTTCACCTTGAGGTGGTGGACGAGAATTCCAATCCCTTGCCGCCTGGAATTAAGAAAAAAATAGAGGAATTCCTGTCCAACCCCTTCCTGATAAAACAGGCCCGAAGGGCAGGGAGAATCCAGAGAATCGGAGGATTCGAACATTACGCCAGGGCAATAATCCCGGTTTTAGTGAGGGAAGCCCAGAATACAGGGCTGCCCCAGGTTTTCTTCTCGGTGGTGGGTTCCGATGAGTTCTATATTCATTTTAAATTAATAATCGTGCACAGGGAGGAGGTAACTTATCGGATAATAGAGGAACTTCAGAAGATAAATGGGGTTGAAATAAGGGCAGCGAAGATTCCTAAGCAAATGGGCAATTGGTACCACACTGTAATAGATATAAGGGTTGCTCTGGAGTTCTTTCCTTCGGTTGAGGACATATATACTCAGTTGAAAAATAGTCTTGAAAAGGTCATGGGCAGGTTTAGGGATTTTGACAAGGGCATGCGAGAGATGGAGAAGACCAAATTTTCCCACATTTCCGAAACCCTCAAGGAAATTCCCGACAGAATCCTCAGGACCTTTTACTTTAGCTTAGAAGATTTTTACCGGGTTAGCGCTCCCCAGGAGGAAATAGAGGACCTGATGAAAATGGGCTGGGAATGTTATGGAGTTGAAGGGGTTCCATGTTATAAATTGAAGGTGCAAAACTCTACCGGCCTTCTGGTCCTGAAGGTGGAACACGACCCTCGGATCCTGCCGGAGCTTGCCGAGGTCTTCTACTCTAACACGCCTATAATTTCCAGAGCTGAATTTGAGGCCTGGGACATAATATTTCTTGTTTTAAGGGAATGCAACGGGAAGGGGGAACTTAAGGATAAACTCAATAAGTTACTGGGAAGAGAGAAAGGATAATTTTGAACCTCTGATATAATATTTCGGTAAAGGAAAGGAGGAGAGCATGAAAAAGGGAATACATCCTAAGTATTACCAATGCGTGGTCACCTGCGCCTGCGGAAATACCTTCGTTACTCGCTCAACCAAAAAGGAAATTCATGTGGAAGTTTGCAATCTCTGCCATCCCTTCTTTACCGGAAAACAGAAAATAGTGGACTCCTCGGGAAGGGTTGAAAAATTCCGCAGGAAATACGGTGAAAACTACGCTAAAAGGTGATGTTTGAGCGCTTAGAGGGGATAGAGAGGAAATTCCAGGAAATAGAAAGAAAATTAGCCTCCCAGGAGATTCTTAAGGATCCCGGTAAATTCAAAAGTCTGGCCAAGGAAAGGGCCGAGCTTGAACCCATAGTCTCCAAATTTCGCCAATATAAGAGTGTTCTTGGCAAAATAAAGGAAGCCAAGGAAATTCTCAAGGAAGGGGATAAAGAACTCAGGGAGCTGGCTGAGGAGGAGCTTAGGGAACTCAATTCCCAGCTCAAGGAAATCGAGAAGGAACTAAAATTCCTGCTTCTTCCCAAGGATCCCAACGACGAAAGGAATGTAATATTAGAGATAAGAGCAGGAGCCGGGGGTGAAGAAGCTGCCCTTTTTGTGGGGGATCTTTTCAGGATGTATACCAGATATGCGGAGAGAAAGGGGTGGAAGACGGAAATTCTGGACTCGCATCCTTCCTCCTTAGGGGGATTCAAGGAAGTGGTGGTTCTTGTTAAGGGCAAGGGGGCATATAGCCGATTTAAATTTGAAAGTGGGGTGCACCGGGTGCAGAGAGTGCCGGTTACGGAAACCGGCGGTAGGATTCACACCTCCACCGCTACTGTGGCGGTTCTTCCCGAGGCAGACGAGATAGACGTGAAAATAGATCCCAAGGACCTCAGGATTGAAGCCTTTGGAGCATCAGGGCCCGGGGGACAAAATGTGAACAGAAACTATACTGCCATAAGGATAACCCATCTCCCCACGGGGATTGTGGTTTCGTGTCAGGACGAAAAATCCCAGCATCGCAATAAGGAAAAGGCTATGAAAATACTGAGGGCCCGGCTCTACGAGCTTGAGAGGAAAAAACAGCAGGAAGCCATAACCCAGAGCCGCAGGGCTCAGGTGGGAAGCGGGGAAAGGAGCGAAAAAATAAGAACATATAATTTTCCCCAGAACCGGGTTTCGGACCATCGCATCAACTATACTGTCCACAACCTTGAAGCGGTCCTCGACGGGGAGCTTGACGAAATAATAGACAGGCTCATAGCCAACTACCAGGCAGAGAAGCTCAAGGAAAAGAAGCTGGCTTGAAAATCTCCCAGGCCCTTTATTTTGCAAAGAAAAAGCTGAAGGGCTTCGTGGAGAATCCCTTCTTTGAAGCAGAACTTTTGGTAAGAAAAATTCTTAACCTAACCCGGGAGGAACTCTATTCTAAGGACCTGCAGGTGAGCAGGAAGAAGCTGCTTGAACTGATAGAGTTAAGGAAAAAAAGATATCCCATTCAATACATCCTTGGTGAGGTGGAGTTTTACTCTAAGAAGTTCTGGGTAAGGGAGGGGGTTTTCATCCCCAGACCGGAGACGGAAACCTTAGTGGAAGCGGGAATAAAGTTCATCCCGAGGGGAACGAGGGTTATAGAAGTTGGCACCGGCTCAGGGGTAATTGCCATTACCTTAGCCTTAGAAAGACCTGACCTTGAGCTATTCGCCGATGACATAAGCTGGAAGGCAGTTTCCCTTGCCCGGGAAAACGCCAGGGAACTGGGGGCAGACGTGAATTTCGTAGTGGGGGACTGTCTCCTTCCCTTCAGGGGAAAGTTTGGGGCAGTGATAAGCAATCCCCCCTATGTGGCTCCCGGGGAAGAGGTTTCCCCGGAGCTGGCCTGGGAACCCCAGCAGGCATACTTAGCTCCTCCCGACGGGCTTTCCTTTATAAAAAGACTTCTAAGGGAAGCGGAGGCTGTTCTTTCTCCCCACGGAATAATCCTTCTTGAAATTTCCCCAACCCAGGCCCGGTTTCTGAAGGAAGAATACAGGGCGGGGATTATCAGGGACCTTTACGGAAGGGAAAGGGTGGCCGTGGTCAGTTACGGAAGTGGTTGAGTAAAAGAAGTGTATTTTATATAATAAGAACTCTTTAAAACCCAAGAGGGAGGTGAAGAAATGGAATTCAACAATCTTTTTATTCTGGCTCCAGTGGCCGCAGTTCTTGCCCTTGTTTTTGCGTACCTTTTTTACCGGCAGATAATGAAGGTTCCTGAGGGAACCGAGAAAATGAAGGAAATAGCTCATGCGGTAAGGGTAGGGGCCAAAGCCTATCTGAAAAGGCAGTATGTGGTAGTTGCAATCTTTTTCGTTCTGACCAGTCTCTTTCTGGTTTTCCTCTCCTTTGTCCTTAAGGTGCAGTCCAGGTGGACAGCCTTCGCGTTTCTCACCGGAGGGTTTTTCTCGGCCCTTTCCGGTTATCTGGGAATGATGGCGGCCACCAATGCCTCTGCAAGGACCGCCAATTCCGCCCGAACCTCCCTCAACAGCGCTTTAAAAGTAGCCTTCAGAGCCGGGGCCATTATGGGTCTGGTGGTGGTAGGTCTCGGGCTCATTGACATTTCCATCTGGTTCTCCGTTCTTCATTATCTGGTTAAATACGACTTGAGGCTTACCACTGTAACCCTTCTTTCCTTCGGAATGGGTGCCTCCCTTCAGGCCCTTTTTGCCAGGGTGGGAGGAGGAATTTTCACCAAGGCTGCGGATGTGGGAGCCGATTTGGTGGGAAAGGTGGAAGCGGGGATTCCCGAGGATGACCCCAGAAATCCTGCTGTTATCGCCGACAATGTGGGGGATAATGTGGGGGATGTAGCAGGCATGGGTGCGGACCTTTACGAGAGCTATACCGGCTCCATTCTTTCCTCGGCTGCCTTAGGAGCCTCGGCCTTTTATGCTACCCAATATACCCTTAATGCGGTCATCCTTCCCATGGTGGTGGCGGCTGTGGGGATGGTGGCTTCCATAATAGGGATTTACTTGGTCAAGGCCAAGGAGGATGCCAGCCAGAAGAACCTTCTTAATGCCTTAAATAGAGGTATATATGGGGCTTCCCTCCTCATAATAATAGCCACCTATTTCATCATAAAGACTCTTCTTCCCCACAACATGGGAATTTTCGGTTCAGTGATAACAGGGCTTATTGTGGGCTTGATAATAGGAAAGTCCACGGAGTATTACACCAGCTCCTCCTATGGGCCTACCCAGTTCATTGCGCACCAGTCCCTGACTGGACCGGCAACCACCATCCTGGGTGGTCTTTCCATAGGAATGCTTTCCACAGCTATCCCGGTTCTGGCAGTGGCCTTTGGCATTATCATAGCCTTCTGGGCTGCGGGAGGTTTTTCCCAGCCTATCTTAGGTCTATACGGAATAGGGATAGCTGCGGTGGGGATGCTCTCCACCTTGGGGATAACCTTAGCAACAGATGCCTACGGTCCAGTGGCGGATAACGCCGGTGGGAATGCCCAGATGGCCGAGCTTCCCCCGGAGGTGAGAAAAAGAACCGATGCCTTGGATGCCTTAGGGAACACCACCGCTGCCACGGGAAAGGGTTTCGCTATAGGTTCTGCTGCCCTTACCGCCCTTGCCCTCCTTGCCGCCTACATCGAAGAGGTAAGGGGAGGATTGATAAGGCTGGTGAATAACGGATGGGTTTTCAAGGATATAGCGAAGGTGGTAGGCTCCACTGATGTGCAGGCCATATTAAACTGGCTTCATAAAGCCACCATAGGGGATTTTATGAGGCTTTTTGCCGTAAACCTCATGAATCCCAAGGTCATCGTGGGCATTTTCTTAGGCGCCATGATGCCCTTCTTCTTTTCCGGTCTTGCCATAAAGGCAGTGGGCAAGGCTGCCGGTGAGATGGTGGAGGAAGTAAGGCGCCAGTTCAGGGAGATAAAGGGATTGCTGGAGGGAAAGGCCAAACCTGATTATGCCACCTGCGTGGAGATTTCCACCAAGGGTGCCCAGAAGGCCATGGTGGCCCCTGCCCTAACAGCGGTGCTTGCTCCCATAGTGACCGGTTTGCTCCTTGGTGTTTCCGGGGTTATGGGGCTTCTAATAGGGGCCCTGAGTTCCGGTTTCATCCTGGCTATATTTATGGCCAACGCCGGGGGAGCCTGGGACAACGCTAAAAAGTTCATTGAAGAGGGCAATTACGGAGGAAAGGGCTCCGAACCCCACAAGGCGGGAGTGGTAGGGGATACCGTGGGAGATCCCCTAAAAGACACTGCAGGTCCTTCCCTCAATATTCTTATTAAGCTTATGAGCATGGTTTCGGTGGTGGTGGCAGGCCTTGTGGTGGCCTATCACCTCTTGTGATATAATAGGCCTGGAAAAACCTATAAGGAGGTTTAAGATGGCCCTTATGATAACCGAAGAATGCATTAATTGCGGTGCCTGCGAACCTGAATGCCCCAACGAAGCTATTTATCAGGGAGCAGAGATTTTTGAAATTGACCCTGAAAAATGCACCGAGTGCGTGGGATTTTACGATGAACCCCAGTGCATTGCCGTCTGTCCCGTGGACTGCATAGTTCCTAATCCGGATTATCAGGAAACCAAAGAGCAGCTCCTGGAGAAGTTCAAGAGGCTCCATCCCGATAAGGAGCCAGTTCTTTAAGCTGCAATAAAGGAGGAGGGGGGAGCAATCCCCCCTTTTGAAAAATGGAAGATAAAATAAAGGAAATACTTAAGACTGTAAAATTTCCGGGTTATACCAGGGACATTGTTTCCTTTGGTATGGTTAAAAACATAAAGGTAAGCGGTGATTCGGTTGAGATTGAACTTTACATAAACACCAGAAACCAGGAAGCTGCGGAAAAAGTCAGAAAGGAAGTAGAGGAGAAAGTTTCTTCCTTGGAGGGAATATCCAGAGTCACAGTAAAGCTTTCCACTTTAGCCCAGAAGGAGCCGCCAAAACCCAAGGCCCAGGTTTCTACCAAGTCCAGCCCCTTTGCTGATCAGAGAAAAATAGAAGGGGTTAAATGCGTGATAGCAGTGGCCTCCGGGAAAGGAGGGGTGGGAAAAACCACCGTGGCAGTTAATCTCGCCTTAGCCCTGGCAAAGAAAGGATATAGCGTGGGGATAATGGATGCGGATGTTTACGGTCCCAATGTCCCCACCATGATGGGAATAGAGGGGGCTGTGCCCAGGGTAACCCAGGACAACAAGATAATCCCGGTAGAAGTGGGAGGCATCAAGGTTATAAGCATAGGGTTCTTCGTGGAAAAGGACCAGCCCGTTATATGGAGAGGCCCCTTAGTTTCCAAGCTTATAGAACAGTTCCTCAGGGACGTTATTTGGGCTCCCCTTGACATACTAATAGTTGACCTTCCCCCGGGAACCGGAGATGTGCAGCTTTCCTTAGTGCAGAAGGTTCCTGTGGATGGGGGAGTTGTGGTTACTACTCCCCAGGAGCTGGCCCTTCAGGATGCCAGGAAGGCCACAAAAATGTTTGAGGAAGTAGGAGTTCCAGTCATAGGCATAATAGAAAACATGAGTTACCTCATATGTCCCCATTGCGGAAAGAGAATAGACCTGTTTCCCCATGCAGGAGCCCAGAAAGCCGCCCAGGATATGAAAACCAAATATTTAGGGGAGATTCCCTTTGAGCCCAGGGCCGCTGAAGGTTCAGATGCAGGAAGACCTGTAGTCCTCTATTTCCCTGATTCTCCCCAGACCGAAGCCTTCTTAAAGCTTGCGGATGTGGTGGTGAAGGAAACCGATTGTATTGAGCCGATCCAGTAAATTTCCCTGGATTCAATTAGGACTTTTCGTAATCACCCTTTTAACCACCTTAGCCTGGGGTGCCCTTCACTGGTTTGGCTTTTACAAACCCGAGGCAAGCTCTGAGGAGATTTATCAGGCCTTTAAGAGCCTCAAATTCATAAAATTAGGTGCCCCCTTTTCCCTCTCCCTCCTTTTCATCCTCCTTTCCCACGAAATGGGTCATTACCTTACAGCAAGGGCCTATGGGGTGGAGACCACCCTTCCTTACTTCATTCCCGCCCCTAACATCCTGGGAACCTTCGGCGCGGTCATAAGGATAAAATCCCCGGTCCCTTCAAGGAGGGCACTTTTTGACATAGGGCTGGCTGGCCCGCTGATCGGTTTTTTGGCTACCATCCCCTTTCTCCTTTATGGGCTTTCCCACGCCGTTGTGCTTTCTTCCCCTCCAGCGGAGGGAATCTTTCTGGGAGACCCCCTTCTTTTAAAAATTCTTTATAAATTTTATTTCCCTGGCATTTCGCCCCAGTCGGTGGTAATCCATCCCGTGGGCTTAGCTGCATGGGTGGGTCTTTTCGTTACCTCCCTGAATCTTCTTCCTGTGGGACAGCTGGACGGAGGCCATATTGCCTATGCGGTTCTGGGACATGAAGCGGACAAGCTTTCCTGGGCTCTGATGTTTTTTCTGATTTATCTGGGAGTTTTTAAGTGGGCAGGCTGGTTAATTTGGGCGGTTCTCCTGGTGTTTATAGGAATAAGACATCCCCATTTTGGGTATTACGATAAACTGGACAGGGTAAGACTGGCCCTTTCCGTGGTTGCCCTTTTAATATTTTTACTAACCTTCATTCCTGTTCCGGTGGTTTTGAAGGGCTGAGGGCGAAAAATTTAGCCCTGGCACTGGCTATTTCCGTCTTCCCCTCTATTAACCTTGCTGCGGTGGAATAGATGTTCCGTCTTCTTCCTTCCACCCATCCCTCCACCCGGTATTCTCTTCCAGGTTCTGCTTTTTTCCTGAATCTTACACTAATTTCCACGGTGAAGGCTATTATGTCCTGAAGGAGAAGGGCCTTAGCCATGGCCTCGTCCAGAACCGTGGTTACTATACCTCCATGAACAATTCCTGGATAGCCAACATAATTTTCGTGAAAAACTACCTTGGCTCTGGCTAAATTCCCTTCCCTTTCAAACCGAAGCTTAAGACCCCAGGGATTTTCTTTCCCGCAGGCGAAACAGCCTTCCCAGTTCAGCCAAGAACCTTCCTCACCCTTTCCATTGCCCAATCTATCTCCTCCTTGGTTATTACTAAAGGCGGGGCGAAGCGAAGGACATATTCGTGGGTTTCCTTGCAGAGAAGTCCCTCCTCCATAAGTTTCTCAGCATAAATTCTGGCTGGCTTTTTAAGTTCTACTCCTATGAGAAGTCCTCTTCCCCTTACTTCCACTATGTCCGGGTTGGAAAGTTTCCTGAGCTGGGCCATGAAGTATTTTCCCATCTCCGCTGCCCTTTCAGGAAGCCTTTCTTCCACAATGACATCCAGGGCCGCTATTCCCACGGCAGCTCCCAAGGGATTTCCTCCGAAGGTTGAGCCGTGGTCTCCTGGATTGAAGACCCCGAGAATTTCCTTAGAGGAGGCAAAAACGGATACAGGAAGAATTCCACCGCTTAAGGCCTTGCCGAGGATTATCCCGTCAGGCTTAACCCCCTCCCATTCCCATGCGAACATTTTTCCGGTCCTGCCGAGCCCTGTCTGAACCTCATCAAGTATCAGAAGAACATTGTGCTTTTTGGTGATTTCCCGGACCTTTTTGAGATATCCGTCCGGGGGTATTATTATACCTCCTTCTCCCTGGATGGGCTCTAAAAGAACGGCCACGGTATTTTCTGTTATTGCCCTTTCTATGGCTTCTGCGTCCCCATAGGGGACCAGTTTAAATCCAGGGGTAAAGGGTGAAAAACCGTCTCTGTATTGGGGTTCCGACGAAAAGGAGATTATGGTTATGGTTCTTCCGTGAAAATTACCCTGGGCAGCTATTATTTCTGCCTTATCCTTTTCAACCCTCTTTACATAATACCCCCACTTTCTTACCGCCTTTAAGGCAGTTTCCACCGCCTCTGCTCCGGAATTCATGGGAAGGACCATCTCCATCCCTGTTATTTCTGCAACCTTTTTCAGGAAAAGGGGGAGCTGGTCGTTGTAAAAGGCCCTGGAGGTAAGGGTCAACTTATCCAGCTGTTTCTTGGCAGCTTCCACTATTTTAGGGTGACGATGTCCCTGGTTGAGGGCAGAATAGGCGGAGAGCATGTCCATGTATTTCCTTCCTTCCACATCCCATACCCATACTCCTTCCCCTTTCTCTATAACTATAGGCAGAGGATGATAATTGTGGGCTCCGTAGCGGGAATCCATGTCCATAAGCTCCTGGGTTCTGCTCATTTTACCCTCCTTCGGTAAAAATAGGAGGAAATTATAACAGGGAAATGTGAAGAATAAAAAAGGGCGGAGCCATAGGCTCCGCCCGTATTATCAGAAAGAACTTAGATCTTCAGACCGAGTTCCAGGGCGCCGTAGGGGGCAACTCCCGAATACATTCCCAGACTCGTTCCTGCTATGGTGATACCTGAGTTCAGATAAATGGAAAGTCCACCTTCTAAACCTATAACATATTTATCGCTGAAGATGGCTTTATATCCAATGGCACCGGTCACGGAGAACAACACGGTATTGGTAGTTTCACCAAGAAACTTGGCGCTCAGGATTCCCAGACTTCCATAAAGGGCAGCATACAAACCTTCTCCGCTCTTTCCTGCCTCTAAATATTTTCTAACCCCTCCGCTCACACCCAGTCCGAAGGCGCTCCATCCTCCGCTGGAATAAATGTAAAGGCTTCCTCCGAATACTGGATTGAGTCCCGAAGGCTTTATCATCTCTACATTTACATTGGGAACTCCAAAGACTATGCCCACTGGATTTACCGAAATTATCTTAGAACCACTGTAAGCGGGTGCCGCAAGCAGCCCTAAAAGAGCAATGAATAGAAAGGCCTTCTTCACCTTTCACCTCCTGCTAAATTTTTAGGTATTATAACACAGGAACGTTAACGAAGGGCCAGGGCTTTTTTTAGTTTTTTTATGGCAAATCTTTTTTTTAGTGGAGTGAGGTGGTCAATGAAAAGCACTCCATCCAGGTGGTCAACCTCGTGGCAAAATACCCTGGCCAGGAGACCCTCTGCCTCTATTTCCACTTCCTTGCCGTCTAAGTTGTATCCCTTTACCAGAACCCTGTATGGCCTTTTGACCATTTCCCTTATTCCTGGAAGGCTAAGGCATGCCTCTTCGTCCAGGTCCTCCCCTTCCTTTTCGACTATACGGGGATTGACCACCACGAATAGTTTTGAAGGGTCCTCTCCCACGGTAAGGTCCACGGTAATTAGCCTGATGGAAAATCCCACCTGAGGAGCTGCAAGGCCAATTCCCGGGGCATCATACATGGTCTCCACCATGGCCCTTGAAAGCTCCACCACTTCCCCATTTATATCGGAAATCTCTTCTGCCCTCTTTCTTAGAACCTTATCTCCGTATTTTCTTATCTCCAGCATAGGAATATTTTACCATTTTTTGTCGGTATGTAGTAAAATATGATTATGAGAAAGATAGCTATTTTTCTCCTGATTTTTCTCCTTGTTTTCCTGGCCGTCCTCCTTGGTCTGGATTTCACTCCGCCTGAAAAATCTACCTTCTTAGCCTTTGCTACGCTCTTGCTGGGGAGATAGGGATGTTTGGACTTGGCTGGCAGGAGCTTCTTCTGATATTCTTTATAGCGCTGCTGGTTTTTGGTCCAAGAAAACTTCCGGAAATCGGAAGGTCCATAGGAAAGGCTATTGCAGAATTTAAGAAAAGTTCAGAGGAACTTAAAGAGGAAATAGAAAAGGCAGTGGATGAGGCAGATAAGAAGGAGCCTGACTCTCTGAATGAAGAAAAGAAGGCCGGATGATGACCTGAGCATACTTGACCACTTAGAGGAGCTGCGGAGAAGGGTTCTTTATTCCTTTATCGCAGTTTTAGTGGCCTTCGTGATCAACTGGTTCTTTGCCAAGCAGCTTTTCCGCATAATTGCAGAGCCCATTGTAAAGTATCTTCCTCCCGGACACAAACTCGCTTTTACTTCCCTGACCTCCCCGTTTATGGTTTATCTGAAGGTGGCTTTTCTTGCTGCGCTTTTTTTCGCCTCCCCCTTCGTGGCATATCAGGCCTGGAAGTTCATTTCCCCTGCCCTCTATCCCCACGAGAAGAAATATGTGGTTCCCTTCGTCCTCTCCACATCCTTTTTCTTTGTTTTAGGTGGGCTCTTCGGTTATTTTGTAGTTTTTCCCTTCACATGTAGGTTTTTCCTTCAATTAGGGAGCGATTTTCAGCCTATTATAACCATAGACAAATACTTTAATCTGGCCATTGAGATAATCCTGGGGATAGCCATAGTTTTTGAGCTCCCGGTGGTGATTTTTATACTCTCCAAATTAGGAATTCTTACCCCTAAATTTATGATGAAGAACCTGAAATACGCGATATTAATAGCCTTCGTGGTGGCTGGTATTATAACCCCCACCCCTGATGCTATAACCCAGACCATAGTGGCTGGACCTTTTATTCTTCTCTACATAATAGGAATTTTCGTGAGCTGGCTCGCCCAAGGCAAAAAGGAGGAAGTTGACACCGGGGAAAGCTCTTAAATATAATCGCTTTATGGCAAAAAGGGGAAAATGGAAATCGAGCCTGGGATTCGTTCTGGCCGCTGCCGGTTCTGCAGTGGGTCTTGGAAATATCTGGCGGTTTCCCTATGTAACCGGGAAAAATGGGGGGGCGGTCTTCCTTTTCGTTTACATCCTGGCGGTGCTTTTCCTGGGACTGGTGGTTATGTATGCGGAGCTTTCCCTGGGGAGGGCTACCCAAAAGAACCCTGTGGGGGCCTTTGAGAAAATTAAACCTGGTTCCCTCTGGAAGGGAGTGGGGTTTTTAGGGGTTTTTACAGGGGTTGGGATTCTCTCTTATTATTCGGTAATAGCTGGCTGGACCCTTTATTATTTCTACATATCCTCCCTGGGTAAATTCACGGGCAATATAACAAAGGTGCAGGTGGATAAAATCTTCGCCTCCTTCGTTTCCAATCCTCTCCTTACCATTGTTATGTTGTTCCTATTTATCCTTCTTACCAGTTTCGTGGTTTCCCAGGGCATATCCTCAGGGATAGAGAAATGGACAGGGGTATTGATGCCTCTGCTTTTCCTTATACTTTTAGTTCTGTCGGTTTATTCCCTGACCCTGCCCGGGGCATCCCAGGGACTTTCCTTTTACCTCAGGCCAGATTTTTCCAAATTGGACCTTAAGATGATCCTGAGCGCCATAGGACAGGCCTTCTTCTCCCTGAGTCTCGGCATGGGAGCCATGATAACCTACGGAAGTTATCTGTCCAGGGACGAAAATCTCTTCGCCTCCGGACTTGAAGTAGTTGGTTTTGACACCCTTGTGGCCTTTCTTGCAGGGATAATAATTTTCCCAACGGTTTTTACCTATGGGCTTTCCCCCCAGGCTGGGGTTCCTTTAGTATTTAAAACCCTTCCCTTTACCTTCTCCAGGCTTCCTCTGGGAAGGCTCTTCGGTCCCCTTTTCTTTTTCCTGCTGGCAATAGCTGCCTTAACTTCTACCATAAGCCTTGTGGAGGTGGCAACTTCCTATCTTGTGGACGAGAAAAAATTACCCAGACCCTTGGCCGCATACATTGTAGGAGGAGTGGCATTTTTGATTGGAATTCCTTCGGCCCTTTCCACTTCCTCCAGATTTTTCTCAAATTTTGCCTTTGGGAAAAGTTTCCTTGATATTATGGATTACCTCTGGGCAAACATATCCCTGCCCTTGGGCGCTCTTCTTCTTTCCATTTTCGTGGCTTATGTTTGGGGGGCCAGGAATGCTGCTGTGGAAATCAGACCCGATAAGGCCAGAAAATTTCCCGGAGAGGACCTATGGGTGATTGACATAAAAATTTTCGTTCCCGTGGTTTTAGGGATAATTTTAATCTCAGCCCTTCTGGGGTTTTCATGAGCAGTTTTTTTTCCTTTCTGTTTTCCGCCTCCCCCTTTTTTTCCATAACCCTGGCTGAAGGGCTAATTCTGCTGGGCATCGTCCTTTGGGCAGGTAAGTTATACCGGGAAAGGAAGCTGGAAAGTCCGGGGTTTTTCTTTCCCCTGCTTGCCTTTGCCGTCTCCTCCATTACCACTGCCTTTTTATCCCTGAACCCCGAAGTAAGCATGAGGGATACCAGGGAAGTTTTCCTCTATCTTATTCCCCCTGTGGCCCTTATGTTGAAGGGAGAATGGCTGAAAAATGGGGTGGTATATGGAGGAGGACTGGCTGCTTTTCTGGGAATCCTCAGGGAGTTTTTCGTTAAGCAGGAAAGGCTCACGGGGTTTGTAGGGCATTACATGACCGAGGGCGGACTTATGATGATGGCCTTTCTTCTGGTTTTTTCCCTCATATTATTCGAAAAAGCAAGCTTGCCCTATTTTCTTTCCCTTTCTTTCATAACCATAGCCTTAGCCCTGACCCTGACCAGAAGCTCATGGGTGGGGGCTTTCTTGGGAGCCTGTTACCTCCTTTACAAGAAGAAAAAAATTCTTCTGGGCATTTTCATTCCCCTTACAATAGTAGCCGTTCTGATTTCCCCATCCAAGATTAGGCAGAGGGCCCTTTCCATTTTTTCCAGGACCAATCCTACCAATGTGGAGAGAATAAATATGTGGAAAATAGGCCTGCGAATGGCCATGGTGAAACCCATTTTCGGAATAGGTCAGAACATGGCCTCCAGGGTTTATCCTGATTTTAACAGGAAGGGCCTTCCTCCCAGGGAGATTCCCCATTTGCACAATACCTATCTTCAACTGCTGGTGGAAAGGGGTATTGTGGGGCTGGGGCTCTTTCTCCTTTTCGTGCTCTGGGCTTTTCGCGAGATTCAAAAAAAGGGGAAAAGTGCGAAAACCCTTGGAGCCCTGGCAATTCTCATAGGGTTTTTAACCTCAGGATTTTTCGAATACAATTTTGGGGACTCCGAGGTGAAAATTCTATTTCTCATCCTTCTGACCCTTCCCTTCATGAATAAAAGGGAGGTAAACCATGATAAAAATTCCGCAGAAGTTAAGGCATTATGAAGTTTATGTTCCAGGGAAGCCCCTGGAAGAGGCTCAGAGGGAGCTGGGAATTGAGAAAATCATAAAACTTGCTTCCAACGAGAATCCCATAGGAGCTTCTCCCTTAGCCCTTAAGGCAATAAGGAAATGGATGGAAAGGGTTTACCTTTATCCGGATTCAGCTTCCTATTATCTTTCCTCCAAGCTTTCATCCCTTTTTCGAATTCCTCCGGAGCAGATCCTGGTGGGTCCTGGTTCTGCGGTTATTGCCAAATGGATCGCTGCGGCATTGGTGGATGAGGGGGATGAAGCTATAACTTCGGATAAGACTTTTCTAATTTACAAAATAGCCATGCAGCAGACCCCCGGGAAACTGATCAGGGTGCCTGCAAAGGACTACGGTTATGACCTTGAGGGAATTCTTGCGAAGATAACCCCAAGGACCAAACTGATTTTCATTGCCAACCCCAATAACCCCACTGGCACTCACCTTAAGGATGGGGAGTTCCGTGAATTCCTGAGAAAAGTTCCGGAGCATGTTCTTGTGGTTTATGATGAAGCCTACAGGGAATATGTGGACACTGAGGACCATCCTAAAGGGGAAGAACTTTTGAGGGAAATTCCTAACTTAGTGGTTTTGAGAACCTTTTCAAAGATTTACGGCCTGGCCGGGATGAGGGTAGGATATGCTCTTTTCGGGGAAAGAGAAGTCAGGGAGGCGGTCTGGAAGGTGGTCCCTCCTTTTCCCGTAACCCTTCTTGCCCAGAAAGCTGCGGAGGCTGCCTTGGACGACGAGGAATTCGTTAGAAAAAGCGTGGAGGTAAACAAAAGGGGGAAGGAGTTCCTTTACAGGGAACTGGAAAGGCTGGGGCTCAAATTCCTGCCAACCCAGGGTAATTTCATTTTCATCATTCCTCCTGCAGATGCCAGGGAAGTGGTAAATCAGCTTTTTAAAAGGGGAATAATAGTTCGCCATACCAAGGCCTTTGATGCTCCGGAGGGCTTCAGGGTAACCGTAGGAACCGAGGAGCAGAACAGGGAGTTCATAAGAAATCTGGAGGAAATCCTTGGGGCGAAATCCAGCAATAGCCATTGACGGTCCAGCAGGAGCAGGGAAAAGCACCTTAGCGAAGCTCCTTGCGGAAAGGCTTGGTTTCGTCTACGTGAACACTGGCGCCATGTATAGGGCAGTTGCCCTTCTCTGGAAGGAAACAGGAGAGGAGCCAGAGAAAATTGCCCGACATCTGGACTTCGAGATGAGAGGCGATAGGGTATTCGTGGGAGGAAGGGATGTTACCGACCTTCTCTATACCCCTGAAATCTCCGACCTGTCTTCTAAGGTCTCTACCATACCCGGGGTAAGAAGGGCACTGGTGGCCCTTCAGAGGGCCCAGCGGGAGAAATATCCCGTGGTGATGGAGGGAAGGGACATTGGAACCGTGGTATTTACGGACGCAGAGGTCAAGTTTTATATAACCGCATCCAGCAGAGAAAGGGCCAGGCGAAGGAAATTGCAGTTCAACGACCCAAGACCCCTTAAGGTTATTGAGGAAGAGATAAGAAAAAGGGACGAAAGGGATTCTACCCGGGAGGATTCTCCCCTCCGCAGGGCCCCGGACGCTATCCTCATAGATACAACCAACTTAAGAGTAGAAGAGGTTTTGAGGCTTATGGAAAAATTTGTCAGGGAAAAACTAAAAAATATAATTGACTAAAAAAGGAGGTGACATGAGTTTAGCTTATCTTTTAACAGGGTATGGGATTCTTGTCCTTCTGGTTTCCCTGTTGGTGGCTGCTCTTTTCCTCTGGATAGGAGCTAAGATAGCTCAAATTGGGGGAACTACTTTTCTGAAGGCTTTGCTTGCGGTTTTTCTCGGGACGATTGCCATGGGCATACTGGCCCTTGTGCCAATAGTGGGCTGGCTCCTGGGTTTAGCGGCCTACATAGCGATCATTAAATATGTATTTAACACCGATTGGGTAAAGGCCATAATAGCCTGGCTTATTTCCTTCGTGGCAGCCATTATCGTAGGGGTTATTCTTGGGGCTATTTTGGGAATTTCCATAGCCTCCATGGCTCATACTAAGGCTGCCCTTCTTTATCTTCTCGCGTAAGTTCTTCTCCGTTCTTCTTTAACTCCTAAGACAAACTCCTCTGCTTCAAGAAGGAGGAGAAGTATAACGAAGGAGGAAAAGAGGGGAGCGCTGATTTTCCCTGGAAAATGGGAGGAGAAACTCAGGAGAATAGCCACTGAAAGGGGAGAAAGCGATAGGAAGCCTGTTTCTCTGAGGGCAAATCCGTATATGGATTTGGCTACAAAGAATAGGGCCGCGATTTTAACCCCTTTCCATGAGGCTATGGCCGGAAAATTAAGGCCTAAATAAAGCAGAAGGAAGGTAAAAACGGGTTTCTCTAAGGATATCAGTTTCGGAATGAACCTTTCCATACCCACCATTTTGGGCAGATTTGAGTAGAGCAGCCCTGCTCCGAAGCCCACGAAAATAGGGGAGAGAAGGAGATAGGAGGCGGTCCCAGAGGAAAAAAGGATTAGACCCAGGAGCAGGGCAATTTTTTCCCCCTCGGAACTGCGGATTCCCATTACCAGATAGGCTATTACTCCGAAGGCCAGAGCAAGTCCCAGATGATAAAACAGGGAGGACAGAATATTTCCCCTCCCCAAGGAAAAGGCAACGGCCAGGAAGGGTATGGCCAGAAGTTCCCAGAGGGCCACGGTTATTTTCATATAACTCTTTATCCCGTAAAGAGAGACCAAGGAAACGGATACGGAGAATATAATGCATGAAGCCAGGTCCCCGGTGAAAAACCAGGAAAGTATAAAGAAAAAGGCCAAAGTTGGCAGGAAATAAACAACGGAGCGACCAATCTGGAGCCTTCCCCTGAGCCTTGAAAAATCTAAGGAGGCCCCTTCCAGAAACCCTACCGCCCCTAAGGAAAACAAAAGAAAAGGTCTCAGGAGGGATGTGCCCCCTTCCATGACCGGGTAAAAACTCATTCCAGCAAGAACATAGAAAATCACCCATAGTGGGTAGGAAGCTCTCTCCATTCTAAGGGCCTTCTTGCCCACCACTATGAGGAAAATTACCAGGAGAAAGCCCAGCAGAATTTTCAGGGGAAGGCTCAAGGTTTTCCCCCGGAAAAACCCCAGTCCTGGATTTTTTCGCCTAAGACAAAATAGGCCATGGGCCTGTAGGTTGCCAGGATGAAGTCCTGGGGTTTTACCCCTTCCTTGGCCCAGATTTTCTTGACTTCACCTAAAATAATCAGGTGATCCGTGAACTGAACTTCCTGCAAATATACGGCTTCAAGGGCAAGGGGAGCCGTTTCTATTATGGGAGCCTTGATGGTGGAGGAGGCAGTCCAGGGAAAGAAGTTGGACTTGTCCGCCCTCCTTCCGCTTACCATGCCGGCGGCGTCTGCTCCCCTCAGCATATCCCTTCCCACGAAGTTTACGGTAAAATCCCCGGTTTCCTTTATCAATTTGTAGGTGTGCCTTTTTTTCTTTATCCCTATGCCTATTACCGGGGGATGCTCGTTGAACTGGCCGTAGAATATGTAGGTGGAGGGGTTGGGGGAATTGCCTGAGACCACGACCACCAAGGGATATGGCACTGGAAATTGGGAGCTTTTCCACTCAATCATAGGCCTTTTCCAGTATTTTTCTCAAATCTTCCCGGGTTAAGCCCACGCTTTCCAGCCTGTCCCTGCTGGTCTCCCAGGCTTTTTCCTCCACCAAGCTCAGGTCCTCGGCGCCTAATCCCTTGAGGGTTTGCTTTAAGCCCTGTTTTTCCATCCATCCCCTCCATTCGGAAATTCCAGTTTCCCAGTGATAAACGTCAAACAGGGCTTTGGTTAAAGATGAGATCCTTTGGGGCCTTTTCTCCCCCACCACCTGCAGATAAGGAATCAGCAGGGCTGCCAGGCCGCTTCCATGGCTTATAAAATCGTAAACCCCGGATAGGGCGTGCTCTATGCCATGGAGCACGAAATGACCTCCTCTTCCAGCGGAAAGGAAAGGGGAAATGGCCAATGTTGAAGCCCAGCAAAGGATTTCCATGGCTTCCCTGTCTCCAGACGAGACCCTTTCCCATGCCTCCATGACCTGCTTTATGATCACCTCGGTAAATCCGTTTTGCAAAATTGCCTCCTCTCCGGATATATAACCTTCCAGGGCATGAGAAATTATATCCACCACCCCGTCCTTGATTATTTTTACTGGAAGGCTGTGGGTTAGAATGGGGTCCCAGAGGGCAAGCCTGGGCCAGAAGTAGGGGGAATATAGTCCCTTCTTTTCTTTGGTCTCCGGATTGGATATAACAGCATAGGGGTCCGCCTCAGAGCCCGAGGCAGGCACCGTGGGGATGGTTATAAGGGGAAGTGAGGCCCTGAATTTTCTTTCTCCTGTAGCATATTCCCAGGGGGAGCCTTCGCTTAATGCCATGGCCGCCACATATTTGGCTGCGTCCATTGCTGAACCCCCTCCCAGGGCAATAACTGCATCTGGTTTTTCCTCCCTGGCCAGGGATACGGCATCTTCCACCTCTGGAACCTTGGGATTCGGCGTTATTCCCTTAAAATGGATGAGCCTCTTCCCTGGAAGCTGCTCCTTTAAAGCATCAACCAATCCGTGCTCCTGGGCGAACCTTCTCCCTGTGATGAGGAGGAATTTTTCTCCGAAGGGGGATATTAATTCTCCTGCCTTCTTGAAAACTCCTTTTTTAAAAACTATTCTGGTGGGAAACAGAAATTCAAAATCCCTCATGGGGAAATTTTACCATACGGGTCTTAGGGCCATTTGTGAAATTTCACCGGATTTTTCGTGAAAAATGAATTTTACGCCCTTTCTCTTGGAGAGCAGGAAATCAGCATGGGCTTTTATGAATTTCTTCCCGCAGTAAATCAGGTAGGAGAGGAATTTTCCCGAAGCCGTCTCGTCCATGTATTCGGGAACTTCCGTGGAGATGGGTATGGGGGTTTTCAGCCCCCTCTTCCTTCCGCTTTTCCAGTAAATGTTATAACCATGGACGGGCTCCATTTTGAAGGCGTGGGGATTCCACCTTTCGGCCCAGCGGTAATACCGCTGGTAAAGCCTGCGGTTAAATTCGTCTATTTTCTTATCCGCCGAAAGGGTTTTTGCCAGGTATTCCATGAGCGCCCTGCTCATTTTTGAGTAGCTGGGATTCAGGGGGTTTTCCAGGGAGGAGAAATAGAAGAAATGTCCCCTGGGTATCCAGTAGTTCCTGTATGGGAAGGGAAGATAGCCTGTAAACTGCTGCACCCATTCGTGGGAGGGGTACCCGTGTAGGTTCAGGAATATATCCCCTTTCCACCGTTTTAGGAGCACATGGCGGGCAAACCCCTCAGGGACAAAGGGGGAAAATTTCTTTATGTGATAGCCCACATCAGCCCCCAGGGCATTATACCTTCCTGCGTGGAGGGAATGGATAGGGCTTTCCTTTTCCATCATCTTTAAGGAAATGGCAGCCCCATCCGGATTCTCCATGGGTATGGCTACATAGTTTATTTTTGAAGGGGGATTCTGGTTAAGGAATTCCAGAAGGTAGGAGGTGGAGGAGACCTCATTGGCGTGCTGGCGGGCATTGAGGAGGAGGGTTGGTTTTTTCAGGAAGAAATGGGAGGGTGAATATCGGGGGGTTTTAGCCGTCAATTTCTCCACAATGTATATTTTCCTCCCCAAGAAACTTTCTGCCACAGGATAATAGAACCTGAAATTCATGGCTAAGCATTCCACCTGGGCAGGGGAAAGGGGTTTTTCCCAATCGGGTTTTTCCCCCTTGCAGGAAGGTTTTTCAAAAATTCCCTTAAGGGAGAAATTCTTCGCATTATCCTTGAATTTCAGGGTGAGGATAAGGTTTACGGGAAAGGTTAGTTTTTTAATCCGGGAAATTCCCCTGGCATAGAGCTTATAATCCTCCTCCTTCTCAAAGGTGAATTTCACCCAGAGGTGGTTCTTGCTCCATCCCATTAACTCCCTTTTTATCTTTCCTTCAGGATAGAATCTTTCCAATTGTTTATTTCTAAGGTAAAGGCCGGGTTTCCTGTAATCGTAAACCCTTATAGAGAACCTGAATCCCCGGGAGCCTGTCCTTATGTAGGGGATTATTGCTCCTGGATAAAGATTTCTCCTTATGTTTCCCCCGTCCTCACCGGGTTTCAGTATCCGGGAAAGGAAGTAGAGGGTGAAGAAATAAATTTCGTCGTGGAAGGCCTCGGTGGAACTTACCATTTCCCGGTCAATTCCCAGGGTGAAGTCCGGTTCCGGGGCCTGGAAATTGACCTCTATAAAGGAGAAAAAGGGCTGTTTATCCCAGGTGGGTTTCCCCATGGTTTTCCTCATTATGAAGTTCCAGAGCCAGGGGAGGAATTTTTTCCTGTAGAATTCCCATGCCATTTCAGGATCTGTTTTTATCCTTTTAGAAAGCACCGGATACTTATCCCGCCAGGCCGTCACCCAACCCTCTACCCTGGGGAAGGGATCCCGGATAACAGGGGGATTAAGGAGGAATGAGCCGAGGCTCCTTCCCTTCCTGAAGGCCTCAACCCTGTATAAGGGGCCGTTCTTCTCCAGGACAAACTCTATCCTGGACAATGGAATGCCCAGTTCCTTAGAGATGACCTCGTCCACAGGATAAAGTTCGTAAAGGAACTGTTTCGGGGAACTGATTATATCCCCTCCCTTTCCGGGCAGCACCTTCCTTACATGGATTACCACCCGGTCCGCTCCCTTTATTTTCGGCAGAACCTCCTCCCTTATCCAGAAAAACCCGGTTTTGTAACTGGAGCGGATCTTAATCTTACCCCCCAATTCCCTTTCCAGTTTTTTTCTTCTTTCTGGACTTTCGCTTAAATAGGCTACTGCCTTAGTATATTTCACTCCTTTTAGGGCTTCCTTTAACCTTTCCCCTTCGTCCTTGTCGGTAATTTCCTTGGAGTATACAGGGTATTTCCCGTAGGTCTCCCCGGAAACGAAGGGCCTGGCTATGTGTTCGGAAAGCAGCGCCCTCTGGGCTTCCTTAGGTAGGGCATAAAGGTATTTGTGAAGGTAAAAATCCAGATAATATATGTTCTTTTCCCTCCTCAGGGCAGGGAACATGAAATTTTCGGAAAACTCCTGGGCACAATCCGGGGAGAGGAACCAGAATTTTTTACCCTTTTCCAGACAAAGACCCATGGAGGGCTCCGAGGATGCATGTTCCTCGCTGAGAGGCCCTTTTCCTATAACCACAGCGGTCCTTTCAGGGGGAAGGTCCTTTTGGGAAAGATAGGTAAAGGGGAAATGGGCTTCTGTGGCTGAAAGCCCTGCCCTGAAGGCAAAGGCAATGGCACCCTTGCCGGCCCGTTTTTCTATAATCAGAGCCAGAGGGGATGCGAAAATATCCTCAAGGGAGGGGACAGCTCTTTTTTTCTTTTCAGGAGGAAACTCCCCATAGGAGGGTCTGAAGAATTCCTCAGGAGCCCCCCACCGGTCAAGGGAAATTCTCCGGTCCTTCTGAACGAAAACCAGCTTTCTTATATAGGGATAATTCAAAATAAAGGGTTTTTCCCCTTTATTCCTGGCCTCCCTGAGCTTTTCTATGAACTTCCTCAGGGAGGAAAAATCCCCCTTTACCTTGAAGGCCGCTTCCTCAATTTCCCCCCTTTTTATGTATGTGGAAGAGAGGGGTGAGGTTCTGGCGCGTATTCTTAATCCCTTTAGATAAAGTTTAATCTTCACCCCTTCCCGAAGGAGCTGGTTTTCCCACTGGCTTGCCAATCCTTTCCAGGTAATGGCATCATCCCCCTCGACCTTCCAGACATAGGGCCATCGGTCAAAGAACTCCTTAGCTGCGAGAAATCCCGTGTTATCGTTTCCTTCCACCAGGATGTCCCTGCCTTCCAGCCTTACGGCCCCAACCTTCATGGGAAGCTGCCTGTTCCTCCTGAGGATGATTCTCCTTTTCCCCTTTTCCAGCATGTTTATGTATTCTCCTGAGTAGAACCCAAGCTTATAGGCTATTTCGGAGGCTACCGCCACCTGAACCCTATCCTCCCCGTCTAAGACGAAATAATAGGGGGAGGAATCGTAAACCCCATCGTGATTGCTATCCCTGAGAACCAGGGAGACGAGGTTTTCAAGCCCGGCTCCCTGGAGAATAAAGGCGAGAATTAAAACGAAATAAAATCTCCTCATGCTGTCCTCCCATTTTTTCTCATGAGAACCTCTATGATTAATTCCCTTGCGAAGAAATTTTCCCCCCTTCCGGTTACCGCATCAAACACCTTTATGTCGTATCCGGATTTTTTCCTGAGGTAATACACCAGAAAGGGGTAGAGAATTTTTCCCTGGTATTCTAAGCTTTCCAGGCGAATTCCGGAAAAAATGCCCGCCGGAAACCTGGCCTCGGAAAGAACAATCTGTTTTGCCTGCTCAGGACTTATTCTGTGGGGGAAATTCCCCTGGAAATCCCCGCCCTTTTCCATTACTTCCTCATCCAGTCTTGAAATCTTTCCCCTCAAGGCGTCAACCATGAATAAAATATGACTGCTGGAATAGGAAGCTTTGAAAAGGTAAAAGGGAAGGTAGAGGATTTCCTTTTTCAGATAAGATTTCGGGGGTTTTTTCGCCTCCTTCCTCCGGGGCATTATCCGTCTCATCTGGTTTTCCGGTCAAGATAGAAAAACAGGGCCGCCATAGCCAGGAGAACCCCTCCGGAGGCTAAGTTCACCAGCCTGGAAATTTTCTCCTCCACGAGGAAGGCGGATAGAAATACGATGAGGCCGAAAAGCCCCCAGAAGGCGCTTATTATACCGAAGGCCCGGAGTTTTTTCATCTTTCCCCCTAAAAAATCAGATAAAGGAAAATTTGAATTCCTATAAGGAGCATCGCCCACCATCTCAGGTCCCTCCAGCCCTTCCTGTCCGGGGCTCCTCTGTATATGAATTCCCTGGGACGGGTGATGACCCATAGGGCAAGTAAGAGGTAAAGGGAGATAGAAAGCACCTTGGCCCAGAAAAGTGGTATGCTCCTTAAAAATTCACCCATTTAGCCTTTCCTCCACAGCCCTTTTGAACTCCTGGTCCTTTTCCAGAAAACCGTAGACCAGTCCCCGGAGTTTTTCCGGAGGTTCTGGAGGAGTTAAGTAACTTACCACCACATTTATAAGGAGGGAAGCCACGAAGGACCACCAGGCCACATAGAGGAAATTAACCCCAGCAGCAGAGAGCACGACGGCTATAACTACTCCCAGGCTTAGGCCCCAGAAACCTCCCCAACCGGTGGACCGCCACCATAAGACACCTAAAAGCAATGTGGCCAGGGTGGGTCCCTGGAAAAAGGAAAGCAGGGTCTGCATGGCCACATATATTCCCGGGAATTTCTGGGTAAACGGGGCGAAGGCCACCCCGAAAACTATAAAGGCAAAGGTTAATATCCTTCCCATTATTAAATAATGGCGGTCAGAGCCATCCTTTTTTATGTATTTCTGGTATATGTCCTTGGTCCAAAGGGTGGCGGCGGAATTTAGGGTGGAATCCACGCTGGAGTGAAGGGCAGCAATAAAAGCCACGAATACCAGGCCCCTTATCCCCGGAGGAAGGAAGTTTTTTACCACCCAGGGCAGGGCCTGGTCCGGATTATTTATGGCACCGGAAGGGGCAAACATAAGGGCAAAGAATCCCGGAAGAACCACCAGAAGAGGAATCAGGGTTTTGGGGAAGGCTGCAAACATCATCCCTGCCCTGGCATCCCATTGGCTCCTGGCCCCTAAGGCCCTCTGGATGATGGACTGGTTGGCGCACCACCATGCAGGGGATAAAACAAGACCTAAGCCTAAAATCATCCCCAGCCATGGATAGGCGGGATTGTTTAGGGGCAAGAATACTTTAAGATGCTGGGGATGGGAGGCCTTGAGGGCCTGGAAAAATTTGGCCACTCCCCCGGCCTTGGCAAATCCCACGCCAGCCACCGCGAATCCTCCCACGAACATTATGCCCAGCTGAACCACATCGGTTATGGCCACGGCAGCGAGGCCTCCGGATATGGTGTAAAAACCCACCACTATGGCAGTTATAACTATGCTGAATCCTATGGACCAGCCCAGGTAGGTGTGGAGCATTATCCCTGAGGCCCAGAAAAATATACCAAGGAGCATCACTAAGAAGAGCCCGTATATCACCGCTTCAATAACCCTAACCCCCTCCTTATACCTTTTTCCCAGGTATTCCGGCACGGTGTAAACTTTATTCTTCCAGTAATAGGGGATTATTATCAGGGCTGAGACTATCATGGCAGGTATGGCACCGAGCCACTCGTAATTGGCCTGGGCGATGCCGAACCTGTAGGCTCCTCCAGCTGCTCCCACATAATCATAGGCGCCTATATTGGTGCCTATGATGGACATGCCTATTACCCACCACGGTAGTGCCCTGCCAGCCAGAAAATAATCCTCGGTGCTGGTTACATATTCCCTGAATAATACCCCGAAAAGGAATATGGCTAAAAGGTAAACGACGATAAGGAAAAGGTCAATGTGCTGGGCTAAAACTTCCTTCATTTAATCAGGATTTCAGGCACCAGGAATTTCTTTCCCCGGTAGGTAACAGATTTATAGGGCCAATTTCCCGTATATGTCAAAACTTCAACCCCATTTTCAGTCACCAGAACCGTGTCCTCCACCTTGGCCCCAGGAAGGGTGGGATTGAAGGCGAAGGCCTGGTTCAGGTGCACCTTTTCCTTAGAATTGGCGGTCACGATGAATTCCCTTTCCGCATATCCGATTCCTCCTCCCTGATGGTGGTTTTTCCACTCGGCGGGGAAACCGTATTTTCCATACACAGAAATGGCTTCCTTAAAAACCCGGGAAAGGGAGGCTCCGGGTTTGAGTCCGTAAAGAAAAGCAGCGTAAACCTTCTCCGCCACCCTTTGCCTCCGGGAAAGGCCAGGGGGAAGTGGACCAAAGTGAACCAATCTCGTCAGGGCCACCACCATTCCGTATTTCCTGGCGCATATGTTTATCTGGGCGTATTTTTTCAACCTCCTTCCCTTGGGTATTACATGCCTGTAGAGGAAAATTCCCCGGTCCACCCCTATCAGAAGGACCGTGGGGACAAGTCCTCTTTTGTAAAGTTCGTAGGCCACCTTTGCCCTTATATCCTCTTCAGTCATTCCAGGTTCCAGTTCCCTTGCCACCTTTTCCGCCGCCTCTGCTGCTTCCCTTGCCACAAGCCTGTATCTTTTAATTTCCTCTGGGAGAAGAACATACCTCAGTTTTTTGAACTGGTTCTCCACGAATATGGTTCCTGGGATGGGAAGGTCCGAACCTATTCTTTCTCCCCCGTATTTTTTCGCCAGTTGAAGCACCTCGTTCCTTTCTACCCCTAAATACCACGGGTAAATCAGGGGTTTTATCGGGAAGCCCTTAAGCTCTTCGTCAAGGAACCTCCTCTCTTCGTCGTTGGGAGCGATGAGGAAAAAGTCCTTAGGGGTGACCAGCAGGGAAACAGTTCCCCTCTCTGAAGTTATAACCACTGTGCTGGTTCCCCCTGCTGTCAGCCAGGAGAAGTTCCTCTGGATGGAGATGAGCATGGAGGAAAGATTGTTCTTCTTCAAGAATTCCCTTACCCTTTTTATCTTGCTCTGAAATTCCCCTCCCCTCAAAACGAGGATGAGGGCTAATAGGAGGGCCAATTTTTTCATGGGAAAATTTTAGAATTCCTTATCGTAGATGCCAAATTCTTTGTATCTTTCAGCACCCATGTCTATGAGGATTTTGTTCATTTGATAATTGTTGTCCAGGATCCAGCCCATGTCCGCTTCCCGGTATCCCTTCTTTATCCCCTCCTCTATTGTTTTGTAAATCAACAGAGCCTCGATCCCTCTGAGGCGGAATTTTTCCCTGACTCCCATGGCATAGGTCCTGAGGCGGTATATTTCCTTCTTGTGAATGAGCAATTTTATGAGCCCCAAGGGGAAAAGCCTTCCGTTGGCATATTTTAAAATCTGGTTGAAATCAGGAAGGGAAAGGGATGCCCCTGCGGGTTCATCGTTTATCTCCGCAAAGAAGACTATGTCCGGGTCAAGAATCGGCTTGAGCTCCTTGGCTATGAACTCTATTTCCTCGTCGGTCAGGGGGACGAAACCCCAGTTCTTTCCCCATGCTTCGTTGTATATGAGTTTGAACCTGTTAATTTCCTCCCGGAAATCCTTCATTCTTGCCTTTCTTACCTTTATTTTCTTAAGCCTTGCCTCTGCCACCCTTTTAAGTTTTTCGGGAATGGGCTGTTCCTTGGTGAGGCGATATGCGTAGAGGGTTCTTACCAACTTCAGCCCATAATCCTCAAATAGGTCTATGTAATATCTGGGATTGTATGTATATTCCACCACCGGTGGGGAGTCAAAGCCCTTTATAAGGAGACCACAGGTCTCGTTGGTGGAGAAATTCATGGGTCCCCTCATCCGGTCCATCCCCTTATCCCTCAAATATTCCTCTGCCTTCTCAAAAAGTGCCCTGGATACCTCCCTGTGGTTTACCGACTCAAAAAAACCGAAAAATCCGGTTTTTTCGTTCCAGTATTCGTTGTGCCTGAAATTGACGAAGGCGGCTATTCTCCCTACCACCTCCTTTCCCCTGTAAGCTAAGAAATACTCTACCTCTGCGTGTTTGTGAAAGGGATGGTGGTTTCTGTCCAGAAGTTTTTTTACATCGGAAATCAAGGGGGGAACCCAATTGGGGTCGCCATTATAAATCTTCCACGGCAGTTTTACAAATTGGTTCAGCTGTTTTTTGTCTTCCACCTTCCTTATCTCTACCATATTTCACCTCTCTAAAATGCTTTTGGGAAATTCTAAGATTTATTGAGAAAAAAGCAAAAAATTTCCTTATTGCCTTATGAGAAAATCTATATTTCCACTGATTTCTGACCTGATTCCGTAGGAAAGGGTCGGGGTGGCAAATTAGAAAGAGGTAGTTTTCGGACCTGTCCCCAATTTGGGAGGGCCGAACGTTTAGCTATGAGCTGAGGACTAAGAGCTGGAGGCTAAACGAAATCGGACCTGTCCCTTTTTTGGGACTGAGCCCTGAGCTCTGAGCTGGGCTTAATATCCAACCACCGGTCCCTTTCCTATAGGTGCATCATAAAAATGTTTTTCAAGGATAGCATTCCATAAAAAACTATGTTAAAATTGGAATATGAATACAGGAAAAATACAATACAAGGAAAGAAATTTAGAGAAAAAAATTGACAGACTCTGGGGTGAGAAGGAGATGCTAGTGATTAAAGGGCCCAGACAAGCCGGTAAAACCACCCTCCTGAGGCACTTACAGGAAAAATACGGGGGGACTTATTACACCTTAGAAGACGAAGAAGTTTTAAGGAGCTTCAACTCAAACCCTGAGCTTCTCGTTGACAGCCAGGTCATATTCATTGACGAAGTCCAATTGAGTCCCTTTGCAGGAAGAAGATTGAAATTTCTCTATGATAAATTTGAGGGCGAAGTGAAGTTTGTGGTGAGCGGGTCAGGGGCTTTTGACCTTAAAAGAGAAGTTGGGGCTTCGCTGGTGGGAAGAGCCTTCTTCCTCAGTCTTCTTCCCCTTTCCTTTGAGGAATTCGTAAAATGGAAAAGCCCGCTTAGCTGGAGAATTTTAGCCGAAAACAAAAAACGCCTATTTGATTTTATTCAGGGTAAAGGAGAGATTGAGCCTATGGGAGGATGGGAAGCCCTCAGAGAGCTGGCTCTGCAATATATGGTTTGGGGTGGGTATCCTGCAGTTGTTTTAACAAAGGATAGGGAAATGAAAAAGGAAAGACTGAAGAACATCGTGGAGCTGACTGTAGAGAGAGACCTTGTGAGGCTTTTTTCCTTTCAGGATATAGGAAGAATGAAAAAGGTGGTCAAAACCCTCTCTTCTCGTATAGGAAGGTTGCTTAAAATGAGCGATTTGGAGGTTGACTTTAAAACCGCAGAAAAATATATAGGGGTTCTTGAATATTCCCAAATCATTTCCTTACTTGAGCCTTTTCACAGGAACGAAAGGACAGCTCTTAGGAAGGCGAGAAAGGTTTATTTCTGCGATTTAGGCTTCAGAAATGCTCTTCTGAACAATTTTTCTGATATTGAAACAAGGGAAAACGCAGGCTTCCTAATAGAAAACTTCGTTTTCAGGCAGCTCTGCTATGATTTTCCCTTAAAATACTGGAGAACCACCAATAAAACAGAAGTGGATTTTGTTATTGAGGAACCTTTGGTAGCCATAGAGGTGAAATTTGGAAAGGCGAAGGCTCTGAGGGGGATAAAAAGCTTTATGGATAAATATGGAGCCAAAGGGATTGTCATGTGTGAGGAGTTTAAAAAGGCTCCTTTGCCCCGCTATCCATTCTGGCTAATGTGAAACAGAAAAGCCTTCTTTGCAATTTTCCCTTATCCAGATAGGAGAGGCTGAACATCTTTTCGGGGTTGCTCCTTTGAGAGCGAGGACCTGATTATGCCCCTGCCCCTTCCAACAGTAATCATACCACAGAGATGGTGAATAGGTGTATGAAGGGAAAGAAAAGAGGTTAGAAATGGCAAAGGTGATGGCCCAAAAGGAGGGGAAATGGTTCAATATCCCACCACCCCTCCCCTTCCTATAGGGGGCCCTCTTTTTCCTGCGATTCGGACCTGTCCCGTTTTTGGAATAAAAGCTAAACTCGGACCTGTCCCCACATGACATGAAAGAGATTTGAGTTTGAAATGGCGAAGGTGATGGCCCGAAAGGAGGAGGAAAAATGGTTTAATATTCCTCCACCCCTTCCTTTCCTATAGGTGTCCCTTTTCTGCAGAAAATTATAAGAGGGAATAAGGATGCTGTCTAATAATGGAGTTCAGGAAGGAAGGTGAGGTCCCCGTTGGGATATACCTCCACTCCCCTGAGTCCTTTCCTGTAAACGGCCACAGAGTCCGGATACCAGAGGGGAATGTAAACCACATCCCTTGCCACGATTTTCTGAATTCTTGAGAAAATTTCCTTCCGCTTTTCAAAGTCATAGGTTTTTTCCCCTTCCTCAATGAGCTTGTCCACCTCCGGATTGCTATACCCGCCCCTGTTGGCCCCGTTGGGAGGTGTGGACTTGGAGTGGAATACGAAACGGAAAATATCCGGGTCTGAGATTCCCACCCACATCATAAAGTAAAGCTGAAAATCCCCCTTCACTACCTTAGAGTAAAAATAGGAAAATTCCCCGCAATTTATTTTAAGCTTAATGCCCACCTGGGCCAACTGGGATTTTAGAATCTGCGCCAGCTGGCGGGAAAGCCTCCTGGAAGCGCAGCTGAACTCTAAGGCGAGGTTCTGGTGGCCCGTTTCCCTTAGGAGCTTGACAGAAAGGGAAGGGGCATAATGGAAGGCAAAAACCCCCTTCTCATGCCATGGAAGGTATGGGGGTATTATGGTATTGGCCTCGGTGGCATATCCCCGAAGAAGGTTTTTTATTATCGCCCTGCGGTCTATGGCGTATCCTATGGCAAGTCTTATCCTCCTGTCCCTAAGGTATCTATCCCTGAGATTTATGCCTATATAGGCGAAATTACCCCCCTGCCTCCTCTTTATCACCAGGTTTTTTCCCCTGGATAGTTCGTAGAGGGTATCCGGGGAAAAGCCGTTTACCACAAGGTCCAGGTCTCCTCCAGTAAGCTCAAGAGCCCTGGTTACCTCGTCGGGAATTATTCTTACGAGAATGCCCGGGTTTTTTGCCACCCTCTGATAGGGATTTGGCTTCAGGAGAATTTCATCCTCGTATATTTTTGCCACGCAATAGGGACCGCTTCCCACAGGATGAGCCCCAAAATCCCCCCCGGCCCCCTCCGGAACGATTCCTAAGGTGGTGTTTATAAGAAAGGAGGAATAGGGTTTTTTCAGTCTGAAAACAACATCCTGTCCCTTAGCAAAGACATCCTCAATCATCCACAGGGAGCCCCTTCTTATGCTCCTTATTTTTCCCTCAAGGAGGGACCTATAGGTATAGACCACATCCTTCGGGGTTATTTCCTTCCCGTTGCAGAACCTGAGGTTTTTCCTTATTTTGAAAATAAAGGTTCTATCCCCCTGCCTGCGGTAGGATACTGCAAGGTCGGGAACCAGCCTCCCGTCCTTTGTTCTTTTAACCAGGCCACGATACAGAACCTGATGGAGCCTCTGGGAGACCTGGTCTGTCCCCACCCTGGGGTCTAAGCTGGACGGGAAGTTTTCCAAGGCTATTTTCACCAGGTCGGTATTGGGTTTTTCCCTGGAGCAGAAAGGTAGAAATACTAAAAGAAAAAGGAAAAAACTCGCTTTCCTCACTCTTCGGCGGTTATTTTGTAGTAATAATCCAGAACATGTAGGTGGTCTTCCTCACTGCAGAATTCCTTGGGCTCTGTGCCCGGTATAAAGGCCTCGTTTATGGTATGAAGGCAGAAGGGCATGGCCAGTTTTCCTGTATAGGAGTCAATTTTTACGAAGATTATGTTGGGGGGAACCTTGAAGTCCTCCACGGGTTTTCCCTCAAAATATTTCTGCATGAACTCCACCCATATGGGGGAAGCTGCCCTGGAGCCGGTTTCGTCCTTTCCCAGACTCTTTTTCACATCAAAACCCACCCAGACCCCGGCGGTTATGGTGGGAGAAAACCCTATGAACCAGGCATCGGTGTATTCGTCGGTGGTTCCGGTTTTCCCACCCACGGGCCTGTGAAGCACCCTGGCCCTCCAGCCGGTTCCCCTCTGTATAACCCCTTCCAGAATGTAAGTCATCTGATAAGCCACCTCAGGGGAAAGGACCACATGGACCTTTTTGTGATGGGCTTCCAGAAGGTTTCCGTAGCGGTCCTCTATTTTCCTTATAAAATAGGGTTCTATCCTCACCCCGGAATTAGGGAAAACGGTAAAGGCTGAGGTCATCTCCAAGAGGGATACTTCAAAGGAGCCCAGGGCGATGGAAAGATAAGGCTTGAGCTCAGAGGTTATTCCGAATTTCCTGGCGTATTCAATTACCTTCTGTGGTGTAAGGGCGGCAACCAGTTTAGCGGTTACCACATTCCTGCTTTCCTCCAGACCCCTTCTCAGGGTAATCCATCCCTTGTAAACATGGTCGTAATTCTGGGGTTCCCATACTTCCCCGGTCCAGGGGTCCACGAAGCTAACAGGCTCGTCTATTATTATGGAGGCCGGGGTCCAGCCGTTTTCCAAGGCAGCGGCATAGATTATAGGTTTTATGGTGGAACCCGTCTGCCTTTTGGCCTGAATAGCGCGGTTGAACTCGCTCCTTTTGAAGGAATATCCCCCTACCATGGCCTTTATTTCACCGGTTCTCTGATCTATGGCTATGAAGGCCCCTTCCACTAAGGGTTCCTGGTCTAAGGATAATTTCAGGCTATCGCCCTTCTTTTCCTCCACCTTAACCAGAATCACGTCTCCCCTTTTAAAAAGCCTTCGCAGTGAGGAGGCCCTGGTCCAGCGGGCATCACTTAAGTAAAGGGTTGATGTATATTTTCCTATTTTCACCTTAGCCTTATTTCTTTCCACTTCCAGCACCACGGCTGGATAGGAGTTTCCCTGTTCAATACCTTCCTTCCATTCTTCGGCCTGAAAATCTTCAGGGGAAAGTCCCTCCTTTAAAACATTTCTCGTGGGCCTTCTCCATCCCTGTCGCTTATCCAGGGCCTTTAGTCCATCCTTCAGGGCCTGCTCAGCCCATTGTTCCATTTTCACATTCATGGTGGTGTAAACCCTGAGTCCTCCCCTGTAGACCTTGTCAGCTCCGTATTTTCTTGCGATGTATTTCCGGACCTCCTCCAGAAAATAGGCCCCAATAATCCTCGCCTCCCTCTTTTTTATGTCCACCACATCTAAGGGTTTTTTCACCTCCTGCTCGTAGATTTCCCGGGATATGTAACCCTCTTCAGCCATTTCCTTAAGGATGCGATTTCTCCTTTTGAGGAGTTTGTCCGGAGCTACATACGGGGATAATCTGGCGGGGGAAGAGGGAAGGGCTGCCAGCATGGCGGCCTGGTGGGGCTCCAGTTCCCAAACATGTTTGGCGAAGTAGAACCTGGAGGCCGCTTCTACACCGTATATGCCGTGGCCTAAGTATATATTATTAAGGTAGAAGGTAAGAATCTGGTCCTTGGTGTATTTTCTCTCTATCTGGATTGCAAGGAGGAGCTCCTTAATTTTTCTCTTGAGGGTTTTCTTCCTGTTGAGAAAAAGCATTCTGGCCAGCTGCTGGGTTATGGTGCTGGCTCCCTGCACCGCCTTTCCCCGGGTTATGTCCACTATGATGGCTTTTATTATCCTTTTCGGTGAAAAACCGAAGTGGTGGTAAAAACCCTTATCCTCGGCTACCACAAAGGCCTTCTTCACCACATCGGGAATTTTCTCCGAAGGCACCACTATTCTCTTCTGCAGGGCAAATCCCCCGATTATGCTTCCGTCGTCAGCAAAGACCTGGGTGGTCTCGGCCAGTCTTGCCCTTTCCAGTTCCTCAATTTTGGGAAGGTTTCTACTATAGCTTAAAAGGACCCCTGTAAGGACGCCTACAACAACCCCGGAGGCCACTGCTATGGTGAGATTCTTCCAGCTTCGCATGGGAAATATTCTACCACAACCATGTTGACAAGGGAGGAAAATGCTTTTATATTTAGAATTGACAACCCAAGGAGGTAAGACTATGAAAAAAAGGCTGACTCTGATTTTGGTTTTCGGGATTATCCTTCTAATTGCTTTGCCCGGATGTCAGGAGTTGAAGTGGAAGGATCATTTTAAAAGGGCCAATCAGTATTTTATGCAGAAGAAATTTAAAAAGGCTGCCATAGAATACGAAAAAGCACTGAAGTATAATCCAGATCTTCTTCCGGCCCACTTCTTCCTGGCTACCTCCTATCAGAGCCTTTACCGTCAGGCCCTGGACAACGAAGTCTTCAGGAAGAGAGCTGAAAAATCCGTTGTGGCCCTGGCCCTTAAGAAGGGTCTGGACCCGGATTTTGCTAAATTTCTCGCCAAGTTGGATACCGAGGATAAACTTCGGGCTGCTTATTACCTCCTTAAGGCCCAATGGTATCTTACCCCGGTAGAAAAGCACCTGGATATAAGCACCGATTCTACCTATAAAACCGACATCTATATAATAGGTAAAAACCTGTCCCCCAAGGAGCTTCTTAACTATTACGAGCAGAAATTCCAGGAGATGCTCCCTAAGTTAAAAAAGGAATTTGAGGAATACAAAAAGAAAATGGAGGAGGAAGCGAAGAAAAAGGCTGAGGAAGAGGCCAAAAAGGTGAAAAAGCCTGGAAAGAAAAGGAAGAAGGTTAAGGAAAATAAGGCTGAGGAGACAAAGAAGCCGGAGCAAACCCAGGAGGAAGAAGTTCCTCAGCAGGTTAAGAGGGAAGATGTGGGCTTTGCCATAAAATACATTGAAAATAGGCTCAGGATTCTCGGCGCCATTAAGCACTATACCTATTACATGAACCATGTTAAGGACGAGAAAGAAAAGAAAAAGGCCATCCAGGCCCTTGCAGAGATATACGATAGGATAGGGGATTTTGCCAATGCGGAGAAGTATTACTTAGAATTTTTCGGTAAGAACCCTAAAAATCCTCAATATTACTATATCCTTGCCGAGTTTTACAATAAATACGGCAAATACGATAAGGCCGAGGAATATTACAAGAAGAGAATAGAACTGGATCCAACCGACCCCGAGGGTTACCTCTACCTGGCCAATTTCTATTCCAATCAGGTGGGCAAACTTCCCAAGGAGAGTAAGAGGGAAATTTTCGTAAAGGCCATTGAGCTTATGGACAAGGCCATTAAAGCCCACGAGAAAAGATTGGAACTTATCCCTGAACCCAAGATCGTGAACGGTCAGAAAATAGCGGAGGTTCATCTTGATAAGCTTCCAGAGGGAATCCAATTTCCTGAGGAGCTTTCGGACAAAATAGAATATGACCCTCAGAATAAGATCCTCAGGTTTAAAGGGACCATGACAGAGGCAGAGAGGGACCAGTTGCTCAAACTTTCCGACGATCCCGCATGGCAGAAGGCGGTGAAGCTGCTTTATCTCAGCTCCAATAAGGAAAAAGCTTATTACTACATGGCTGTGGTTTGCTGGGCCAAGAGTTACAACATAAGGAGGGTTATGAGCCTCAAGGACAGGGTGGCTACCCTGAAGAAGGGGCTTAAAGCTCTGGACAGGGCCCTGGAGTTGAATCCCGACTACGCAGAGGCCCATGTTTATAAAAACCTCATATACAGAGAATTTGCCAAGGCCTATCCTGCAAAGAAGAAATATTACCTGAAGCTGGCAAAGAAGGAAATGGAGCTCTACAAGAAGATAATGGAGAGGAAAGCCGCCAAGAAAAAAGCCCTGGAAAGCCTTGGCTCCTGAAATCCATGATAGATAGGGAAATCCTAAGAAGGGATCCGGAATTCGTAAAGGAGAAGTTAAGACAGAGGGGATACGAAATAGACCTTTCCCCTTTCTTTGAGTTTGACTCCAGAAGGCGGAGCATAATAAGGGAATTGGATGAGCTTCGCCGTCAGAGAAAGGAGCGTTCCCGCCAATACGGCAGTTTAAAGGCCAAGGGGATTGAGGACGAGGCCCTCAGGGAAGAGACCAGGAAGCTGGGGGAGAGGATAAAAGCCCTGGAGGAGGAGCTTCGGGAAATCGAGGAGAAACTCCACCAATTCCTCCTTAACATCCCCAATATTCCCCATTCTTCGGTTCCTGTAGGGGAGGACGAGAGGGACAATGTGGAGGTTCGTCGCTGGGGAAAACCCAGGGATTTCAGTTTCTCCCCTCTCCCTCACTGGGAGCTGGGAACCCGTCTGGGACTCTTTGATTTCAAGAGGGCTGCAAAGATTGTGGGCGCCCGTTTTGCCATGAGCTACGGGCCCCTGGCAGCCATGGAAAGGGCCCTGGTGGCCTTCATGATAGATCTTCACGCCTCCAGGGGCTACAGGGAAGTTCTTCCTCCTTTTATAGCCCACAGGGATTCGCTCATTGGCACCGGAAATCTCCCCAAATTTGAACAGGAGCTTTTCAAAATCGAAGGAAGGCCGTGGTACCTCATTCCCACCGCAGAGGTTCCCCTGACCAACATTTACAGGGACGAGATCCTGAGGGAGGAACAGCTTCCCATAAAACTGGTTTCCTACACCCCCTGTTTCAGGGCAGAGGCAGGGGCAGCAGGCCGGGATACCAAGGGACTCATAAGGCTCCACCAGTTCAACAAGGTGGAGCTTATGGTTTATTCAAAGCCCGAGGAATCCTATGACATTCTGGAGGCCCTTACCCGGGATGCAGAGGAAGTTCTGAGGAGGCTTGAACTTCCCTACAGGGTAGTGGCCCTCTGTACCGGGGACTTAGGCTTTTCCTCTGCAAAAACCTACGACATTGAGGTATGGATGCCCAGCTATGACAGGTATGTGGAAATTTCCTCCTGCTCCAATTTTGAAGCCTTCCAGGCCAGGAGGGCGAATCTCAAATTCAGGAGAGCAAATTCCAAAAGGACCGAATTCCTTCACACCCTGAACGGGTCAGGCTTAGCAGTGGGAAGGACTGTGGCTGCCATAATGGAAAACTATCAAAATCCCGACGGGACCATAACGATTCCTGAAGCCCTGAGGCCTTACATGGGAGGGCTGGAGCTAATAGGAGGGGAATGATAAAATATTCTTGAAGGAGGGATGGCCGAGTGGTTTAAGGCGGCGGTCTTGAAAACCGCTTCCCGGCGGGAGCCGGGACGGGGGTTCGAATCCCTCTCCCTCCGTTGGTTTTTCGTTTTCAGAAGATGAAGATAGAAAATATAGTCTTTTTTCTTAGAAAATTCTTGGACACCTCCAGGACGGGCAGGTTGATTGTCGATAAGGACCACATAAGAAGGGAGTATTATTTTTTCAATTCACGGCTCATATACTCCGTCTCCAGTGCTCCGGATGAGAAGTTCGGCAACTTCGTTAAAAATTTCGGAATTCACCTTCAGGAAGACATAGAGAAACTCATTCACTCCGAGTATCAATCGAGGATAGGGAAAAGACTTGTGGAGCTCGGTTTTATAGACGAAAGGCTTCTCAATAGAATACTAATTCATCAGACCAAAGAGATTTTTATCTCCTCCATAAAACTCTTCAATGTGGAATATAAGTGGGAAGAGAACCGGGAAAATCCCAATAAAGCCTTCAACGCCGACCTTCCGCTTCTTCCTGTTATACTTGAAGGGCTGAGAAGAATAGAGGATACCCGAAACATAAAATACATTATCAACGGAGAGCTTGAGGTCTCAGCTGCCTATCCCAGAGAATTTGAAAAATACCTGAGCGAGAAGGAGCTCAGAGCTTTGAGGATTCTTCAGGCCGGCACCCAGCCCAAGGCTTCGGACCTTAATTTGAGCGAAGATAAGTTTCTTAAGGTTCTCTTCACCCTTTATGCCCTGGGAATGGTGAAAACCCAGAAGGTTGAGGACCTTCTTGAGGAACTCAGAAGGTATTTTGCCCTGGTGGAGACCGCCGATTACTGGGAGATTTTAGGGGTTAGCAAAAAAGCCACCACCGATGAGATAAAAAGGGCATATTTTTCCCTTTCCAAGAAATTCCATCCGGACCGCTTTCCCAAGGAAAACCGCCAGGCCCAGGAAATGGCTTCCAAGGTGTTTCAGGCCATAAACGCTGCCTACGAAACCCTTATGGATCCGAGGAAAAGAGAGGAATACAGAAAGACCCTGGTTCAGGAAAAGCCTGCCAAGGAAAAGGAGCTTATAACCCCGGAACAGAGGTTCAAAGAAGGTAAAATAATGTTTAACAGAAAAAGATTTAAGGAAGCAGCCTACCTGTTTGATCTGGCCCATAGATTGGACCCTGAAAATGCCACCTATCTTTACTGGAAGGGAGTGGCTCTTTCCAGGATTGCAGGAAATGAAAAGGAAGCGGAGGAAGTTCTCCTTGAAGTTGCAGAGCGACAACCCTGGGACCCCAAACCTTTCCTGGTCCTTGCGAAAATGTATGCGGAAAGGGGCCTGAAAACCAAAGCCCTGAGTTTTGTAAACAGGGCCCTTGCCCTTGACCCCGAGCATCCCACAGCTCTCAAGCTGAAAAACCTTCTTGAGGGTAGCAAGAAGAAAGGGCTTTTCGACTTCTTTAAAAAATAATCACCGGTCTCCGAAGCTTATCCCCACTGACCTGGCTACCTGAACCAGCTCGTTGTCGGGGGTTACCCTTCTGGGATTGTCCACAGCTTCCTGTAGAGCTACCAGCTTAATTTCATTTCCCTTCAGAGCTACCAATTTTTCGTTTTCCCCTTTAGCCGCCGCTTCAACAGCAGCACGGCCGAACCTGGTGGCAAGAATACGATCAAAGGCGGTGGGAGAGCCTCCCCTCTGTAAATGTCCCAGGATAGTGTATCTTGCTTCAAGGCCCACAAGTTTCTGCAGGCCTTCTGCTACCACCCTTCCCACCCCTCCCAGTCTCATGGGCTGGGTGGGGTCGTCGACCTTCATCATGTATATCTTTTTGCCCCCTAACTTTGCCCCCTCTGCCACCACTACTATGCTGAACCGCTTTCCCATACGTTCCCTTTTCTCAATGGCCTTAGCGGCGTTCTCTAAGGTGAAATCAATCTCAGGGATAAGAATTATATCTGCCCCTCCGGCCAGGCCCGCGTGGAGGGCTATCCAGCCTGCATCCCTTCCCATGACTTCCAGAACCATTATCCTGTGATGGCTCTCCGCCGTGGTGTGGAGCCTGTCCACCGCCTCAGTGGCCACAGATCGGGCAGTATCAAAACCAAAGGTCTGGTCCGTTCCCCCAAGGTCGTTATCTATGGTTTTTGGCACCCCTATAACTTTAAGCCCCTTCTTTGCCAGACCCATGGCTATGGCCTGGGTTCCATCGCCTCCCACGGTTATAAGAAGATCAATTCCGCGCCTTGAAAGGTTTTCTATCACCTTATCCGATACGTCCTTTATCCCATCAGGGGTTCTGTATTTGAAGGGATTATCCCTGTTTGAGGTCCCGAGGATGGTTCCACCCCTGGGGAGAATACCGCTTACGTCCTCCAGGGTGAGGGTTTTTGCCATGTCTTCCACGGCTCCCTTGAATCCGTCCAGAAACCCTACCACTTCAAATCCGTATTGAAATACCGCTGTTTTTACCACGGCCCTTATAACTGCATTCAGGCCCGGACAATCGCCTCCTCCGGTAAGAATTCCCAATCTCATTTTTACCTCCATTTTCTATGTAGTAGAATTTTATTCCAAAAGAGTTCTTTAAAAAAGGAGGTCATTATGTCCCTTAACACTATTTTATCCCGTATTGAGAACCTCAGGGGAGAGGCCTTTGAACTGGAAAAGAAACTCACCGCCTTCAGGGCCTTAGGTCCGGAAAACGGCGGGGATGGTGAGTGGGAAAAAGCCCAGTTCCTTAAGGAAAAACTTCTGGAAATAGGGGCTTCGGAGATTATTGAGGTAAACGCCCGGGACAACCGGGTATCTTCAGGCCTCAGACCTAATATAATAGGAATTTATCCCGGAAAGAACCACGAGAAGAAGGTGTGGATAATGACCCACATGGATGTGGTTCCCCCAGGGGACCTTTCCCTCTGGAAATCGGACCCCTGGAAGGTCTGGATGGACGAGGAGGGAAGGATTTACGGCAGGGGGGTTGAGGACAATCAACAGGATATGGTTTCGTCAATCCTTGCCCTTCAGGCCTTTGCCATGGAGGGGGAGGTTCCCTATTACGATGTGGGATTGGTCTTCGTCTCCGACGAAGAAACCGGAAGCGATTACGGCATAAAATATGTTCTTTCCCACAGGAAGGATATCTTCTCTAAGGAGGATCTCATCATAGTCCCGGATGGTGGAAATCCCGACGGGACCGAAATAGAGGTGGCGGAGAAGGGAATTTTATGGATTAAGTTCGTGGTAAAGGGCAGGCAAACCCATGGTTCCACCCCTGAGAGGGGAAAAAATGCCCACAAGGCCGGGGCCAATCTTATCGTCAGGTTAGAGAAGCTATATGAGCTTTTCCCGGCGGAAGATCCTCTGTTTGAGCCTCCCCGTTCCACCTTTGAACCCACCAAGAAGGAGGCCAATGTTCCCAACATAAACACCATCCCTGGGGAGGATATCTTTTACTACGACTGCAGGATAATGCCGGAATATTCCTTAGCTGAAGTTAAGGAGAAGGTGCAGGAGATTGCCTCCAGCGTGGAATCGGATTTCGGGGTGAAGGTTGAGATTTCCTATCCCCAGGAAGCGGAAGCCGCTCCCCCTACACCCCCCGATGCTCCAGTGGTCCAGGCTATCAAAAAGGCTGTTAAGGACCTGAGGGGCCTTGAAGCAAGGCCCATAGGCATAGGGGGAGGAACTGTTGCCGCCCACTTCAGGGAAGCAGGTTTTTACGCTGCCGTGTGGGCCACCATGGACGAGACCATGCATTCTCCCAACGAATACGCCTGGATGAAGAACATAATAGCCGACGCCCAGGTCTTCGCATACATAATGGCCGGGGCTTTTCTCGGGTGATTATCTTTTGAAGATTGAGATTCCTGCCAGAACAGTGAGCCCGGAAAGGTCTATGGGTTCAAAGCCTAAGTAAGTAGGTTCCAGATTGCCGTGGACCGATGTATAGAATCCCATAATTCTGAAACCTATTCTGCGGTCAATCTTTATAACCAGACCTCCGTTTGCAAAAAATCCCACTGAGGAATCCCTCTTGTAGTAATCGCCGTAATATATAGGAAGGTTAGGGTCAGAGAAATCTATGAATTCCCCTGTCTGGGTCCATTCCCAGGAAACGAAGGCTATACCTGCTCCCACAAAGGGAAGTATTCCCTTTTTATATACCGGAATGGGGTAAAACCTTATTCCTAAATAGGTGGGCTTGTTCCTGTAGGTTATGCTCTGGGTGATGGGGCTGCCGTCGGCCCACACATAATCCCTGTATTCGGTGGTTATGGTTTTCCTTGATGCGAGGGTGGTGCCGGCGAATACCGTTAAGTTTCTTTTGCCCCATTCCCATTCAAAATAGCCCACATTGCTTTCAAAATCCTTTTTGGACAGAATCAGGTTCTCAAAGTTGATATCCCATATATCACTTGCTGCATTGGGGTAAAACCTTCCCCCCAGAAAGCTAACAGAGCCTGCCAGGGCAAACCATCCTGCTAAAAGCAATGCTGCCAGTTTGTATCTCATTTTTTCCCTCCTTTAAGGTTCTTCGCCGCATATTAAGCAAAAAAAATACCAAAATACTACCCCTCTACGAAAAGGGAAAGGATATGGGTGTCCCCTTTTCAGGACATAAGAATGCCGGGGGCGGGACTCGAACCCGCACGGACAGGGTCCAGGGGATTTTAAGTCCCCGGCGTCTACCTATTCCGCCACCCCGGCGTTATTTTTCCACTTTCTCCCTGAGAGCCTTTCCAGGTCTGAACTTCACATACTTCCTGGCTGGTATGTCAATGGGTTTGCCGGTTCTCGGGTTTCTTCCCTTTCTTGCTTTCCTCGTTTTCACCTCAAAGGTCCCAAAACCAACCAGAATCACCTTTCCGTCCTTCTCAATACCTTCCCTTAAAGCGGAGATGAAGGAGTTAACCACCTCCAAAACCTTCCTCTGGGAAAGCCCAGTCTTTTTGCTGATGTTTTTGACCAGGTCTTCCTTTTTCATTTTCACCTCCCAAAAGAATTATACATTATTTTTTGCAGCGGTTTTCAAGATACCACTCAATTTGCTTGACTATTCTCAGAAAAACCGCCACATCCTGCCTTTGCCAGTAAGTTCTGCCAATGGCCCTTCGGAGGCTCCTTGAAAAATGGTCAGAATCGTTGACCTCGGTAAATTCCAGTTTTTTCATGACTTCCATCAATCGGGAGTGGAGCAGGGCGAGCCTCTCCTCTTCCGCCAGCCTCTCCTTTACCGAAGGTATGGGGTTCCTCAGGGTATCGTATATTATATAGGCGTAGAGCATGGCCGCCTGGGAAAGGTTTAAGGAGGGATAGCTTCGGTATGCAGGTATGGTGGTTACGAAATGGGCAAGCCGAAGTTCCTCGTTGGTAAGCCCGCTGGCTTCCCTTCCGAACATTATCCCTATTTTATTTTCCCCGGCGAACTTCAGAATTTCCTTGGCCAGTTCCTTAGGTTCCCATGATGGGCCTCTCTCTTTCCCGAGCCTTGCCGTGGCTGCAGCTACAATGGAAAGGTCCTTAACCGCTTCGTGGACGGAATCAAATATCTCGGCGTTCTCTATTATGTGATAGGACTGGTAGGCCATCATTTTTGCCTGGTCGGATTTAAGGTCAGGGGGATTTACTATTCTTAAATGGCTGAGGCCCATGGTATTCATGGCCCTGGCCACTGCCCCAACATTCCCGGGATACTGCGGTTCAACCAGGATAAAGTATATGTTATTCAGTTTCTCTTCCACTTCTTCTCCAATTTATCACGGCCTTAAAAGGAATGTCAAAGGGGAATCTTATCAAAATATATCTTATCGTCCTTTACCCCATAGAAAACCAGGCTTTTCCCCACGAATTTAAGCCTGGGACCGTAGGTATGCTGGAAGAACTTGCCCTGCCTTTCCACCTTAACATACTGGCTCAGGAAGAAATCGTATTTGGCCACAGGTTTTCCATCCAAGTAAAGGACCTGGGGTTTTCCCTCGGTTATGAAGGCCACATGGGTCCATTCCGGGGAGATCTGGATGGTTTTAGCCAGAATCAGGGGATATAGCCCTAAGGATTTTCCGTAAAAGATGGGCTCCCATTTTTCTCCCCTTTTTACCACGAAGAAATATCCCTTCCCCAATTTAATGCTGTCCCTGAGCACCCCCTCATATGGACCGAATTCCACCCCGTTGATGTTTACGAAGAAATCCTTTCCCCTTTTGCCCACAAAGGCGAATTTCTTTCCCTGGAATATTAGGGAGTCCGGGTATACCACATCGTAGGTTTTGGATTTTCTCGTTTTCCAGTAGGTCCTCCAGCCCTTTTCCCCTAAGGCTATGAAGAAGAGCTCATTTCCTAAAAATCTCAAACTGCCCCTGAGAATTCCCCTGTAATTTCCGACCTCCTTGCCGTCCACTACCAGGGTGAATTTTCCCTTATCCTTCTCTACCACAAAGGCCACCTTGGAGAAATCCTCACTTAGAACTATGGAGTTCTTTACCACCTTATCTATGGGGCCTTGGTATACTAAACTCGCTGAAAACAATTGAAATGTCAAAAGAAGGGATAATGCCAGAACTCTCTTCATTTTTACCTCCTTGATTTATAATTTTATCCCCGGAGGTGAAAAATGAGAAACGAATTTTTCGAGACCACCATATCCACCAAGGGGTATGCGGATATCCATGACCTTTCCCCCTTAGTAAGGGAGTTTCTGAGGAAAATAGAGGCGAAAAACGGGCTTCTAACGGTAATAGTTCCGGGTTCCACCGCTGGTATAACCACCATAGAATACGAACCGGGTTTGCTGAAGGATTTTCCAGAGTTGATGGACAGGCTGGTTCCCGTAAAAAGGTATCATCACGATAGCACCTGGGGTGACGGCAACGGCTTCTCTCACCTGAGGGCTTCCCTCATTGGGGCTTCCATGAGCGTTCCCATAAAGGATGGGAAACCCATCTTGGGAACCTGGCAGCAGCTGGTTCTGGTGGATTTTGACAACCGGCCCCGCTCCCGCAGGGTGGTTTTTCACTACATGGGTGAGTAATTCAGTCGTGAACCACGAAGGTTATTTTTAGAAGAACCCGGTATTCCTCGATCTCTCCCCTTTCATTTATCTTTACCTCCTGTTCCTTTACCCAGGCAGAGCGGATGTTTTCCACGGTTTTGGCGGTCCTCTCAATACCCTGTCTTATGGCGTCTTCGAAACTTTTCTTGGAAGTCGCCTTAACTTCGATAATTTTTGCAACGGACATTTTCCCCTCCTTTTTTGTTTACATGTTAACACCATCTGCCCTTTCTGGCAAAATTCTTATATGAAACTCCTCATCTATTCGCCGGAAAAATACCCCTTCTGGAGATTTCCCCTCTGGCTGGTGGAGGAAATAAGAAGGGAATTTCCCTCCCTAAAGGTGGAGGTTAATTTCGGAGACCAACCCTTGGAGTCCCTTATAGCCGATGCCGATGTTCTGATTAGCGGAAGGCTCTCCCGGGAGGCTTTTCAGAGGGCCAGAAGGCTGAAATGGGTTCATTCCCCCTTCGTCGGGGTAGGGAACATGTTATTTGAGGAAATGGCGAAAAGTCCGGTTATCATAACCAATTCCCGGGGGGTAAACGCAGAAGCGGTTTCCCTCCACGCAGTCTCCCTTTCCCTTGCCCTTCTCCGGGGACTTCCCTGGGCTTTCCACCTAAAAACCCTCCGAAAATATGAGCACCGCTTTTTTACCGAAAAATTTATACCCCTGGAGGCCGATGAGGTAAAGGCAGGGGTTTTCGGCTACGGGGAAATAGGAAGGAGGGTTTTTCGCAAACTTAAAGCCCTGGGCTTTGAAGTGCGCTGTCTCAATTCCTCGGGAACTAAAGGGTGTTTCCCCTTTTCTTCCTTAGACGAATCTCTGGAAAAGATAAACCTCTTGATAATTGCCGCCCCAAGAACCCCTCAAACCGAAGGCTGCATTGATTTTAAAAGAATGGAGAAATTGGGGGGTTTTCTGGTAAATGTGGGAAGGGGGAAGATAGTGGTGGAAAAGGACCTGGCCCGGGCCCTTAGGGAGGGAAAACTTAAAGGAGCAGCCTTAGATGTTTTTGAAAAAGAACCCCTTCCCCGGGAAAGTCCCCTCTGGGAAATTCCGAACCTCATAATAACCCCGCATATTGCTGGCACATCCTCCCTTTTCTGGAAGAAGCAATGGGAGCTGCTTAGGGAAAATTTAAAGAGATTCTTAGAGGGAAGTCCCCTTATTAACCAGGTGGATAAGAGGAGGGGCTATTGAGAAGTTTTTCCGCTTCCTCCAATATTCTTGAGACAGGGATGTCCTGGACGCAGCGGGGATAAGGGTATGGGCATTTTTTCTCAAAACACGGTCTGCAGGGCAGGGAAATTTCCAGCACTTTAACCCCGAATTTCCTCCATGGCCTGTAATTTTCCGGGTTATGGGGGCCGAAAATAACCAGGATTGGGGTCTCTGTGGTGGAGGCCAGATGGGCAGGGCCTGAATCCACCCCTATGAAAATCTCCGCCCTTCCAATAAGGCCCCTTAACTTCCTCAGCCCCAATCCCACCATTTTTACCCCGCTCCTTAAAGTTTTAATCCTTTTCTCCTCCTCACCGAAGCCAATAAAAATCGGCACAAGGCCCATTTCCCTAAGTCCCCTCCCTATCCCTTCAGCCTGTTCAGGGGAGAGGGATTTGAGAGGGGAGGCAAAGGGATGAATAACTGCATAGGGTTTTTCAAAAGGAGGAAAGGGCTGGGGAGGGGGGAAATTGTACTCGCCGGGCTTTTCGCTTATCCCTAATAATTTCAAAATTTCAAACTGGTTTTCTATGTGGTGGGTGTGGGGGGAAATCCTCCGGGGGACAGTTTTCGTATAAAGGAAACCCCAGGAGGTTCGGAGGCCGTATCTTTCCCTGCAGCACCGGAAGGAGATAAAGGCCGTTCTTGCTCCGGAGTAAAGGTCTATGGCTAAGTGAAGCTCCTCCTTTCTGAGCCATGTGGCAAATTCCCAGGTCTGCCAGGGGCCCATTCCCTGGGGCATCTTCACCACCCGGTCTATGGAGGGGTGGTCAAGGAAAAGCTCTGCATACCTTTTTTCAACTAAGTAGTGTATTTCCCAGGATGGTCTTGCCCTTTTTATGGCATCGGCCACCAAGGTGGCAAGGACCGTATCACCCAGTTTCCTCGGCCTCAGAAGAAGAACTTTCCTCTCCTTCAAAATAGGCTTCCTCTTCAAGCATTATGGGAATTCCATCCCTTATAGGATAAATCCTCCCGCATTTTACGCATTTCAGGCCCTTGCCGTCGGCGGTAAGCTCCACCGGTTCCTTGCAAACAGGACAGGCAAGGACCTCGAGGAGTTCCTTATCTATCATTTTCCCCTCCATATTGCCGATCAAGGATTATGGTCACAGGCCCGTAATTGAGGAGGCTCACCTGCATTCGGGCCCCAAATACCCCTTCCTTCACCTTTATACCCATCTTCCTCCACTTCTCTGCCACCCCCTCAAGCATTTTTTTTGCCCTTTCCGGTTCCTCTGCCTTTGAAAAGGAAGGTCTTCTTCCCTTTTTTATCCTGGCTGCCAAGGTAAACTGGGAGATAAGGAGAATTTCCCCTCCGGTCTCCAGAAGGGAAAGGTTCATTCTCCCTTCTTCGTCCTCAAAAATTCTGAGCTCCGCCACCTTCCTGGCCAGAAATTCCATTTCCCTTTCCCCGTCCCCCTTCTCCACTGCCGCAAGAACCACAAGACCCTTTCCTATCTCCCCCACGGTTTTTCCTTCTACCTCAACCTTAGCCCAGCTTACCCTCTGAATAACCGCCCTCATTTCCTTCCGTAGGCGAAAAGTCCCCCGGCCTGCAGAATTTCCAGCTGGACAGTGGAGGCAGGTTTTGCCTGGTATTCTTCCCCCTTGGTGAGGTTTTTAACCCTGCCCGTCTCCAGGTCAATCTCCACCTCATCCCCGGAGGTGAATTTCCCCTCTTCTATAAGCCGGGAGAGTCCGGGAAATTCCATAATGGGAAGGGCGGAGTTTATAGCGTTTCTCTTGTAAATGGCCCCGAAGGATTCGGCAACAATGGCCCCTATTCCTAAGGCTTTAAAACAGTCCACGGCGTGCTGCCTTGAGGAGCCGGCTCCGAAGTTCTTTCCTGCAAAAATTATGTCCCCGGGTTTTGCCTTGCTGGGAAAATCCTCCCATCCTTTGAGGTTTCCCAGGGCGAATTTTCCCATCTGGGAAATTTCGGTGATGGCTAAGTGCTTGTTGTGATAAATCTGGTCGGTGTCAATGTCGTGGATGGGTTTTCCGCCCTCGTCCACTAAGGTCCATATCCTTCCCTTTATCTTCATTTTTACCTCCGCCGAAATTATAATATAATTCCCCAGGGAGGTGAACATGCTCCAGGGAAAAAGAATAGCTCTTTTAGTAGAGGAACTTTACGACGAATTTGAGTTCTGGTATCCCAAAATGAGGCTTGAGGAAGAGGGAGCCGAGGTAGTGGTTGTTGCCCCTGAAAAAAAGATTTATAAGGGTAAAAAGGGCTTTCCTGCCCAGGCCGATAGGAGTATCCACGAGGTAAAGGCAGAGGATTTCCACGGAGTTATAATCCCCGGTGGATATTGCCCGGACAGGCTCCGCCGCTTCCCCGAGGTCCTTGATTTCGTAAGGAAAATTTACCAGGCCGGGAAGCTGGTAGCCACCATCTGCCACGGTGGATGGGTGCTCATTTCAGCGGGAATAACCAAGGGGAGAACCCTTACGGGATTTTTCGCCATAAAGGATGACCTGGTCAATTCAGGAGCCAATTTCGTGGACCGTCCGGTGGTAAGGGACGGCAATTTAATAACCTCCAGAAATCCCAAGGACCTTCCCTTTTACATGAAGGAAATAATCAAATTCCTGGGGGAGATTTGAGGAAATTTCTGATTGCCGTTCTTCTTTTGGTTTCAGGCCTTCTTGTTGGCCAGGAAGTCATAAAGGTTCAGTTAACCAGGCTTTTAAAGGCCTATGCCTACATTAAGACTTTCTCCTACCAGAAGGTGGATAAAAAGGAGCTTCTTTTCGGAGCAGTGGAGGGGATGACTGCCGGCCTTGATCCCCATTCCCGTTTTCTGGATCCCCTGACCTTCAGAACCCTCCAGGAGGACCAGGGAGGGAAGTTCTATGGTCTGGGCATCAGCATAACCTCCATAAACGGTAAGATAACCGTGGTTCAGGTCCTCAGGGGGACCCCTGCGGAAAAGGCCGGGCTCATGGTGGGAGATGCCATAATAAAGGCCGACGGTAAGTCCCTCATCGGTTACACTCCTTCAGAGGCAGTGAAGGTTTTGCGGGGGCCCAAGGGAAGCACAGTGAGGATAGTGATAGAAAGGGAAGGTTACGAAAAGCCTATAGAACTTACCATAAAAAGGGCTGAGATTCCCCTGAACACTGTCAGGGCTTCCTTTATTTACAAGGGGGATGTGGGATACATAACCCTCACTTCCTTCGGATTAAAATCCCCTGAGGAACTGAGAAAGGCCATGGAGAAATTAAAAGAAAAGGGGATGAAATATCTCATCCTGGACCTTCGGGGAAACGGTGGAGGGGCTCTTCGCTCCGCAGTGGAAATCTCAGATCTTTTTCTCCGCTCCCCCGATGTTATAGTTTCCATTAAGGGAAGAGGGGGAGCCCATTTCAGGACCTTCAGGGCAGAAAAGGACGGCCAGTTTGAGGACCTTCCCGTAGCCATACTGGTCAACCATTACTCAGCCTCTGCCTCGGAGATAGTTGCAGGAGCCCTTCAGGACCACCACAGGGCCCCCATAGTAGGGCAGAAAACCTTCGGCAAGGGCCTGGTGCAAACCCTCCTTCGCCTTCCCTACGATTCTGCCATCGCCCTTACCACTGCCAAATATTACACCCCCAGCGGAAGGTGTATTCAGAAGCCCTTTACAAACTGGATTCTTTACATATGGGGAGTAAATTCCCCTGATTACGACAAAATGCCCGGCGGGATTATGCCCGATATAAAGGTAAAACCGGAACTATTAAAGGAACTGGCAGCCAGGATGCGGGGAAAAGGTCTTTTCTTCAGGTGGGCAAGCCTATTCGTTAAGGGGAAAAGGCCTGTCTCCGCCCGTTTTCTCCCTGTTCTGAAGGACATGGGGCCGGAAAACATGAAAATTTCCAGGGAAATAATGGGGGATTTTCTCTCCTATGCCAGAAAACAGGGGATGAAATACAATAGGAAGGAGCTTGAACAGGCCCGAAAGGACATAATTTTTGAACTCAAATACGAAATAGCAACGGTGCTCTGGGGACCGGAGGCAGCCACAAAGGTCCTGCTCGGGGTTGACAGGGTTTTCCAGAAGGCCCTGGAGGCAAGGGGAATGGCCGAAAAAATGCTGAAAAAATACCTCGCCCAATGAGAAGGATAAAGAAAAAACAAAGGGATAAATCCTCATTACTGTGGTATTTTTTAGTCCTTCTGGTTTCCTTAGTTATAGTGGGAGTTACCCTAAGAGATGTGGTCAGAATAAGAAGAACAGAAAGGCAGATAGCCCTTTTGAAGGTGAGAATAGACAAAATCCAGAAGGAGGCGGAAAGGCTGAGAATGGAGGTGGAATGGCTTGAGGCCCATCCCCAGGCCAAGGAGCCCTTTGCCAAGGATGCCCTGGAGGTTCAAAGACCATCGGAAACCGTGGTGGTGGTGAAAAGTGAATGAGGCAATAATAATAGTGGCCAAACTTGTTCTTTCCGGTTCCTTAGGGGGAATAATCGGCCTTGAAAGGGAGTTGAGCAGAAAACCAGCAGGGCTTAGGACCAATATTCTCCTGGCCATGGGAACCACTGCCCTTTCCCTTCTTTCCCTATATGTTCCTGTCAAGGGTTTTGACCCTTCAAGGATAGCTTCCCAGATAGTAGCCGGGGTGGGTTTTATCGGGGCCGGGGTCATCATAAGAACCAGGGCTTCGGTCCACGGGGTAACCACAGCAGCCACCATCTGGGCAGTTACCGCTGTGGGAATGGCAGTGGGCTTTTCCAAGTATTATCTGGCGATTTCCCTTACCCTCCTCTCCTTCGTGGTCCTGGCATTGGTTAAAGGGGTTGAAAGGAGACTGCTGCGAAAGACTGCCCTTTCTAACCTGAATGTTCTTCTCACCGATCGGCGGGACATTCCCATCCTTAAGAAACTGGTGGATGACATAAACGGAGAGCTTCACGACATGGGAATAGTTAAAGAGGGAAAGGTCTTCAGGGTGGAAATGATGGTGGAAATTCCACCGACCTTGGAGGGAGAACTCATAGCGAGAATCTTTGAACTGAGGTCGGTTCAGAGGGTGGAGAATGTTTAAAATTTACCTGGCCTCCTCCAATCCCCACAAGGCCGTGGAGATAGGGGAGTTTTTAAAGGAAATAGCAGAGGTGCTCATACACCCGGAATACGAACCACCCCTGGAGGAGGGGGAGAGCTTCAGGGAAAACGCCATAATAAAGGCAAAGGCTCTATCTGAACTCATACCGCAGGAACTGGTCCTTGGCGAGGATTCTGGGCTGGTGGTCCCCTTTCTTGGGGGAGCTCCCGGGGTCAAATCCCACCGTTTTTCTGCCTTAGGCACAGACCTTTCCAACATAGAGAAACTCCTCTCTGCCCTGAAGCCAGCCTCGGGAAAGGATAGGAGGGCTTATTTCGTGAGCTATGGGGTTCTGATGAGGGGAGGGAAAATACTCTGGGAAGGGGAGGGCAGGGTAGAAGGGGAAATAACTCTTCAGTCCATTGGTGAGGGCGGTTTCGGTTATGACCCGATTTTCTTTTATCCCCCCTTGGGGAAAACCTTTGCCCAGCTAACTAAGGAGGAAAAGAACCGGGTAAGCCACAGAGGGAGAATGTTGTCCCTTCTCAAGGAATTTTTAACAAAAACCGGAGGATAGAATGAGAAGGCTCGCATTTTTAATTTTGATACCCTTTTTGTTTGCCCTGGGTATTCCAAGGCATCCCTCGGTAAGCCCTGATGGTAAATGGGTGGCCTTTTCTTATCAGGGGGATATCTGGAAGGTGAAAATAACTGGAGGAGAGGCCATAAGGCTTACTGCCTCGCCGGCGGACGAGATTTATCCCAGATGGTCTCCGGATGGAAACTGGATAGCCTTTTCTTCCAACCGTTTCGGTTCTTACGATGTTTTCGTTATCCCTTCCCGGGGAGGTGTTCCCATAAGGCTTACCTTCCGCCATAGCAGGGATTATGTGAGCGGATGGAGCAGGGATAGCAGGAGGGTTCTCTTCTTTTCCAACAGGGATTTTTCATATCACTATGCCAACTACAACCTCTATGAGGTTTCCATTGAAGGAGGAACCCCTGTGGAGGTGGTTCCTGAACTTTCCACCTTCGGCACCTGGTCCCCGGATGGCAGACTCATAGCCTTTAACTACGGCTCCAGCGAGGAGTGGAAGAAGGGATACCACGGCTCTGCTAACCTTGATGTTTACCTTTACAATCCCACCAGCAGGAAATTTATCCGCATAACCTCCTACGACGGAAACGATAAATGGCCCTTCTGGTCGGAGGATGGGAACTGGCTCTACTTTGTCTCTGACAGGGATGGGGTTTTCAATCTCTGGAAGAAGAACATAAAAACCGGAAAAACGGTGCAGGTGACCCATCTTCAGGAGGAAATTCTGCATCCTACCATGGGGCCTGACGGGACATTGGTTTTTGAACACAGGGGATGGCTGTATAAAGCGAAGGAAGGAGGGAAGGCCGAGAGGTTGGAATTTCAGGCCTCCTCGGATGTCCCCTCGGGAATTGAGAAATACATTGATATAAAAAGGGTGGAGGAAATAAGCCCATCTCCCGACGGAAAATCCCTTGCCTTCGTCTCCCACGGGGAAATTTTCCTGGTGAGCACTAAGGGAGGAAGGGCGATGAACCTCACATCCACCCCGTGGAGGGAGTATTCCCCGGTCTGGTCCCCGGATGGAAAAAGGATATATTTCGTTTCGGATAGGAGCGGCTCCCGGGACATTTATTATCTTTATGCCGGGGACGGGAAATCCCTTCTAAGGAGCCTGGATATAAGGGCGAAAAGGATAATAGGAGGGAAAGGGGAAGAGCACTCCCCGGTGCTTTCCCCCGACGGGAAGAGGCTCGCCTTTATAAGAGGCAAGGGGGATATATGGCTGAGCGATGCCGAAGGAAAGAACCAGAGACTTCTTTCCCCTTACTGGAACGCCTACGACCTTGCCTTTTCTCCGGACGGAAGATATCTCTCCTTCTCCCGGGATGACAACGATTTTAACAGGGAGGTTTACTTCCTGGACCTTAACGCGCCCAAGGCAAAACCGGTGAACATATCCATGCATCCCTATGAGGATTACGGTGGAGTCTGGTCTCCGGATGGCCTTTTCTTTGCCTTTATTTCCCACAGAATAATGAGGAACGCTGACCCATGGTTCTTTTACCTCACCAGGGAGGCTGATTACAGAACCAGCCAGGACTGGGAGGACTACTATTCAGAAAGGAAAAAACAGGCTAAAGTGAAGGTAAAAATAGAGCTTCAGGGGATAAGGCATCGGCTGAGAAGGATAACGGATTTCCCCACCCCGGAAACCTCCCTGGAAATTTCCGCTGACGGGAAAATCATATATTTCGTTTCAAGGACCAGGAAAGGCTGGGACCTTTTTTCCTACGATAGGATAAAGGGGAAGATAAAGAGACTGACTACAGGGAAGGAAATCTCAGGAAAACTTGCCTGGGATAGGAAAAGGGAAAAATTGTTCTTCGTTAACCGGGGTCTGCCTGCTTATTACGATACGAAAAAAGGAAAGGTGAAAACTGTAAATTTCAATGCCCACCTTCTCGTAAACCTCCCCGAGGAAAACCTCGAGAAACTGTCCGAGGCCTGGAGGACCCTAAGGGATTATTTCTACGACCCAAAGATGCACGGAGCTGATTGGAAGGGGCTTTACAGGAAGTTTAAACCCCTTTTCGCTGAGGTTTCCACTCCAGTAGAATTCTGTTACCTGTTTAACATAATGCAGGGCTACCTGAAGGCATCCCACACCAATTGTTATCCACCAAGGGGAAAGTCCCCGGAGGAAGGAAGGGAATTAGGGGCTGTGGTGGTTCCTGTAAAGGAAGGGATGATGGTTAAAAAGGTCCTTCCTGATTCCCCTGGTTCCTATCCACAATCGCTGCTCAAAGAGGGGGATATCATCCTGGAGGTGGACGGGCTTTCGGTTAAAAACAATAATTTTTACAAACTTCTCCTTAACCGAAGGGAGGTCATCCTCAAAATTAAAAGAGGCGATCAGGAGCTTTCCCTGAGAATCAAGACTATCCCTGAAAGACAGCAGAGGGAGCTCATATACAGGGCATGGGTGGAGGAAAGAAGGAAAATGGTGGAAGAAATTTCAGGAGGGAAGTTAGGCTATATACACATACAGGCCATGGGCCTTACCAGTTTCCATACCTTCATTGAGGAACTTTATGCCGCTGCCCATGGGAAGAAAGGCTTGGTTATTGATGTAAGGAATAATCCTGGAGGCTGGACCACCGATTACCTCCTCGCATCCCTAATGGTGAAAAATCACGCCATTACCGTTCCCAGGGATGGAGGGCCTGGATATCCCCAGGGAAGAAGAATATTCTACGCGTGGACCAGGCCCATAACCGTTCTCGCCAATAGCCGCTCCTATTCCAATGCCGAGATTTTCTCCTGGGCCATAAGGACCCTGAAGAGGGGGGAAATAGTAGGAGAGAAAACCAACGGTTCCGTTATTTCCACAGGAGCTAAGGTCCTTATAGACGGCTCAGCAGTTAGGGTGCCCTTCCGGGGATGGTATGTTAACGACGGAACCATGACCAACATGGAGGGGCATGGTTGCCCGCCCCATGTGGAAGTTCCATACCAGCTGGGAGATGAGGCCCGGGGAATTGACCGTCAGCTTCAGGTGGCGGTGAAAAGGCTCCTGGATAAAATCCGCTGAGGCTTTGTAAAATTTGCGGAAGGTGTTATACTTCCAGGGTGAATTTTTGTGTTAACTTATCGGGACTTCTCGGAAAACTTCGCAGTTCTTTCCCCTCCCTTTTTCCTTCCCCGCTTCGGTTACTGCCTTGAAGCCCCTTAGTGAATTGGAGAAAATCCAAAATTTCGGAGGTGCTAGTATGCACAGCGCAAAACTTTATGTGGGAAACCTTCGGTATTCTGCTACCGAACAGGAACTTGAGGAACTCTTCTCCCAGTATGGAGAGGTTAAGAGCGTCCGGATAATCGGAAGCAGGGGATTCGGTTTCGTTGAAATGGGCAGCCCCGAGGAAGCCCAGAGGGCTATGGATGCCCTTAACGGCAAGGAATTCCTGGGTAGGACCCTGAGAATAGACGAAGCCCGTTCCGAAAGAAGGTAAGCAAAAGGGGGGAATTCCCCCCTGCTTACCATTTGAAATCTTTAATTTTTTTGATATTATAAAGAACCTATGAGTCTAACCCTTGACGGTTCCCTTATAACCATATTTTTAATTTTCTGGATTACCTTCCTTCTGCTCAAAAAACTCTATTTTGACCCCTATCGCCGGGTAATTGAGGAGAGGGAAAGGTATTTGAGGGAAAGGCAGGATAGGGAGAGTAAAGCCCTTTCCACATGGGAAGAGAAGATAAACATAATAAAACAGGAGCTGGAAAGGGCCAGAAGGGAATCCCTGGAGGAAGTGGATAGGATAAAAAAGGAAGCCGAGAAGGCCAAGGAGGAGAAAATCGCCCTTCTTAAGGAGGAGCTGGCTAAGGAGGAGCGGGCCTTCAGGGAAAGGATGGAGAGAGAACTTGAGGAGGCCAAAAAACTTCTCGGAGAAAAGGTGAAATGGATAGCCGAGGAAATAGAAAAGAAATTGCTTTCCTGGTAGGGGTTATTTTCTTCGCCATGCCAGGGCTTCTTATGGCATCGGAACTTACGGATTTCCTCTGGAAAACCTTCAATTTTACCGTTCTTCTGGCTATCCTGGTTTATTACCTTGGAAAACCCATAAAGGAAGCGTTTTTTAACTATTCCTCTTCGGTGAGGAACAAGCTCCAGGAGGCTGAGAAAAGGGCTAAGGAGGCTGAGGAAAAGCTCAGGGAGGTGGAAGAGCGCTTTGCCAATCTCCAGAAGGAGGTGGAGGAAATTAAGCGCCAGGCCATAGAAAACGCCCAGAAGGAAAGGGAAAGGATTTTAAGGGAAGCCGAGCTTGAAGCCGAGAGGATTAAAAAGCTCGCCCACGAGGAGATGGAAACTCATTTTGAAAAGGCCAAGAGGGAACTGAGGGCCTTTGCCGCAGAGCTGGCCGTGGAAATGGCTAAGGAGAGGATAAAGTCCAAGATGAACCCTGAACTTCACCGCAGGTTCATGGAAAAATACATTGAGGAGATGGAGAATTGAGGGGAAGGGCCGTAGCGAGAAGGTATGCCTGGGCGCTGGTGGCCTCGGTTACGGACCAGGAATATCCCAGGATAAACTCTGAGCTCAAAGCCTTTTTGAAAGCCTTCCTGGAAACAGAATTGGGGAATGTTCTTTCTTCTCCTTTTATAGCCATGGAGAAGAAAAAAAACTTGGTGGAGGAAATTGCCCACAGGTTTAATTTCCATAAAAAGACCAGAAATTTCTTAGTGCTTTTGGTGGAGAGAAACAGAATTTCCCTTTTCCCCATGATGATGGAGTTTTTCCGCCAGTTCTGGAACTCCGCCCACAATATCCACGAATTTACCATGATAACCGCTGTGGAGCCCCCTCAGGATGTGGTGGAAGGGATAAAGAAAATTCTTTCGGAGAAATTCGGGGGAGAGATTATCCTTAAAACCCAGGTGGAGCCTTCCATCATAGGGGGCCTTATACTCAAGAAAGGTTATACCGTTTACGACGGTTCCATAGAAAAACAACTGGAACTTATTAAAAGAAAAATAGTGGAGGGAGAGTAAATGGAGATAAAAATTGAGGAGATAAGCAAACTGATTCAGCAGAGGATTTCCGAATTCAAACCCGAAATTGATGTGGAGGAAGAAGGGGTGGTGGTCCAGGCAGGTGACGGTATCGCCAGAATGTATGGCCTGGAAAATGTCATGTATGGAGAACTTCTGGAATTTCCCCACGGGGTTTATGGGGTGGCCCTCCAGTTAGAAGAGGACAATGTGGGGGCTGTTCTTTTCGGGGAATACGAAAAAATAAGGGAAGGAGATAAGGTTAAAAGGACCCGCAGAATATTTGAGGTCCCTGTGGGAGAAGCATTGATAGGCAGGGTGGTCAATCCTTTAGGTCTTCCCCTTGATGGTAGGGGTCCCATAAAAAGCGACAAGTATCTTCCCGTAGAAAGGCTTGCTCCGGGCATCGTGGAAAGGATGCCGGTGAAGGAACCCCTGCAAACAGGGATAAAGGCTATAGATACCATGATTCCCATAGGAAGGGGACAGCGTGAGCTTATAATCGGGGACCGCCAGACAGGAAAAACCGCCATTGCTGTTGATACCATAATAAACCAGAAGGGACAGGATGTTATATGCATATATGTAGCTGTGGGCCAGAAGGCATCCACGGTGGCCCAGGTTATAAAAACCCTTCAGGACTATGGGGCCATGGACTATACCATAGTGGTGGCTGCCACCGCTTCGGAGCCCGCATCCCTCCAGTATATGGCTCCCTATGCAGGGTGTGCCATGGGGGAATACTTCCGGGACAACGGAAGGCATGCCTTAGTCATATACGACGACCTTTCCAAACACGCCGCCGCTTACAGGGAAATATCCCTTCTGCTCCGGAGACCCCCGGGAAGGGAAGCATATCCTGGTGACATCTTCTACCTCCATTCCCGCTTGCTTGAAAGGGCGGCCAAGCTCAACGACGAACATGGCGGAGGTTCTCTTACCGCTCTTCCTATAATTGAAACCCAGGAAGGGGATGTTTCTGCCTACATTCCCACCAATGTCATTTCCATTACTGACGGACAGATTTACCTGCAGACCGACCTTTTCAACCGCGGGATAAGACCTGCTATTAATGTGGGAATATCAGTCTCCCGTGTTGGGGGAAACGCTCAGATAAAGGCTATGAAAAAGGTGGCAGGAAGACTCCGCCTTGAGCTTGCCCAGTTCAGGGAGCTGGAGGCCTTTGCCCAGTTCGGTTCCGAACTGGACCCCACAACCCAGGCCCAGCTGGAGCGGGGAAGAAGGCTTACGGAACTTTTAAAACAGCCCCAGTATCAGCCTGTTCCTGTAGAAAGGCAGATAGTTGCAGTTTACGCTGGAACCAGGGGTTATCTTGACCCCATCCCGGTAGAGCTTGTAAAGGAATTTGAAAAGGGCCTCCTTGATTATGTGGAAAAACTCCATCCTGATATTTACAGGGAGCTCCTTGAGAAAAAGGATATAGACGAGGAACTTGATCGGAAAATGGCTCGGGCAGTAAAGGAGTTTCAGGAAATATTCATGAAGGATAAAGGGATAGAGAGCGAAGAATGAGGAATCTTCAGGAATTCCGAAGAAGGATAAGGGCGGTAAAGGACCTTATCCAGGTTACCAAGGCCATGAAGACCGTCTCCGCCGCCCGACTCAGAAGGACCCAGAACAAGGTCATAAACTACAAACCCTATGCTTCAAAGATAAGGACCATGCTTTCAGAGCTTGCCTATGCCATTCCCCAGGCCCATCCGCTTTTCGCTCCCACCCAGGAAAGAAAACCCATTCTGGTGGTCATAGCAGCGGACAAGGGCCTTTGTGGACCCTTCAATTACAATGTAATCAGAAAGGCCCAGGAATTCCTTAAGGAAAGGGAAGGGGTAAGGCTGATGACTGTGGGAAGGAAGGCCTTTGAAGGGCTGCGGAGAACCTATAAGATAGACAAGAATATTTCTGGAATCTTCCAGAAACTTAATTTTTCCCACGCCAAGGAAATAACCGAGTTTCTTCTTTCGGGTTATTACAAAGGGGAATGGGATTCGGTTTTCGTCCTCTATACCCAGTTTTTCTCTGTGGGAAGATATTATCCCACAGTGGAAAGGTTCATTCCCATTCCTCCCTTTGAAGGGGAGGCTCCCAGGGAATTTATCTACGAGCCCAATTTGAAGGATGTGGTGGAGGGCTTAATTCAGCATTACATTGAACTTGAGATCTGGAGGATTCTCTTAGAAAGCTCCACCGCTGAGCATGCAGCCAGGATGATTGCCATGGACCAGGCCACCCGTAATGCCCAGGACATGGTAAGGAGCCTCACCCTTCAGATGAACAAACTCCGCCAGGAGAAGATAACCAAGGAACTTCTTGATATCGTAACTGCCATAGAAGCTATGAAGAAAAGCCAGTTATAGGAGGCAAAATGAGCCAGCACAGGAACATAGGAAGGGTTATCCAGGTGGTGGGACCTGTGGTGGATGTGGAATTTCCCGATGGGAAGGTCCCGGAAATTTACGACGCCATAAGGATAACCTCCGAGGGGTTTGATGTCCCAAGACCCATTGACATAATAACCGAGGTGGAGCAGATTCTCGGGGAAAAGAGGGTAAGGACCGTTTCCATGCACCCCACCGAGGGTCTTGTGAGGGGAATGAAGGCCTATGATCTGGGAGGTCCCATAAAGGTTCCGGTGGGGAGAAAGGTCCTGGGAAGGATGATGAATGTAGTGGGGGAGCCCATTGACGAAATGGGTCCCATTGAAGGGGACGATTATTATCCCATTCACCGCCCTGCCCCTCCCTTAGAGGAACAGTCCACCACCATGGAGATGTTTGAGACGGGGATTAAGGTAATTGACCTTCTTGAGCCCTATCTCAAGGGAGGGAAAACAGGGCTTTTCGGGGGAGCAGGGGTTGGAAAAACCGTCATCATAATGGAGCTCATACACAATGTGGCCATGGAGCACGGAGGGGTCTCCGCCTTCGGTGGGGTGGGGGAGAGGACCAGGGAGGGAAATGACCTGTGGTTAGAGATGAAGGAATCCGGGGTTCTGGATAAGGCAATACTGGTTTACGGTCAGATGACAGAGCCTCCGGGGGCCAGGCTCAGGGTTGGACTCACAGCAGTCACCCAGGTGGAATACTTCAGGGATGTGGAAGGGGCGGATGTTCTTCTTTTCATAGATAATATATTCAGGTTTACCCAGGCAGGTGCTGAAGTCTCAGCCCTCCTGGGGAGAATCCCCTCGGCGGTGGGATACCAGCCTACATTGGCAACGGAGATGGGGGAGCTCCAGGAAAGGATTACATCCACCAAAAAGGGCTCCATAACCTCGGTTCAGGCCATCTATGTTCCTGCCGACGACTTCACAGACCCGGCACCGGCCACGGCCTTTGCCCACTTAGACGCCACCACCAATCTTTCCCGTCGCTTAGCGGAGATGGGAATTTATCCCGCCGTTGATCCCTTAACTTCCTTTTCAAGGATACTTGACCCCAGGGTGGTGGGCGTCGAGCACTACAATGTGGCCATGGAAGTCAAAAGAATCCTCCAGAGATACAAGGACCTTCAGGACATAATAGCCATCTTGGGAATGGAAGAACTCAGCGAGGAGGACAAACTTACAGTGGAAAGGGCCAGAAAAATACAGAGGTTTCTTTCCCAGCCCTTTTTCGTGGCCGAGGAATTTACTGGAAGGCCTGGAAGGTATGTGAAGATTCAGGACACCATAGAGGGATTCAAGCAGATAATAGAAGGCAAACTGGACGAGATACCGGAACAGTTCTTCTACATGAAGGGCACCATTGACGAAGTGCTTGAGGAATGGGAGGAGGCAAAAAAGAAAAGATGAAGGTAAGCCTTATAACCCCTGAAAGGAGAATTTTCGCAGACAGGGAGGCCGAAGAGGTCCAGGTTCCCTCCAAGGACGGATATCTGGGCATACTTCCCGGCCATTTCCCCCTGATGGGAACCTTAGGGGTGGGTATCCTGGAGCTTAACGGAAAGGAAAAATACGCTGTGGAAGGCGGGTTCTTCCAGTTCGAAAGGGGGGAACTGATAGTGCTCGCCAAACTGGCCTGGAGGCCTGAGGAGCTAAAGAGGAAGGAACTGGAAAAGGAAAGGGAAAAGGCTCTGGAAATTCTAAGGACCTCATCAAACCCCGAAGAAGTGGAAAGGGCTTCCTATCAGTTTACCCGGGCCTCAGTGTTTTTGACCCTTTTCAAAGCTTAGACATGGAGCCTTCCCTGTAACCTTCAAGGTCCAGGGTTATGAAGTTTATATTGAGTCTGTTGGTGAGTTCTACAAGTTCCTTCCTGAGAGCAAGGATTTTTCTCAGCAGCGAGGGTGCCACCTCAATTCTCATAAGTCCCTGATGCCATCTTGCCCTGGCTCCCTGAATGCCCTTTTCCCTCAGGAAGTCTTCCACTTTTTCAATCTTCCTTATAATTTCCAGGTCAAACTTAGCCCTTAAAGGAAGACGGGTCAGTAGGCAGGTTTCAGAAGGAATTTCCTCAGGATTTGCCCCCTTTTCCTTTAGAAAATTAATTATCTTCTTCTTGCTCACCCTGGCCTCTGCAAAGGGAGAGGTAACCCCCATTTCCCATGCTGCCCTTAAACCCTCCCTGGCCTCTTCCCCTGCCAGGCTTCCCTCGAAAATTCCCCATCCCTTTTTAGCGAATTCCCTGAGTTTCTCAAACATCCTTCTCTTGCACCAATAACAGCGCAGGGGCTGATTTTCCCGAAGTTCGTAGGGAAGCTCCATTTCCACAACCCTGTGATTAAGGGAGAAAGTTTTTGCCATTTCCACGGCCTTGGCCACTGTCCATTGGTGGGTGTAGGGATACCTTACTGTCAGGCAGAGATGAGAATCGCCGAAAACCTCCTTGGCAAGAAGACACAGGGCTAAGGAATCCTTTCCTCCGGAAAAGGCCACCACCCCTCCCCTGTGCTTGGATAATATCTTTTTGACCCTTTCCATCATTTCTAATTAAAACAAAAAAATGCTCTTTCGCAAAGCCTCAATCCTTTCTTCCTCTGAAAAAGAGGTTTATCAGGAAGCCTAAGGAAAAAACCCCTAAAAGAAGCCAGAACCCCTCCCGGAACCTGACGGCTATGAGGCCAGCCCCCCGGGCAGCTGCTCGTTGCAGAATCCTGGAGCGAAGCAGGAGAAGAAGTCCTGCTCCCAGAGCCGAAAGGAGCACCAGGAGGTAGGATGCAATGGGAAATTTCACGAAAATTGCTATCAGCAGAGAAAGGACCAGTAGAGCCAGGAGGCCCCAGGCATATTTGTTTCCCCTGAATTTCTGCTGGGATACCCTGGAATTTTGAGGCTGGCCGGTATTTTTTGAAGGAAGGTTTACGGAAAAGCCCGTTATCAGTTGTTTTCCAGTCACCACCATCAGGGTGTTATTCCCACATGATACTTCCATGAAGGGAAGAAGCAGGGCAATTATGCCCACGGCAAAGACTATTGCATTTATCTTTCTCATTCAACCCCCCTTATAAAATAATGTCCAAAGTCATCATCAACAAAAGTCCAAAAATGAAAGAAAAACTTGCCTTCCTTTCCCTTCCTCCCCCGTGGCTTTCGGGAATTATCTCGTCGGAAACCACGAAAAGCATGGCTCCTGCAGCGAAACTCATAAGAAAGGGAACCAATGGAGGAAAGAGCAGGGCCAGGCTTCCCCCCACAATCCCCCCCAAGGGTTCGGCTACGGCAGAAAGGAAAGTGAGGAGAAAGGCTGTGGAGGCAGGGTAGCCCAATCCCCTGGCAGGAAGGGCTACCGCCATTCCCTCAGGGATGTTCTGGAGTCCTATTCCAAGGCCAACTGATAGACCAGCGGTGAAATTCTTCTGAAAGGCAACTGCAACTGCCATTCCCTCAGGGAAGTTATGTATGGTCATGGCAAGAAAAAGCAAAGTTACCCCTTTGACCCTGAGGTGTGCCTTTCCTTCCCTTCCCTTAAGGAAGTGTTCGTGGGGGATGTAACTGTCGGCAAGGTGAACGAAGAGCGCCCCGAAGGCTATTCCCAGGAAAACGAGCCAAGGGGATGCTCCTTCCAGGGCAGGGAGAATCAGACTGAAAAAACTGGCTGCCACCATTACCCCGGCGGAAAAGGCCAGAAAAAGGGAATATAAATTTTTGGAAAGGGAGGAGAAGAAGAAAACGGGAATAGCTCCCAGCAAGGTTAGAAAACCAGCTGCCGTGCTTCCTGCTATTCCGTATAAAAAGGGGCTCATCGGAATAAATAATACATCAGAGCAAGATAAACCAGAAGGAGAAAGAGGGCGTGCCTCCTGTTCATTCTTCCCTTAAACCATGCCAGGGCCAGGAGGAAGCCGGTAAAGGCTATGGATGCGGGAAGATAAAGATTAATTAGTCGAGGGCTTATTTCCAGGGGCTTTATCATGGAAATCCCTCCCAGGACCCCCAGAAGGTTGAAGATATTGGAGCCCACCACATTCCCAACCCCTATTCCCCCTTCTTTTTTTATGGCTGCCACCAGGGAAACGGAGATCTCCGGAAGGGAAGTTCCCAGGGCCATGGCGGTCATACCGATGGCCAGTGTGGATATACCTATTTTTTTGCTAAGGAGAATCCCGCTCTGGACCGTATAATTTGCGGAAAAAGAAAGTATCAGTATTCCTAAAATAATGAGGAGCAGAGGATTGGAAAGGGAACGGGCCTCATCCGCTTCTTCCCTTTTCCTTTTAGAAGAAGCGATAATGTAAAAAACCAGACCTGTAAAGAGAAGACCCCCTTCCCAGGGCTCCAGCACACCTCCAAGGCCCATTATTTCTACGGCGGAGGTCATAACCAGAAGAAAAAGAAGATCCCAGATTACATCCCTGAGATGTCCCACCTCCTTTCTTATTAAGACAGAAAGGGCTAAGGCAAGGCCTATATTGGCCAGATTAGAGCCAACAACATTCCCCACTGAGATGTCGGAGCTTCCCTTCAGGGCTCCGAAAAGACTTACGAAAAACTCAGGCATGGAAGTTCCCACCGCTACCACGGTAAGACCTATAACCACTTTCCTTATACCCAATTTTTCCGCCAGACCCACCGCCCCGGAAACCAGAAGCTCCCCGCCGACATAAAGCCCTCCTAAGGAAGCCAGCAGAATCAATCCCAGCACATAAGCGGAGAAAGTTTCCATTACCCATAAATTCTACCTCATTTATCAAATTTTAGGGACAGACCCCTTTCTGGTATAATTTCCCCATGGCCAGAGTCGCCCGCACATACATCAAATTCCCCTCCGCCCACTACCACATCTT
>JALXBI010000010.1 GCA_026991555.1 Candidatus Aminicenantota bacterium
CCTGAGGAACTTCAGGGACCCTGCCCTTGTTGCCTTGGTAATACCCATTTCTGTAATCTCCACCTTTGTCCTCATGTATTTTGCCAGGGTCAATGTGAACATAATGAGCTTGGGAGGGCTTGCCTTAGGGGTGGGAATGTTCGTTGACAATTCCATAGTGGTTTTAGAGAGCATGTTCCGCCATCGCAGGGAAAAACCCGCCCTGGAGGCTGCTGTAGATGGTGCCTCGGAGGTTGCAGGCGCCATAACCGCCGCCACCTTTACCACAGTGGTTATATTCCTCCCGGTAATCTATGTTTACGGAATTGCAGGAAGGCTTTTCAGGGACCTTGCCTTAACGGTCTCCTTCTCCCTTTTCTCCTCCCTGGTGGTTTCCCTTACTCTTCTTCCCTCCCTCTTTGCAGCCCTTTCTAAGGAAAGGGAAAAAACAGAAAGGCGAGCAGCCCAGCAAAAAAGGAAGGGTCTCCTTCCCTGGGCCCATTTCATCCTATCCCTTCCTTTCCTTGCCGTATTCTACGCCCTGGCCTATGCCTTGAAATTCCTCCTATTCGCCCTTAAGAAAACCTACCAAATCACAGCCCTTGTTTTGCGCTTCCTTTTCTCCCCTGTCCTTGAGGGATTTTCCCGTCTTTACTCCTCCTTTGACCGCTCATACCACAGATTCCTTGAGCTCTGCTTTGAAAAAAAGAGCATACCCTTCCTCATAACCCTTTTTATGCTCTTATTTATAATCGCCAGTTTTCCCTTTATAAAAAAGGAATTCCTCCCATCCCCCTCCACCCCAAGATTTGAAATAGAGGCAAGCACAGGTCCTGATTACGGGTTTGATGCCACCGACGAGATTGCTAAGGATGTTGAGACGAAATTGCTGAGCCTCAGAGATGTGGTATTCGTTTTCTCTCAAGTGGGGGCGGTATCAAGGTTTTCCCCCTCGGAAAAGTCCTTGGCTGTAAATCATATGGAAATCCTTGCAGGGGCAGTCTCAAGGGAAAGGGCCATGGATGGGGCGAGGAAAATACTCGCCTCCTATCCCCAGTTGAGTTTCTCCGTAATCCCAGCCAGAAACGCCCTCTCAAGATACCTCAGGCTTGGGGCAGAGAACTTCAGGATGAAGGTATTTTACAGGGTGGAGGACTATGGAAGGGAGGCTGTAAGGGAAATCCTCAGGAGGCTCCGCAGGGTAAAGGGCCTTGTGGACCTCAGGACCAATGCCTTTCTTCAAAAACCTGTCCTTGCTGTGAAGTTTAAGGAGAAGGTTCTCAGGGAGGCCGGAATTTCCAAAAGGGAACTGGCAGAGCTCATAGAGGCTGCCCTTCGTGGAAAGAAAGTAACGGTTCTTAAAAAATTCCAGAGGTCCTACGATGTTGTGCTCTCAACCCCCCTGCGGGAGAAAAAGGAACTCACCGCGCTTCTTCGCCTTCCCCTTAGGATTAACGGGAGGGTTTTCCCCCTCTCTGACCTGGTTGAATTTTCCCAGGTTCAATCTCCCGCTGAAATAACCAGGGAATCCCAGGAGAGTTACTACAGCATAACCGCTGACCTTAAGGGAAACCTTGAGGAAATTTCAAGGAAGGTTGCCTCCTCCTTAGCAGGGATGGAACTTCCCCCTGGGGTCAGGGTTCAAATAGGGGGTGCAGAGAGGGAAAGGAGAAGGGCCTTCCGCTCCCTTTACGAGGCCTTAGCCCTTGCGGTTCTTCTGGTTTACATGGTAATGGCTGCTCAGTTTGAAAACCTCATCCATCCCCTGATAATAATGCTCACCGTTCCCATGGGGCTTTTCGGCGCCTTCCTTCTCCTTCTTCTTACCGGACAGTCCATAAATGTAATTTCAGGAATAGGCTTCATGGTAATGGCTGGAATAGTGGTAAACGACGCCATAGTCAAGGTGGACTATGCCAACCAGTTGAGAAGGAGGGGAGTCTCCGCAAGAGAGGCCATGCTCCAAGCCTCCCGCATACGCCTCAGGCCCATCCTCATGACCACCTTTACAACGGTTTTCGGGCTCCTTCCCATGGCCCTTATAAGAATGAGGGGAGCAGAACTGCAGAGGCCCTTGGCCATCGTGGTTATCGGCGGCCTTCTCGCCTCCACCTTCCTCACCCTCATCCTCATCCCCATCCTCTACGAAATAACAACAAAAAAATAAAGCCCTGGGAGAATTTCCCTGCCCCCTCGGGGTTAGGTTCGCCAAATAATAGGACAAGTCCGATTTTTAGCTCTTAGTCCATAGCCATTAGCTGCAGAGAGCCTACTCCTTCCCTGAAAATTCTGGTTTGAGTCAATTTATCTGGGGGCTTAAAATAAGCTTGGAGGAAGAAATGGGAAAAAGGAAAAAATCCTGGAAGGAGAAACTTTACGAGGACAAGGGGCTTCCTAAAATCGTGGAGCTTACCGGCAAAATGAGGGAAAAATGGGGGGAGGGGAGGATGGTGGTTCCATCTCCCTTGGAAGTCAAGGAGATAATGGACAGGGTGCCTGAAGGGAAGCTCATAACCATCGCAGAGATTCGCCAGGCGCTTGCCAAAAAACACGGGGTGGAAATTGCCTGCCCTATAACCACTGGAATTTTCGTCTGGATTGTTGCCAATGCTGCGGAGGAAGAGCGTAGCGAGGGCAAAGGGCGAATAACCCCATATTGGAGAACTCTGAACCGGCGGTATTCTAAACGAGAAATATCCAGGAGGAGCGGAGCAGCACAAAAAACTCCTTGAGGAGGAAGGATTCAGGGTGGTAAAAAAGGGCAAAAAATATGCGGTGATGAACTATAGGAAATTTCTCTTTGAAGGTTGAACGGACGCTTCATTCTTATTCAGGTAGGATTATAAACTCAGGAGGGATAGGCTCGGAGAGATAAGTCTTTGGCCCTGCCTTGGTGAAGAAAATTCCCTTTTTAAAGGCAGCCCTTGCTTTTATTTTTAAAATCACCGGTTTTTTATCCCATCTTCGCCCCACCTCTTGGGCTGTTTCCAGGTCAGGGGAAAGGTGAACGAAGTTCCTCTCCATGGGCCTCAGCCCCTCCTTTTTTATTTTCTCCAGATTCCTTCTCGCTGTTCCATGATAGAGAAATTCCGGAGGCTCCACTGGTTTGTATCCAAGCACCAAGGGGATGCTGTGGCCATAGCGGGCCCTTATCTTACCTCCCTTTATTTCAAACCTTCCCTTCTCGTCCTCTCTTGCAACTTCCATTATGTGTTCAGGCTTTACCCAGCTCCATTGCTCAAGGGAAGAAATGGCCCCTGCGAGCTCCTCTATCCCGACAAATCCATCCCTTTCAAGTTCAATGCCCACCACCTCTGGCCTGTGTCTCAGAATAAGGCTCATGAATTTGCTCAGCTTCCTTCTTAGCCTTTTGTCCATGGGAAAATTTTATCCCGGATTTGAGTTTATGGGAATCTTAGTTCCCTTAGGGTGAAGGGTTTGCGTTGACTTTTTGCTTCGTTTTGATAAAATCACAGGGAATGGGCAATTGGGCAAAGATAATCATAGGCGACAGTAGGAGGATGATTGAGCTGGAGGATGAGAGCGTGGATTTAATAATTACCTCTCCCCCTTATTGGCATATCAAAGATTATGGGGTTAGTGGGCAGATAGGGTATAGACAAAGCTTGCATGAGTATCTAAGGGATCTTTACAGGGTTTGGAAGGAATGCTTTCGGGTTCTCAAACCGGGAAGGAGATTGTGCATAAACATTGGGGACCAATTTGCTCGTTCTATTATTTACGGAAGATATAAAATTGTGCCTCTTCACGCCGAAGTTATAACGCAATGTGAGGATATAGGCTTTGATTATATGGGGTCCATTATCTGGCAGAAGAAAACGACAATGAATACCACTGGGGGAGCGAACATAATGGGTTCTTACCCATATCCTCCCAACGGTATGATTGAAATTGATTATGAGTTCATACTTATATTCAAAAAGCCAGGAAAAACCCCAAGGATACCGAGGGAGATAAAAGAAAGCTCAAAATTGACAAAGGAAGAATGGAAGGAATATTTCCATGCTCATTGGTATTTTGGTGGAGCAAGGCAAATAGAGCATGAGGCAATGTTTCCGGAGGAATTGCCAAAAAGACTTATAAAGATGTATTCTTTCATGGAGGAGACGGTTTTGGATCCGTTTCTGGGAAGTGGGACAACAATAAAAGTAGCCTTAGAATTAAATAGGAATGGAATTGGCTATGAGATGAACGAAAAATTTCTTGATCTAATAAAGAAAAAATTAGGTTTGACGAAGGATTCGTTAGAATTTGAAAACAATATTGAAATAATAAAGCGGAAAAACAAAGTAGAACCTGAAGAGGTGAATTATATTCCAAGAATTAAAGACGCAAAACCAAAAATTGACCCTAAAAAATTTAATTTCTCAAAAAACAAACTTTACAAGGTGGTGGACATTCTCAATGCGGATACGGTATTGCTTGATACAGGATTAAGGGTTAAATTTCTCGGTGTTAAAATAAGTAAAACCGAAGAGTCGGTGAAATATTTAAGGGAGTTCATTCTAAAAAAAGAGGTTTTCCTACAATTTGACAACGGAGCAATTTTAGATGAAGACACAGTAGAAGCATATGTTTTTCTAAAAAACAGGATTTTCGTGAACGCTTACTTGATAAAGTCTGGTCTTGCAAAGGCCGATAGGTCAAAAGAATATAAATACAAAACGAAATTTATTAAATTGGAAAGGGAGATAAAAAATGGCTAAAGAATGGATTTTGAATATGGCAACAAATAGATGGGGCTTGAATAAAAAGAACAGCGTGGGGCCTGTTTCTCAATGGATCCGAGAATGTGGTCCTAAGACAATTGAACAATGGGAGGATTTTTATTATACTAAACTCACCGAATTTCTCAGGAGCAAAGGGATAAATCTTTCCCCTAAGGAATATTTAAATGAACTGGGCAGGAAGCTCTATGTGAAAATTACCGAAGTAATTCAAGCAGAGATAGAGGAAGTTACGGAAGAGGATTGCGTCCAGTATATCAATAATCTCGTAATTAATCGAACCTTTGATGGATATTTAACTGAAATAAAGACAATTTACGGTAAATTAGAAAGAGTTTTAGGAGTTAAAATAACACCTGCTCCGGATGAGTGGGATAGACTATACAATATTGATTTTTACATTAAAATTGGGGATAAATATATTGGACTCCAAATAAAGCCTATAACCTATGAACAAACACCAGAAGTATATAAATGGAAAGAGTGGCTTGGTAAAACCCACGAAAAATTTGAAAAAAATTATGGTGGAAGGGTCTTCATTATTTTCTCCATTAAAAAAGACGGTAAAAAGGAAATTTACAATCAGGAAGTGGTAGAAGAAATCAAAGCGGAAATTCAAAGGCTTAAGATGGTAAACCGGGATTAAGAAAATAGGAGGGAAGTTTGCTCGCCTGGGTCATTAAAAGGCCGGTGCTTTCAGGGATGCTCTTCCTGGCCATTCTCCTTCTGGGCGTATATTCCCTAAAAAACACCCCTGTGGAACTGGTTCCTGACGAAAAACTCCCTTCCCTTACCATAACCGCCTTCTGGTATGGGGCACCGGCGGAGATGATTTTGGAGAGGGTGGCCCTTCCTGTGGAGGAGGCCATTGCAGGGGTAAAGGGGGTGGAGAGGATAAGGAGCCTTTGCAGGGAAAACAACCTGCGGATGGAGGTGGAATTTTCCCGGGGCACCAATATGGAATTCGCCTATCTTCTGATTAAGGAGAGCCTGGGCAGGGTAAAGGGGGAACTTCCTCCCAGGGCCAGGGAATCCCTTTCCGTTGTCCCCTTCGTTCCCAAGGAATTCCAGAAAAAGCCCTTCCTTTCGGTGGCCATATTCTCAAAACTTCCCCTCCAGTCTATAAGGCAAATAGCAGAGAGGGAATTTCTCCCCAGGCTGAAGGGAATTGCTGGGGTTTCCCATGTGGAACTCTGGGGTGGGGCAGAGGCAGAGGTTAAGGTTCTGCTGGAGCCTGAAAAGATGAGGCTTTACGGAATAGGGGTCTACGATGTTTACTCGGCCATTGGGAAGGAGTCTTACAACTTAGCCTCTGTCTCGGTTAAAAAAGACGGCAGGGAAATCAGCCTTTCCCTCTCCTCGGCCCCTTCTTCCATTTCCCGGATAGAAAACATAGTTTTGCAGACCCCTCAGGGCACGAAGATAAAACTAAAAGAGGTGGGCAGGGTTTTCCTATCCTCCAGGAAAATAAGGGAGGAGAAAAGATACATGGGAATGCCCACGGTAGTTCTGGACATTTTCAAAGAAAAGGGAGCCTCCACCATATCCTTGGCCTCAAGGCTAAAGAGGGAAATTTCGGGGATAGAGGAAAGGCTTGCCGGTGTTGTAAGGACGAGGATAATAGAGGACGAAAGCCAGGAACTTAAGGAAAGGCTCACCAAATTGATAAAACTTTCCCTCCTCATCCTCGCCCTTATATTTTCCATACTTTTCCTGGTTTTCAGGCAGATAAAGCCCTCACTTCTGGTTTTCTCCTCGGTCATCTTTTCGGTCTTTGCCTCCTTTACGGTGATTTATCTCCTTAAAATCCCTGTGAACCTTCTTACCCTTTCAGGATTCGCCCTGGGGTTCGGAATGTTCGTGGACAATGCGGTGGTGGTTTTTGAAAACATAATGAGGCTGAGGGAGGGAGGAATGGGAAGGGATGAAGCGGCTGTGGAAGGGGCTAAGGGGGTTGTGCTTCCTGTTCTTGCCTCCACAGCCACCACCATAATCGTCTTCTTTTCCTTTGCCTATTTCCAGGGAAGGCTCCGCATATACTACCTTCCCTTGGCCTATACCATAACCATTGCCCTTATCTCTTCGGTTTTCGTTGCCTTTACCCTTATCCCCTCCCTTTCCGCAAGGGTGGAACTTAGAAGGAAGAAAAGGGAAATTGCAAAGGGCGGAAAATTATTTAAATTTGGGCTCAAATACCCCCTCTTTATTTTAATACCCGTTGGTCTTCTCTTTTTCTTTTCCGCAAAGATTTTCTACAAAAATGTGAGTTTCGGAAGGTTCTTTTCCTGGTATCAGAAGCAGAAACTTGAGGTCTGGGTGAGCCTTCCCCCTGGGGCCAGCTTTGAGGACACAAAGAAAACAATCCTCCAGTTTGAAAAAATGGTCCTTTCCCAACCATATAAAAAGGAGGTAAAAACCGAAATCACCGGTAATACCGCCTTTATGGAGGTGGAGTTTCCAAGGGAAGTGGAATTTTCCCCGAAACCCTACATTCTGAAACAGGAACTTATCCAGCTGGCAACAAACATGGCAGGCATAGGAATAGGGGTTTGGGGATTTGACCCCCAGGGCTATTATTATTCCCCCTCTGTAGGGAGTTGGCTTCCCTATTCCATCCTAATCCGGGGATACGATTTTCTTAAAATAAAGGGCCTTTCTAACGCTTTGAAAAATAACCTCCTTATGAACCGGAGGGTCAGCGAAGTCAGGGTGGTTTACGAACGCAGGGCTTTATGGGGAGGGGGAGGAAAGTATTATTCCATAAAACTAAGGCAGCGGAGGCTCAGGGAATACGGAATAAACCCAAGAAATTTTCTCTACCTTCTGGGTTCGCTCATAGGGTCCCAGGGCATTATACAGAAAATCAAACTTGGCCAGAGGGAAATTTCCTTAGAGGTCCGGGAGGCTCAACAAGAGCCTGAGCTGGACGAACTTCTTTCTGCGGAGTTCATGAGCAGCAGGGGAGTTCCTTACAGGGTTTCCGATGTGGTGGAAATGAAAGAGGAGAAAACCAAGGGGGGAATAGAGAGGGAGAACCAGCAATACTTAGCCATGGTCCAGTGGGATTATCTGGGCTCCTACAAGAGGGGAAGGGCCTTCCTTAAAACCGTTTACAAAAACCTTCGCCTTCCCCCTGGATTTACCAAAAGCCTTGAGATGCCAGCCTGGTGGATGAGCGGCAAGGAACTTTCCCAGTTGAAAATGGCCTTAGTCGCCTCTTTAATTTTAATATTCATCCTGCTTTCCATCCTTTACGAGAGCCTGCTCCAGCCCATAGTGGTTATGTTCTCCATACCCCTGGCGCTTATAGGGGTTTTCTTAGGTTTCGTCATAGCCGATTTTCCCTTTGATTCCACCGCCTACATAGGTTTAATTCTCCTTTTCGGGATTGTGGTGAACAACGCCATAATCCTTGTGGACCATACCAATGGATATTTGAGGAAGGGTTTTTCCCCTGAGGAGGCAGCAGTCCGGGGAGCGAGGGAAAGGCTTAGGCCCATATTCATAACCAGCGCCACCACGGTTTTAGGAATGCTTCCCTTGGTGATTTTTCACCGGGGAGGACAGACCGACATCTGGACCACCTTAGCCCTCTGCACCGTTGGAGGCCTTACCGCCTCTGCCCTTCTTGTTCCCTTGGTTATCCCGATTTTTTATTCACTTTCTTTTAAAATTAAAGAACGGCTTTTTTGAGACTCAGGGCATCTGCGAATTTATTAACTTCAAAATCGTTAAACGAGGAATAAAAGATGCAGATTGGACCTTTTAAGCAGAAACTTGACCAGGGTGTTTTTTGTCCTAATATGGAAAGTAGAGGAGGCCGTGAATGAGAAATGCCAAGAGGTTATTTATTATTTTAGGAATTTTGCTCTGGGTGGGGTTTCCTGCATGGGGGGATTCGGGACTTCGGATGTTTGTTGCAGGTCAGGTGATAGACAAAGCCACAGGGAAGGGCATACCTGATGTTTACTTTTACATAACTGGCCCAGGTTACTCCTATGATACCCG
>JALXBI010000011.1 GCA_026991555.1 Candidatus Aminicenantota bacterium
ATGTAAAGCCCTCCCCCTATCCCGGTGCCTAAGGTAATCATGAGGAAATTATCGTATCCCCTGCCGTTTCCGAAAACTGCCTCGCCTAAGGTGGCCACGGTGGCATCGTTGTGGACCTTAGCCTCCGGGAATACTTCCCTTACTATTTTTCTGACTTCAATCTCCTGGAGGAAGGGGAGATTAGGAGCAAAACGGATTTTCCCCGAGCGCTCTTCCCAGAGGCCAGGGATTCCCACCCCCACATGGTCATAGGATGGGAATCTCCTTTTAATATCCCTAAGAAGCTCTCTGAACTCCTCTAAGCTTCGGGGAGTTTTCCAGTAAGCCGACTCTTTTAGTTCACCCTTATCGGTTACTATTCCTGCATCGGTGTCCGTTCCGCCAACATCTATTCCGAGAAGGTTCATTTCTTCTTTTCATCTTCTCCGGAAAGTCCCTTTTTGAAATTCCTTATGGCTTCCCCTATTCCCCTTCCCAGTGCTGGAAGTTTACTTCCTCCAAAAATCACCAGCACTATGAGGAGAATTAATAGTATTTCCCCTAAACCGAGGTTCATTTCAGCACTATAACTATCTTGTTATTTTTGAACTTTTCCGGTTTCAAAATCTGTATCTGAATTTGCTGACCATCAGGGGAGGGAATCACCCTGTAATCCACTTTCTCTTTATAGAAGTCCTTGGGAAGTATCCACGCTCCCTTTATCTTCTTCATGTTGAAATCAGAAGCCCTGAGGACTATAACCGTGGAGGTGCGGAGGTCTAAATGGTTGGGGAAAAGGGATGAGGAAAGGCTTTTGATTTTAGTTGAACTGAGGAATCCACCTTTTATGATTCCCGCCTTTTTAAGCTGGGATTTTGTTCCCACCGCAAACCATACAGAATTGAGCCTGCTTTCCAGGTCCGAAACCTTAGCGGAAAGCTCGGCCAGCTGTTTGGAAAGCCGGTTCCTTTCCTCCTGCAGCATGACCACATCTTCCTGCAGTTGCTTCTTCCTGGCCTCAAGGTCTGCCACCTGGGCTTCTAAGGATTTTTTAACCTGCTCCAGCCTCTGGGCTTTTTTCTCTGCCTTTTCCTTGGCGGTAATCAGCTCCCGCTTCTTCCTCCTCTTTATCTCGTTGGGGCTAATGGGAGCGTCTCCCTGGGTAACGAAGGTTCCGAAGACATCGGCTTCTGGGTCATAGAAATTCCAGACCTTAAAACCCGGAACCAGATAATCAAATATGTTCACCCTGCTTATGAGTTTCTTGGCCTTTTCCGGGGGCAAATTATACTGCTTGGTCAAAAAGTCCATGGCAATTTTCATGTGGGTATCCCCCTTCTTGACCACCACAGGCCTGGGGAGTTTCTTTTCCAGGTTAGCCAGCTCCTCCTTCATTTTTTGAATCTCTTTTTCCTTCTCCACTATGGACTTCAAAAGTCCCTTGTAGGAGACATCCTCCTCCTTTTGAAGTCTCTCCTCTAAGGCTTTTATTTCATCTGGTCCCAGTTCCATGGACTGATAAATCTCCGGAGGGATTTCAACTCCCTGCTCCTTGGCGGTTTTAATGAGGTTGAAAACCTCGTTTTGCTTCTTCTTTATGTCCTGTTCAATTTTGTCCACCTTGGCTGCCATCTTCTTCATGTCTTCAAATTTGAGCTGAGCCCCTTTCTTCACTTTAAGAGAGGGTCCTGATAGCAGAAGATAGGCCACCACTGCCGCAATGATGACAAGGGCTACCACTAAGGCTCCCCAGATTATGGTCTTCTTGGAGCCCCCTGTGGTTTTCATATACCTTGTGCTATCACTGACCTTTTCCTCGTCATCAAAAATGCTGACCATTTTTACCTCCTTCCTGATGTTTACGGGGAAATTTTAACATATTAAGATGCTCTACCAAAACTTCCCTAACTTCCCTATCAATTGACGGCTCATTAGGATTCTGCTAAAATAATCGTCTGCGGGGCGTGGCGCAGCCTGGTTAGCGCACCTGCCTTGGGAGCAGGGGGTCGGAGGTTCAAATCCTCTCGCCCCGAGAGCGGCGCCCGTAGCTCAACAGGATAGAGCAGCGGATTTCTAATCCGCCGGTTGGGGGTTCGAGTCCCTCCGGGCGCGCTGCTTCACCCTTATCCAGACCTCCATCCTGGAAGGTCCCCGGTTGTCCCAGGCATAATAGGGAACCGCCACAAAACCTGCCCCCTTTAATATCACAACCCCTCCCAGCAAATCCGGCCTGTATTCCGCTTTAAAGGAGACATTTTCCGGCATTTTAGCCTTCAAAATGTCCTTTCCGTTGTCCACGGACTCAAAGCAGTAAACTATGGGTCCCCTTTGAAGGGCAATTTTACCGGCATCGTCCTTTACCCTGGAGTCAGCCTTGACCCTCAGGACAGGCATTGGCAGGGAAACTTCCAGATGGTCTCCCTTCTTCCATTTTCTTTTTATTTTTAAAAATCCCTTTTCCGCCCTCAGGGGAATTTCCCTTCCGTTCAAACGGACGGAGGGTTTTTCCCGGGGTGGGTTAACGAATTTATAAAGGGAAGAGGGAAGTGGTTTACCCACAGACCATCCGGGAATTCTAAGGTAAAGGGAAAAATCAACTGGAGATTCGGGGAAAAACTTT
>JALXBI010000012.1 GCA_026991555.1 Candidatus Aminicenantota bacterium
GGGATAGGTCTGTGGTTTTTAAGGATTTTTAGAAAAAGAAGGGGGATTTCTGTCTGTTTTTGGGGGTGGATTTTTGCTGGTGGGAGTTTTGGGTGGAAATTTTCTGAAGTGGCAAGGATTCGGGAGGGAGTTTTCGGAGAATTTTTGGAAAAAATTAAGAAAAAGGGTCTGTCCCCAATAGGGGAATTTGGGGAGAAATTAAGAAAAAGGGTCTGTCCCTAAAAATAGGATAGTGAATTGAGCTATTTTCCGCAGAGGGAGCGGAAGGGGCAGTAGTCACATACATCGGGATTTGAAGGTGAGGCGGTAAAGGGAATATCAGGGTTGAGAATTTCGCTTATGAGGTTCTTTAAGGAGGGCAGGAATACTTCCTGCATGAGAGCCGGAAGCTCCTCCACGCCCAGGGTTTTGGGTTTAAACTCCCCCCCGGTTTTAAACCCCATGGGGTAAAAATAGGCCTGGCTTTGTGAATAATCCTCTATAAGCCCTTTTTGTTTAAGAAGGTAAAGGTAGATGGGCAATTGGAAGGATTTTATATTCTTGGCCATTTCCTTCCTTTCCTCCATGGCCCCTTCCAGATTCTTCTTTGGGGTTTTACCTGAAGAGAGCTTATAATCTATAACTTCTATTTTCCCTCCCCTCCTCTGAACCCTGTCCAGCTTTCCCTTTACGGAAATTTTCCTCCCGTCCAGGTCAATTTTCCCGGCAAACTCCGCCTCAAGATAAAGAACCTCAAAGGGAAGTTGCCTTTTTTCCCATTCAAGGAATTTCCCAAGCCTCTCCTCCATGGCTACCTTCAAAAGGGCAACCTCCCCCATGTCCCACGGGAAAAATTCTGCGAATTTCCTCTGGATTATTCCCTTAAGCCTTCCAGTGTCCAGGTCCTCTTCCTTCACCTGCCTTCCTATAAGTGGCCTGTAAAATTCCTCAAGGACCTCGTGCAGCAGGGTCCCCACCTTCCTCATCTCCGGCTCCTCCTCTATTTCCTCCCTTTCCTCAAGGCCAAGGACCTTGAGGAGGTAAAACTTCATGGGACATTCCATGTAGGCGTCTATGGAGGAGGGGGAAAATTCCCTTTCCTGAAGCTCCCTTAAAATCCCCGGGCTCTTTCCAATTTCAATCTCCCTGGAATTTTCCAGTATCAGCGGGGAATAGGTCTTAACCTCCAGGTTCTTTCCCTTCTTCTCCTCTTCCCAAACCAGCTCCTCAACGAACCTGCTTCTGGTGCTCTTTTCGGAGGAGTCGTAAATGATGTGCACCTTCTCCGCTCCCCTCAACAGTCTGAAAAAATAATACTTGATTATCCTCTCCCTGTCCCTGAAGGTGGGAAGGCCCAAGTATTCCCTGACCGCCGTAGGAAGGAGGGGGTCTATTGGTTCTGTGGCCGGAAGGTAGTCCTCGTTGGCGGAAAGATAGACCACATTTTTGAACCTCAACGCCCTGGTCTCCAGTTGCCCGAGGAGCTGAAGTTCCCTAAGTGGTGTTCCTTCAAAGGGAACTCTCTCGTAAAGCAAGGCGTGTTTTATAACGGAAAAGGCTTCCGCCGAAGACAGGGGCTCCCATGCAGGCTCCAGCTCCCTTATTCCCTCTAAGAAGGAAAGGAATCTCCGGAAGAAAGGGCTTGCTAAGGGATAGAACCTGGCAGGACTTCTCCTCCAGATCTCCTTCAGGGCCTCTATCATTGCCCCGGCTATTTCCCTGAGGTTCCTGGCTTCCTCCAGGGACCTTACGAAAAGGTCGTTTATCTTCTTTACATGTTCCCTGGCCAGCTCTAAGGGAATTTCCCCTGTGTTCATCTGGCTTTCCTCTATTTCCTTCAGGGTAAGGAAGGGCTTTTTACTTTCAATCAGGGCGTCTTCTAAGGCGTGGAGTATTCTCCTTGAGGTTTCGCTGTCCCCGTTGAACCTGAGGTTTTTTATGTAAGGGTGAAGGACCAGTTCAAGGTATTTTCCGGCATGGTAAAGCCTCTCGTCCCCCTCCCTTGCGGTGTTCTGAAGCTCCATCATTCTCTCCAGCAGGGCATAAACCGGGGTCCTGGCTATGGGATAACCAACAGAGACATTGTATTCGTGGGGATAGAAAGAGAGTCCCTGGCTCAGGACCGGAAGGAGGATGGAGGGGTCAGGAAGAACCACCACAGTGTCCTGGGGAGGAAGCTCCTTCAGGACCTGTTGAAGGGCGAGGACCTGGCCGTGAACCCCTGAGGCTGTATGGAGGGAAATCGCCGGAGACGGAGCATCCCCATCAACCTCCTCCACCTCAAGGCCCCATTCCTTCAGGTAATCGTGTATTCCCTCCGCCTCTTCCACTTCCTGGTAAACGAAGAGGGCCTCTTCCCTTTCCATGACCTTCCTGAAAATTAACCTTTCCGAAGCGGTAAGGGCGGAAAGTCCCCCCAGGATTATCTTCCCTTTCCAGGGAATTCCCCCCTCGGCCACAGCCTCAGCCGCTTCCCTGTAAATCATTCCAGGGCTCCTCATTCCTTCCCTTCTGAGCCTTTCCAGAAACCTCTCCCTGAACTCGGCAAGCCTCCCCATCATCTCCTCCACCACGCTGAGTTCCAGGGCGGGAAATTCCGTGGAGAGGCGGAGCTTTTTCCCCTCCACCATTTCCTTCTCCAGTTCCTCCACCGCTTCGTAGAACTTCATGGCCCAGAAAAAGGAGGAGGCGAAGGAGGAGAAGTTAGGAAGGCCCATTTCCCTTCCTGTCTCGTAGGCCATCCAAACGGCCTGAAGAACCGAAGGCTCCCTGAAGTTTCCGAAATACTCCCTGTGAATTTCCCTTACGAAAGCCTCCACAGGGAAGGCCTTGGGTGGGAAATAGGCCCTTTTCTTCCTGAGGGCCAGGAGTTTTTTAAGGAAGTATACCGGCCTCTTTCCCGGGAAAACCAGGAGGTAATCCTCGGGGTGGCTTTCTATCAGGTCAAGAATGTATTCTAAAGGGGAACGGGCAAGGGGAAGTTTTACCGCTCTTCCCATGAAATCTCCTCCCTCCTTCCTGTTCCCAAGTAAAGAAGAATGCCCTTTACGGGCTTTTCAGGAATAGCCTCCTTTACGAGCCTGAGGTAATTTTTGAGCTGTTCCCTGTGCTGAGGCTCCGGATCTCCGGTTTTAAATTCAAATACCCTTATTTCGTCGTCAATTACTAAGCGGTCCATGCGGTATGTTCTTCCCTCCCTATCCACAATCTCCTTTTCCCTGAATACCTCCTCCCCGAAAAGGTCCGGGTTCTCCTTAAGCATCCTATCCACCAAGGGGAAAATTTCCTCCATTCCCTCCCTCTTTAAAATTTCCATAAGTTCCCGGGGTGAAGGGACCTTCTCCCCAATCATCTCCAGGACCCTGTGTATGGCTTCCCCCCTTCTTCTGGCTTCCTCTCCTACAAAGGAAACCTCCTGCCCTAAGGAATCTTCCCTTATCCTATCCATCCACTTGAGGGAAAAGGAGGAGGAAAAGGTATGGGGTTTAGCGCTCTCACTTTTCCTTTCACTGAGTTTTTCCCCAAGCCTCCAGGACCCATCCCCGAAGACCCTTCCGAAGGGGAATTTACTGAGGAGGTTGCCCCTATAACTGGGGACGAGAACATAAAGTTCGTCCTTGGCTCTGGTAAACCCCACATAAAGGTTGTTTACCTCGTCCAAGAGGGCCAGTTTTTCCTCCTGGATGTATACAGGAAGATGTTTCATTTCAGTTTTCCTTAATTTCAGGTAATATCCCTTTTCCCTGTCCACGGTTTCCTCTGCTCTGATTTTTAGTTCAGCAAAGGGAAGGATGATCACAGGGGACTCAAGTCCCTTGGCCTTGTGAATGGTCATGATCCTCACTGCGTTTACATCCGGCATCTCTATGGCCAGTTCCTCCTCATCCGCTTCTTCCCAGTAAGAAAGGAAATCCTTGAGGCTGTTTTTACCCGAGGCTTCCCTTTCCCAGAGCACCTCAAAGAACTTCAGCATGAAGGTATCGGCTTCAATTTCAAAGGTTTCGGCAATCTTCACCGCCAAGTCGTAGGGGGGAAGGAAGCCCGAGGCCCTGGAGAAAAGTTCTTCAAATTTCTCTTTCCAGATTTGATGGAATCTCTCCCGGAAAAGAACATAAAGAGGAGAGGTCCTTGTTCCCTTCCGGGCCTCCTCAAGGAAGGAGAGAATCTCTTTTCTGTTCTGAATGCTTTTGAGGAAAACATCCCCGAGGATGAAGTTCACGAAGGCCACATCGTCCAGGGGGGAATCCAGGAACTTCATGAGGGAAACCACCTGGGAAACCGCGGGATTTTCCCTTATGCTCAGGGAGGACTGGGAGACAAAGGGAATTCCCTCCCCGGAAAACCACCCGGAAATCATCTTGGCCTGATCCCTTTTCCTTACGAGAATCATTATATCCTCAGGGGAGAAACGCTCAAGGATTTCCCTTACCAGGGCTATTAATTCCTTACCTACCTTTTCCTTTATTTCCTCCTTGTCCTCCCCCTCTATGACCCTTACCTCCACATAACCACCTGCCCTGTTTTCTTTCTCCTCGGGGGGAACTTCGTGGGAAGAGCCAACCCCGGTGTAAACTTCCTTCAGGAATTTTATGGATCGCGGTGAAACTTGCGAGTTCTTAGGTAAGCTATTAAGGAACTCTTCAAGGGTCCCGGGGTTGAAGAAATTTCTCACAAATTCAAGTATCTTCTCCCTGCTCCTGCGATTGTATTTAAGGGGGGAGGCCTGGGCTATTTCCTCCTCCATTAAGTTAAATCCCTGGGAAATCCCTTCCCTGTCCATGAGGGTGGGGTCCCCGCCCCTGAACCGGTAAATGGACTGTTTCCTGTCTCCAACCACGAACAAACTGGCCGGGCCGCTGGAGAAGGCCTCTGCAATAAGAAGGCTTAAATTTTCCCATTGAAGGGGAACTGTGTCCTGGAACTCGTCAAAGAGGAAATGGGAAATCTCCCCTGCCAGGTTGAGTATTATTCTGGGTATGTTCAGCTCCTTTAGCCTCCTGTGCACTATCTCGTTTAGCTCCTCCAGGAAAATTATGTTCTCCCTGTTCTTTATCTCCTCCAGATAAGCGGAAAATTTCTCATAAAGGCTAAAAATCCTCTCCGAGGAATAAAGATAAACTCCCCAAAAATATAGGTATTCGCCTAAGGTTTTTCTGAATTTCCGCCATAAGTTGGGGGCCTCAGGGGGAAGGGAGGATAGGTGCTTTTTCAGGACAATCTCTTCTATGGTCTCTTTTTTAAAATATTCTGATTTCAAATGCCTGGAGTCGAATTTTCCCTCCATTATTCCCTCTAAGGCGTCCCTGGCACCTGTTTTCAGCATCCCATCCAGAAGCTCCAAGAGCCTCCGGGCAAGGGCTAGGAGCTCCCCTTTTTTCTCCTGGAGAAATTCAGGGCTAATCCTTTGAAAATCCAGTCCATAAATCAGCCTTTTTTCCTGAAGGTCCTTAATCCTCTTATAAATACTTCTCCTTATGCCCCAGCCCCCGAATTCCCTTACATAATCCCTGACGAATTCCTCCGCTAATGGAAGATCCCTGAAAAGAACCTCGTCCAGGGCAAGTTGGTGGTATTCCTGGCCGCTGGATACTATGTCAAACCTGGGGGGAAGGCCAAGGTCATAGGCCCCGGCCAGGGCTATTTTCCTTATAAAACTATCTATGGTTCCTACCCGGAAAAGGGAAAAATCCCGGAGTATTTCCTCCACCGCCTCCTCTGCCCTTTTTTTTACCTCCTGGGGCGGAAGACCTGTCCATTTTGAAATTTCCTTCAGCCTCTCCTTCCTGCCCAAGGCTGCCTCCTTCAACCAGGAAATGATTCTTTCCCTCATTTCCCCGGCAGCCTTGTTGGTGAAGGTTACTGCCAGAATTTCCTTGGCACTTACATGGGGGAATCTTTTTCCAAGGAGCAGGGTAAGGAATCTTTTTGCTAATTGATAGGTTTTTCCCGTGCCAGCCGAGGCCTCTAAGAATACGAGTTGCCTTAAAGGTCTCTGGACCATTAATTCTCAGAAGGGGACTTCGTCATCCCCGCCGGAAAAATCCGGAGGTTCCGAGGGGAATTCCTCCGGGGCTGTCTCCTCCTTCTTTCCCAAGAGGATAATCTTCTCCGCCTCTATTTCCGTCACCCTCCTTACCTGTCCGTCCTGCTCCCAGCGGCGGGTTCTCAACCTTCCCTCCACCAGCACCTGTTTCCCCTTTCTGAGATAATCCCTGGCGAATTTGGCAAGTGAACCCCAGCAGTAAACTGAATGCCACTCGGTTATTTCCTGGTTAACCCCCTCCTTCTTGTAAACTAAGGTGGTGGCCAAGGTGAAGCGGGCAAGGGCCCTTTCCCCCTCTCCAGAGGGAAGATATCTTATTTCCGGGTCCCTTCCAAGCCTCCCCACCAGGATTACCTTGTTTAAAGACCCCCTATCTCTCAATATTCACCTCTCCTTACAAAATTGGCCTCCTCAGAATTGGGATACTTCCGGAGAAGCTCCCTTTCGTATTTTTTTGCCTTGGTGGTTTTCCCCATTTTTCTGTAGCATTGAACCAGCCTGTAAAGGGCAGTGGATGCCTTATGGCTGGCAGGGAAAAGCTTGTAAATTTTTTCATACCAGGAAGCCGCTGCCGCATAATTGTTCATCCTGAAATAACTCTCACCACACCAGAACATGGCACTGGGAGTTTGTTTATCCGTGGGATAGTTGTTCACGAACTGGCGAAAATAGGTTATAGCTTCCTCGTATTTTCCGGCAATGAAGGCATCAAATCCCTTTTTATACAGTTTTTCCTTAGAAAGGGCTTCCTGACCGGTCTCCGGGGAGTTTTTGAGCTGGAGGCGGAGCTCGTCTATTCTTTCCTCAAGGGCCTTCACTCTCATTTGAAGCGTCTCCACTTTTCGCATGGCCTCTGCGCTGGTGGTCTGGCATTCCTTTAAGGCCTCCTCCAAAGCTCTTATCCTTTCCTGGAGCTGGTTGAAATCCGCCCTGAGAAGGGCCAGGTCCTCCTGGCTGACCCCGGCTTTAGTTTCAATGGCAGTTTGAGAGGTGGTTTTTTCCTGCTTCTTTTTCCTTTTCCTTCTCAGGGCGTAAGAGGGTGAAAAAAGCAAAAGAACGAGAACTAAAGCTAAAACTTTCCTCACTTGGCTATTATAACAAATTCAGCCCTTCTATTTTTAGCCCAGGCCTCCTCGTTATGCCTTGGGTCTAAGGGACGGCTTTTTCCGTAGCTAACTATTTTAATCCTGTCCGGGGAAATCCCGAGGCTGATGAGAAAATCCCTTACGGCCTTTGCCCTTTTTTCCCCAAGGGCCAGGTTGTATTCCTCGGTTCCCCTCTCGTCACAATGGCCTTCTATGAGAATCTTCACCGTGGGATGGGCCTTAAGCCACTCGGCGTTCTTGATGAGTATTGGTTTCTGGTCTTCCCTTATGTTGTATTTGTCAAAATCAAAGTGGATTCTCTGAAGATAGCCTTTTTTGTTTATTTCCTCCAGACTCATGTCCTCAATACTTTCCTCCTGAACCACCGGTTTGGGGATGGGTTTCTCCTTAACTTCCTCACCGGTCTTTGCTACCTGTTTCTCTGCGGGGGGTATTACCTTAACCTTTTCCTTTTTTTTACATCCTCCAAGGGTTATTAGAAAAAGCAAAGCCAGAAACCCGACGGTAATTTTTTTCATTTTTACCTCCTGTAATTTATTTTCTGCCATGAAGGCATAAGATTGTTTCCCTTAGAAGTAAGCTGCCTCAGATTCTTTCCATCATAGTCCATGATGTAAATCTGATATTTTCCGCTGCGATTTGAGGAAAATACTATATGTCTTCCGTCCGGGGAAAAGCAGGGATTCTCGTTCATTGCCATTCCTGAAGTTAATTTTACCACCTGGGAGGTGGAAAGGAAAAGCATGTAAAGGTTAAATCTTCCAAGGACCCTGCTAACATAAATTATCCTATCCCCGTCCGGGGCCCAGTCCGGAGAGGCGTTATAACTTCCCTGAAAGGTTATCCTCCTGGGATTTTTTCCGTCGCTGTCCATGATGTAAAGCTGAGGGGAACCGCTCCTGTCGGAAGAAAAAAGGATTTTTTCGCCATCGGGGGACCACTTAGGTGTAAGGTCTGACCCGTAGGAAAAGGTAAGCCTTCTTTTCTGTTTCGTCCTCAGGTCATAAAGATAAATCTCGTAATTTCCCGGGAGGGAGGAGGAATAGAGGAGGAATTTATCATCAGGGGAAAAATCCGGGGTAATGTTGGAGCCACCGCTGGCCACCAGTTCGTCCCTTCCCTCGTAAATGTGTCTTATGTAGAGGTCAGGATTTCCTTTCCTGAAGGAAGTATAGGCTATCATCTCCCCATTGTGGGACCAGGCAGGGAGCATTTCCATTCCCTTGGTGTAGGTCAATCTCATCTGGTTCATCCCGTCGTAATCCATAATGTAAAGTTCCCGGTTTCCGTCCCTGTCCGAAATAAAAGCAATTTTAGAGGTAAAAATGGGAATCTGACCGAAGTATTTTAAAAGTTCGTCCCCCATACGGTGAGCCATCAGCCTGCGATATTTTATTTTCCCATAGAAACTCTTGCCCAGTATGAAGTTCTTGCTCCTGGCATCGTAAAGCTTTCCCACGAACCTCAGATATTTTCCCCTCTCCTCCACCCTGCCTATGAAAAC
>JALXBI010000013.1 GCA_026991555.1 Candidatus Aminicenantota bacterium
GAAAAATCTGAAAACCTGAAAAAGATGAAAAACCTGAAAAAAATATTTATCTTTGGGATTATTTCAGCCCTTCTCCTTGCGGGGAAATTCCCTGCCCAGAACATTGCGGTGATTGATGGGGATACCCTTTACGCATGGGTAAAGGGTTTCGGAAAGACCAAGGTGAGACTCATCGGCATAGACGCCCCGGAAAAGGAGGCTGGAAGGCATGCCCTGAGGCAGGCGGAAAGATTTCACCTTCTCCTTTACCAGATAACCAGCTTAGGCTGGAGAGCCAAAATTTACCTGGAAAAACTCCTTCCCAGAAATTCCCGCTTTACCTTGGAGACGGATATTCAGATTTACGACGATTACGGAAGACTTCTGGGATATGTCTGGAAAGGGGATAAACTGATAAACGAGGAAATGATTCTCAGGGGCTATGCCACAGTTTACACATTCCCCCCCAATGTCAAATATGTGGAAAGATTCATAAGGGCCCAGAAAATAGCCAGGAAGAACCGGCGGGGCATATGGGCCTATGTTTATTTCAGGCACCGGTGATGAGAATAGTGGTTCTTTCCTCGGACATTCCCTTTGTGGAGGGGGGACACAGAAAAATAGCCAGGTCAGTTCACCATGCCCTGAGCCAGGCAGGGGTTGAGACCGAATTGAGGTTCACCCCCCAGAATCCCTTTGCCGGATTCGTGGCCTCGTATTTTTCCCACATGCTCATGGACTTCAGGGAAGACGGCCAGGGAAGGAAGGTAGATGGGGTTTTATCCCTTAGGTTCCCAACTTACTGCGTCAGGGCCAACAAAACCGTGATATGGCTTACCCACAGGATCAGGGAATACTACGACCTTTGGGATGAATTTTACAGGCGGCTTAACCTTAAGGGAAAAATAGCCGAAAGGGTAAGAAGAGGGATTGTAAGATTTCTGGACAAAAAATATATGAAAAGGGCAAATAAAATTTTCACCATCTCCCGGGAAGTGGCCTCAAGGCTTAAAAAATGGGGGAACCTTGAGGCGGAGGTGCTCTATCCTCCTCCCCCTCCAAGACCCTATCGCTGCGGAGAGGCCGGAGATTATTTCTTCTTCCCTTCCAGACTCGCCCGGTTAAAAAGGCAGGAAGTGGCCATAAGAGCCCTGAAACTGGTCCCTAAGGCTAAGCTTATCATAGCCGGGGAGGGGGAGAAAAGGAAAGAACTGGAAGCCCTGGCTGAAGAAATGGGGGTCAAAGACCGGGTTTTATTCACCGGATATCTGAATGGGGATGAACTGGCTGAATACTATTCTAAGGCCTTAGCGGTTATTTTTATTCCCTTTAGAGAGGACTACGGATTCGTAACTTCGGAGGCCTTTTTCTCCTGCAAACCTGTTATTACCTTCCAGGACAGCGGCGGGGCTAAGGAACTGGTAAGGGATGGGGAAAACGGTTTGGTGCTTCCCCCGTCAGAGGAAGCCCTGGCTGAGGCCATGGATTATTTCCTAACCCACAGGGAAAGGGCCAAGGAAATGGGACAGGAAGGGGCGAAAATAAAGCAGTGGCTTTCCTGGGAGAGGGTGGCGGAAAGGATAAAGGAAAGCTTCGGTGAGATTGGCTCTGGTTGAGAGGGCAAGGGTCGTCTGGATGGAAAGCGGAAAGGGCCGGGAAAGGCCCCTTTGGATAATAGTAAATTCCAGAAAAATTCCGATTTTAACCTGGGAGGGCGCGGTCCATCAGAGCCATAGGGAATTTCGGGTAAGCACACCGGAGGGAGGTTTCCTCATAACGGAAAGGGAACAGGAACTTGTGTATTACATAGCAGAGGAATACAGCGGAGAGAATGAGGTGGAAGTTTCCCTTTCTCCGGAAAGGAAAATCAGGTTCTCAAAGGAGGGGCAATTCCTGAGGCTTTTTCCGGCGTCGGAAAAAACAGTCATAAGGCTCTGGTTTGAGGGTTTGCCGGTTATTTTTCACCACGGAGGCGGGTATTCAGGGCCATGGCCAGGGAGAAAACTTGAGGTCATAATTTCAGGGGAAATCCTCACCGCAGAGCTTCCCTTTCCTCCCATGTTTCCCGTATACTTTTACCTGCAGGAAGGAAGATTGAGCCTTCCCCCTTCCTTTCTTAAGGACAATCCCTTCTCCTACGCAGCCCTTTATTTTTCCCGGTAGAAAACCGCAGGCAGAAGTTTCTCCTCTATTTTAAAATCCGGGGGAACTTTAATGCTTCCTTCCCCATTTACCCAGAGAATTTTCTCCCTTCCCCCTGTTTTTATGAGAATGGGAATCTGGAAATGCATCTTCTTGCCGGCTATTTCAAGGCCCCTCCTCTCCTTTATTTTCAAAATCCCCCCACTGTATTTAAAGGAAAACTCAGGGTTGAAATCCGTCTCCACCCAGGGAAGGAAGAAGCCCGGTTTTCCCATTCTCTTTTCCAGAAATGTGGTGAAGTCCTCCCAGCGGTATTCCTTAAACCTGTTTTCCCTGAGAAAATCCCTGACAGCCTGGAGGAACTTCTCCTCCCCCATGTAAATTCTGGCCATGTTCAGGACAAGAGCCGCCCTGTAATGAAGGTGGACGAAAACATCCCTTATGGAGCCCTTGTAATAACCTATCCTTCCTCCCATTTCCAGAGGGGGAACCCTATTTTCACCGATAAAGGTCTTCCTGAACTTTCCTTCAAAGCCCCTGCACGAGAAAACGCCGGAAAGAAGAGCGGTGAGACCCTCGTTTACCCAATAATCGGAAAAAGTCTTGGGAGAAATTAACCCTCCTATCCACTGATGTATGAATTCGTGATAAACCAGGTATTTTTCACCGCAGGGCATGGGACCTGGACGATAAATTTTTTCCCTGGGCAAGGGTATTATCCTGAGAAATACCAGCCCTGGAGAGGAAGCCCCGTAGTAAAAAAGGCCTTCGCTCAGAAGGACCTTAACCTTCCAGGGAAGGGGCCCAAGGCTCTTTTTAACTTTGTTAAAAGCCACTTTGCAAAGGGAAATATCCCTTAGCCTTTTTCTTTCCCAGTAAATTTCCAGGGGGCCCATGGCATAACTTCCCCTTATTTTTCCCATCCCCAGTCCTATGTAGGAAACCGGCGAGGTTGACTCGTAATGCCCTCCCCTTTTGTCTCCAGGAACCACCAGGTCCGCTCCCCTGGCATTTACATCCAGCCGATACCTGAAATAACCACCGAAACTGGGATACCACGAAGTAGGATAGAAATAGCCTCCAGCCAGGGAGGAATAGGACTCCACCCTATTGACCTTTCCCCTGTAGTTTACGGCTATTCTGGTCAGGGAGCCGTTGGGATAGACTTCGTAGGTGCCCCCATAGCTCTTTTCAAGGATAAGGGGCCTGCCCTTCTCATCCCTGGCATCGGCAATATTGAGGTCAGGGGCAAGGTAAAAATAAAGCCTTCCCTTTACTGGCTCTGGAAAACTAATTTCAGCCCTTCCATTCAGAGTGTTTGTTTCTGTCTCCACCCTGACCTTTAAATTTATAAATTCGGGTTTGGGGGATTTCACGAAAATTGCAACTTTGCCCGGAGGCGAATAGAGGGCAAGATACTTGCCGGCCTGAAGGTCCGTGAAGAATATTTCCCTCTCCGCCGATGGGTCATAGGTATACTTGTATGTTCTCCCCTTACCCATTATGGCCACGGCCCCTGAGACTGGAACCGGAGGAAGGACCTCGGCCTTGAGTATTGGAGAATAGTAAAGACCGAAATTCTTCAGTTGAGAAAGAAATAGCTTCCTTTCCTTTTCCTCTAAGGGAAGCTTCTCTCCTATGGTGAACTTAACATCAGCCCCTGGTTGTCTCTGCAGCCTCAGAGCCATAAAGGAAATTTTCTCCTCTACTCTCTCCTCCCCGATCTGATAAAGAAGGGCCCTTTTTTCCACGGGATCCGAAGGTGTGAAAACGAATCTCCCCTCCCCTTCAAAAAGGAATATGTCCGGCCAGCTGCAAAACTTTCCCCCGGAAAAATTAACCTTAAGGTCAGGAAGGTTTATGCTGGCTTCCTTCAAACGATAGCATTTTGCATCTCCCACAGAATAGTAGGCATTTTGCTTTATGGAAGATATAACCTTTTTGTAAACTATCTTCCCGTCCTTTTCCTTTATCCTCCAGACCTCTATAAGGGGAAAGGGTTTCCTCAGGACTCCAAGAATGATGAAATCCCCCTGCCTCAGAACCTCCACCTTCTCGGGCCTGAACCGGAAAACCTCATCTGCTTCACTTATAAAAGGGTCAGCAAAAAGGGACAAATAGGCATTTCTGTCCCAGTTGACTATAGCCTTTTTTATCTTAGACTGAAGGGAAGCGTAAAGAGGCAAAAGTAGAACGAGAGAAACCAGCCAACCCCATTTCCTCATAATGTCCCTCTTACTTAATTGAAAACCGTCAAATTACTCCCACTGCCTTTCCAGCTTTGTAGAAGGCATTAAGTACCTGCTGAAGTTCCTCATCGGTATGGGTGGCTGTATACGAAGTTCTTATAAGAGTGCGGTCTGGCGGAACCGCCGGAGGAAGAACAGGATTGGCAAACACCCCCTCTTCCCTCAGAATCTTCCAAAGGGTAAGAAGCTGCTCCTCAGTTCCCACAAGAAGAGGAATTATCGGGCTCTGGGTAGTTCCTGTATCATAACCCATATCTTCAAAAGCCTTTTTCATTTTCCTGCTTATTTCCCAGAGCCTGTGCCTTCTTTCCGGCTCGTTTTTTATTATCTCCAGGGCGGCCCTGGCAGCTGCCACCGCAGCCGGGGTTATGCTGGCAGAGAATATTAGGGAACGGCCAAAATGCTTGATGTAATTGATAACCTTCCTGTCTCCAGCTACAAATCCCCCCAAGGACGCAAAGGATTTTGAAAAGGTGGCCATAACTATGTCCACCTCGTGAAGCATCCCGAAGTGTTCCACCACCCCCCTTCCTCCTTCACCGAAGACCCCCATGCCATGGGCATCGTCCACCATGAACCTGGCCCCGTATTTTTTTGCAATGGGAACTAAGTTAGGAAGGTCAGCCAGGTCTCCCTCCATGGAAAATACCCCGTCCACCACCACCAGTTTACCCGCATCCGGGGGAATCTTCTTGAGCACCCTCTCCAGGTCCTCGGGGTCGTTGTGGCGGAATTTCACCATTTTCCCAAAACTAAGTCGGGCAGCGTCGTAGATGGAAGCGTGGTCCATATTGTCAAGAATCACATAATCCTTTCTGCCCACCAAGGCGGAAATTATTCCCAGGTTTGTCTGGTATCCTGTGGAGAAAACTAAGGCAGCCTCCCTCTCCATGAACTCGGCCAGCTCCGCTTCAAGCTCCTCGTGGATGGTAAGGGTGCCGTTGAGAAAACGGGAACCACAGGTGGACGAGCCATACCTTTCAATGGCCTCCTTCATGGCGGCAAGCACCTTAGGATGGTCAATGAGTCCTAAGTAATTGTTGGAGCCCACCATAATGAGTTCTCTTCCATCGGCGGTAACCACCTTGTTTCCCCTTACTTCCTTTATGGGATTGAAATAGGGATAAAGCCCCATGTTCTGGGCTTCTTCACTTCTGGTAAACGAAAAACACTTTTCAAAAAGGTCCATGTTTCCCTCCTTGCGTTGATAAGGATAAGACTTTCCTATAAAATTTTCAAGTTATGAGAAGCATAGTAAGTGGAGGCACAGGATTCATAGGAAGGGCCCTGGTAAAAAGCCTGATTTCTAAGGGATGGGAGGTTTTCGTCCTGACCAGAACCCGGGGAAAGGCCACGGGTATATTCGGAAGGGAGGTGGAGGAATTACTCCCGGAGGACGGGTTTCCCCGGGCGGATTACCTGTTCAACTTAGCCGGAGCTGTAAAAGGCAAAACCTACGACGACTTCCACAGGGCCAATGTCAAACTAACAGGTAAAATACTGGAAAAATCCCGGGGAAAGGTGCGAAGGGTAATCCACCTCAGCTCCCAGGCAGCCACAGGCCCATCAACGGATTGCAAACCCGTAAGCGAAGAACAGGCCCGGCCGGTATCCCTTTACGGTAAAAGCAAACTGGAGGGGGAAAAACTCGTCAAAGAATTTCCCGGAGAATGGGTTATTCTCAGGCCCCCGGCCGTCTTCGGAGAGGAAGATTATGCCTTCATGGACCTTTACAAAGTAATAAAAAAAGGATTCGCCCCCTGGCTTGGCCCCAGGAAATTCTCCATGATTTACGTGAAGGACCTGGTCTACGCCATGGAGGCGGCAACAGAAAGGGGAGAGGGTGAGGTTCTTCATGTGGCCAGTTACGAGGAAGTGGATTACTGGGAATTTGTCATGGAAATTGCGAAAATCCTGGGGAGGGATAAGGTGAGGAAGCTTCCCATTCCCCTGCCCTTAGCCAGAGTAGCAGCCTACCTCTCGGAAATTTTTTCCTCCTCCATGTTTACCGTGGACAAGATAAGGGAACTGCGATATCCGTGCTGGTTAATTGACACCTCTAAGGCCGAAAAAATGGGCCTTCTCAGGAGAACTCCGCTCCCCGAAGCCCTATCCAAAACCCTCTCCTGGGCCCAGAGCTCCGGGCTCCTTTAATTTTTACAAAATCCCTCTATTCATAATTTCTCCGTCTCAAAAAAGGGTCTGTCCCTTTTTTATTTAGGAAACAGAGCCTTGAGAAAGACGCTCCAAATTGATAGAGTATAAAAGCATAAAAGGGAGGTAGTGTCATGAGGAAAGCAATGGTTATCCCCACCTACTGGGCGAGGCCTTCTGCCGAGGGATGGAAACCCGGAGATGCTGTATATGACCATCCCACCCCCTTAGACCAGGAGGGAACCTTAGCCAGGGCCATAAAGAGTATAGAAATACTCAAGGACCTGGATTTTACCTTAGTTATTATCGCTGCTGCCACCTCCCCGGAAATAGAGGAGAAGGTGGAGGAAAAGGTGAAGGAAATTGTGAGCCACTCCAAACCTCCTGTTCCAACCTTAGTTTTTTCCCATTCCGATCTTCGCAGGTTTGAGGATAGGATTTCTCTTCCCACTGAACTCCTTTCCCTCAGGGGATATTCCCCCATAAGGAATATGTGCCTATGGGTTCCTCACCTTCTTGGAGCGGATGTGGTTATTTTAATTGACGACGACGAGGTCTTTGAGGACCCGCACTTCATGGAAAAGGCCGTTGAATTTCTGGGTGAGGAGGTTGAGGGAAAAAGGGTTTTAGCCAAGGCCGGTTATTACATACAGCCCTACGGGGGTTATCTTTTGAAAAAGGAGTTTGAACCCTGGATGGGGATATGGGACAACCTCCAGCAGATGAACCGGGCTTTTGAAGTTTATATCGGTTCAGGGCCAAGAATAAAAAGAACCCCCTTCGTTTTCGGAGGAAATGCGGTCCTTCACAGGGAGGTTTTCACGAAAATACCCTTTGACCCATCCATAACCAGGGGTGAGGATATAGATTACCTTATGAACGCCGAAATAGCTGGGTATAGCTTTTTCCTTGATAGGCAGCTCAGCATAAGGCATCTTCCTCCCCCAAAACCCCATCCTCTGTGGATGAGAATGAGGGAGGACATAATCAGGTTCCTTTACGAAAGGGAAAAAATAAACCAGGCAGGGCTTAAGGCAGAGGACTATGACCCCTATCCAGGAGCCTTCCTCAGGGAGGACCTTGAGGACAAGGTCAGAGAGGCCTCACAGCTTCTTGCCCTGCAATATTTGACCCAGGGTAAGGCGGAGGATGCCCGGCAAACCCTGGAGAATGTTTCCATTGCATATCAAAATCCGTTCAGGGGCAGGCCTGTGCTTGAGGATTACCTGAACTTAAGGGAAAAATGGGAGAAAATGATGGCGGAGGTGGAGGAAAGGAGGGAGGAGCTTAAACGACTTCTGCCTCCTGCGCTTCCCTGATATAATTTAGGTCAAGAAGGAGGAAAAATGGCTAAGGAGAAACTCAAGGCAAGAATCATGGACCAGCGAGCCATAAGGAGGGTGATAAACCGTTTAGCTACTGAAATCCTGGAGAAAAACAGGGATGTGGAGAACCTGGCCCTTATAGGCATAAGAACCAGGGGAGTTTATCTTGCCCGAAGACTCCAGGAAGCCATAAAGAAACTGGAGGGAATTGAGGTTCCCATGGGGATTCTGGACATAACCCTTTACAGGGACGATATCCCGAAAAAGGGAATAACCCCTGAGGTTAAGGGAACGGAGATTCCATTTCCTGTGGACGGAAAGGACATAATCCTCGTGGACGATGTTCTTTTCACCGGAAGAACCGTAAGGGCCGCCATGGATTCCATTATAGACCTGGGGAGGCCCAGAACCATCCAGCTGGCGGTTCTCGTGGATAGGGGCCACAGGGAACTTCCCATCCAGGCCAACTATGTGGGGAAGGTTCTTCCTACCTCCCGAAGGGAAAGGGTAAGGGTGAGGTTTAAGGAGCACGATGGGGTGGACGAGGTGGTAATTACAGAACCGGAGGAATAAATGAGGCACCTTCTCTCCATAGAGGAGACTCCGAAGGAAAAAATAGAGGAAATCCTGAGCACCGCCAAGGGTTTCCTTGAAATTTCCAGGAGGCCTATAAAAAAGGTTCCTGTGCTTCGGGGAAAGACGGTGGTTAACCTCTTCTTTGAGCCCAGCACCAGAACCCGTTCCTCCTTTGAAATAGCGGCCAAGAGGCTTTCTGCGGATGTTATGAATTTTTCAGCCTCGGTTTCCTCTGTAAGAAAGGGCGAGAGCCTTAAGGATACCGTTCTTAACTTAGAGGCCATGAAGACAGACCTAATAGTTATAAGGCATCCCTCCCCCGGCGCTGCCAGATTCCTAACCACCTTCTGCCGTAGCGCAGTTATAAACGCAGGGGATGGGGCCCACGAACATCCTACCCAGGCCCTTCTTGATGCCCTAACGGTGCTGGAGCACAAGGGAAGGTTGGACGGTATGAAGGTGGTTATCGTTGGGGACATCCTCCACAGCAGGGTGGCAAGGTCCGACCTCTTCCTTTTCCATAAAATGGGCTCTTCTGTTGTTCTTTCCGGTCCTCCAACCCTTCTTCCCCCCTATTTTAAAGCCCTTCCCGCTGAGGTGGAATACGACTTAGACAGGGCAGTGGATGGGGCCGATGTGGTTATAATGCTGAGGCTCCAGATGGAAAGGATGAAGGGGGGATTTCTTCCCAGCCTCAGGGAATACAGGGCAAGATACCAGCTTACCGGGGAAAGGCTTTCAAGGATGAAGCCGGATGGCATTGTGATGCATCCAGGGCCCATAAATCGGGGGATTGAACTTTCCCACGAGGTGGCCGATTCCCCAAGGTCAGTGATTCTTGATCAGGTGGAAAAGGGCGTGGCTGTTAGAATGGCCGTTCTTTCCCTTCTTCTTGGAGGTGAAGCATGAGAATTCTCCTGAAGGGTGGAAGGGTGGTTTCCCCGCAAAACAAAATCAACACTGTGGCCGACATACTTATTGAGGATGGTGAGGTAAAGGAAATAGGAAAGGTAAACTGCGGCGATTGCAGGGAATACGACCTTTCAGGGAAATATGTTTTCCCTGGTCTTATAGACATGCATGTTCACTTTCGCGAGCCTGGAAGGGAGGACGCTGAGGATATAGCCTCTGGAAGCCAGGCAGCAGCTAAGGGAGGTTTTGTGGCCGTTGCCATGATGCCCAATACCTCTCCTCCCATTGATGATCCCTTAAGGGTAAGGTTCGTTGTGGAAAAAGCCCGTTCCGCCAAGGTTTTCGTTTTTCCCGTAGGGGCCTTCACCAAGGGAAGGAGGGGGGAAGAACTTACGGAAATGGCCCTCATGGCAGAGGAAGGAGCCATAGCCTTTAGCGATGACGGTCTTCCCGTGAGCAATCCCTTAGTTCTAAGGAGAGGGCTGGAATACCTCTTAGCCTTGGACCTTCCCTATCTTTCCCATGCAGAAGACCTCAAACTTTCCCAGGACGGTTTCGTGAACGAAACCCCCTTCACCGCAAAACTTGGCCTCAGGGGAAGACCCTGGGTTTCAGAGGCGGTGGCCATAAGCCGGGACCTCCTTATTGCGGAATTCGTGGGAGCTAAGGTTCACTTGCAGCACATAAGCACCAAAAGGGGACTTGAGCTTGTGGCGGAGGCTAAGGAGAGGGGCGTAAGGGTGAGTTGTGAAGTAACTCCCCACCACCTTCTCCTTGACGAGACCTATGTTTCCTCCTTTGACCCCAATTTTAAGATGAACCCACCCCTTAGAAGCCCTGAGGACAGGGAGGCCTTGGTTAAGGGTTTAAGGGAGGGACTAATTGATGCCATTGCCACGGACCACGCTCCCCACACCTATGACGACAAGGAGGTGGAATTTGACGCAGCTCCCTTCGGGGTGGTGGGCCTGGAAACTGCCGTTTCCCTCATCTGGGATAAATTTGTGCGGAGAAGGGTTATAAGTCCCAAGAGGTTTGCAGAGCTTCTTTCGGTTAACCCTGCTAAAATTTTAGGATTGCGGGGGTTCGGGAAAATAGAAAAGGGATATCCCGCCCACATTACTGTAATAGACCCCAAAAAGGAAGTTGTCGTGGACAGGGATAAATTCGCCTCAAAAAGCAGAAATACTCCCTTTCACGGCTGGAAGCTCAGGGGAGCTGCGGTCATGACCATGGTAGAGGGAGAGGTTGTCAGCGAATCTTTCTGAGTTCTTAAAAGTCTGTGCCGGTTGTGGTTCCTGTCTTTCTTCCTGCCCTGTTTATCTAACATTAAGGGACGAGGCCTATTCCCCCAGGGGAAAAATAGCCGTAATTCAGGCCATGGAGGAAGGGAGAATTTCCCCCATAGAGGGAGCCCCGGTTCTTTCCTATTGTTCCCTATGTGGAGGATGCGAGAGCGTATGCCCCAATGGGATAAGAACCTTAGACATTTTCGCAGAGGCAAGGAGCAGGTGGGGAAGGAGCTTTTTAAAGAAGGCTTTGGTGTCAGGATTTACCAAGGGAATTTTTCCCGCCCACCTTTTTACTTCCTTGGCTTCGCTCTTTTTCCCGGAAAAACTCCCCTTCCGCCCTTCCTTAAAACCCTTCCTCTCAAGGTCCAAGGAATTTTATCCAGGAGCAGGAAGGGGAAGGGTGCTGCTTTTCGTGGGTTGCCTGACGAACAAGTTTTTTCCCAATCATGCTGAGGCAGCGGTAAGGGTTCTTTCCAGAAGCGGATACGATGTTCTCGTGCCCAAAGGCCAGATTTGCTGCGGGTTTCCGTATCTTTCCTTGGGGGAAAAGGAGGAGTTCAGAAAGATTATGGCATACAACAGAAGGATAATTGATTCCCTTAAGCCGGATTACATAACTTCAACCTGCCCCACGGGAATGACCACATTGAGGAGGTTTTACGGCTACGAAAATGTAAGGGACCTGGCAAGTTTAGTTTTGCAGGGAAAGGGCAGTTTCAAAAAAATTCCCCTTCGCACCACCTGGCACGACCCCTGTCACCTTAAAAAGGAACTGGGTATATGGTCCCAGCCCAGGGAACTCCTCTCCAGCCTTTCCAGCTTCAAAGAGATGGAAAGGGCTGACCTTTGCTGTGGTTTTGGAGGAAGTTTCTCCCTTTCCCACCCGGAGATTTCCTTTTCCCTGAGAAAGGAGAAAAGAAAATACATAAAGGAAAGCGGGGCCGAGGTTTTAATAACTGCCTGTCCTGGTTGTATAATGTTTCTGGGTAGTTTTTCTCCTGTTCCAGCTTTGCATCTTTCGGAGTTTTTGCTGAGGGCCATGAAGTGAAAAGGTTTTATCTAATCACCGGAATTTACCTGCTTTCCCTGGTAATCCTTGCCAGGGACATTATGGGGTTTTTCCTTCTAACCTTAGGTTGGGCGGTGCTTCTTGGAATTTTTTTCCTTCCCTCGTGGCTGTCAAAATTCCTGTTTTCCCTGAAAAATAGGCTTTTCTTCTCCCACATCCTCGCCAGCGTGATTCCCACGGTTCTGGTGTTTTTTCTAATTCTTCTTTTCCTTTATATAATGATGGCCTCCTTCGCTAATTCTCTTATACAGGGATGGATTGACCTGAAGATGGAAGAACTTAAAAGGGGAACAGGGGAAGTTATGCATTTTCCTATTAGGAAGGGATTTGAGGGAATAGTGGAAGGTGAGGATGGTTATTATCTCGTGGTTTTTCTCGAAGAGCAGCGCGGTGTAAGAATAGATAAAACTATGCCTGAATTTTTCAGGAAGGAATATCTTGTAGATGTGGTTTTTCCCCCTATTTTATTCTGGTATGAAAAAGGAAAGCTGAAATTTACCGGGGGAAGCACAGCATCGCAGGTCAGGGGAATCACGGTTCCAGTGATTTTAAGCTTAGATGCTTATTCAACAAAAACCGCCAGGGAATACGCTGGGGTTTTTCTCCCAGTAAAAGCAACCCTTTCCTCCCTTGTAAACGGCCTTCTTAAGGGAAGAACCGTGATAGGAACCAGGATGTTCTTCCTCTTTCTGTTTCTTGCGGTGCTTTTCTCCTTCGTGAACCTTGGGGCAATAATAGGGGGCATGTGGCTTTCCAGGGATGTGGCTAAGGCAGTGGGGGAACTTTCCTTTGCCGTGCGGGCAGTGAAGGCAGGGGACCTTTCTGTGAAAATTCAAACCAGCAGAAAGGACGAGATAGGTATGTTACTTCGGGATTTTGACGCCATGGTGGAAAGGTTGAGGCAACTGGTGGAGAAGGAAAAGACCGCTTCGGAAATGGCCCAGGAACTGAGAATTGCCAGAAAAATACAGCTCAGGCTCCTTCCCCCCCAGAGAATCACCATACCGCAAATGAATTACGCTGCCATAACCCTTGCTGCCAAGGGGGTGGGAGGAGACTTCTACGATATAATAAAAGGGGGAAAGAGCTGGTTCATTTCCATGGCCGATGTGTCGGGGAAGGGGCTGCATTCTTCCCTCTATGGGGCCATGCTCAAGGGAACCCTTTTATCCCTTTTATCCCGGGGGGTGAGCCCTGAGGAGGCGGTGGTGGAGGTCAATTCCCTGCTTTTTCCCTATCTCAGGCCCAATTATTTCATAACCCTTGCAATCCTGAAGATAGAGGGAAGGGAAGTTGAATATGTAAGGGCCGGTCATACTCCCCTGATAATACATAGACCCCTCAGCCAGAGCGGAATAGATCGGCTGGAATACCTGACGCCCGAGGGAATGGGCATAGGTCTCGTGGAGGACCTCAGGGGAAAACTGGAGGCCTCAAGATTTTCCCTTTCCCAGGGTGATTCGCTTCTTCTCTTTACCGATGGGTTGAGCGAACTGCCCTCTAAGGACGGCAGGGAGCTTTTCGGTATTGAAAGGATTGGGGGGCTTCTCAGGAAATATCACCGCCTTTCCCCAAAGGAAATAATAACAAGGATGCTCCAGGAAGCCGAGGCGTTTTCCGGCAGGGAAGTTCCCCCGGACGATATAGCAATTTTCTTAGGGAGGATCGTGTGAGTTACAAATTTAGAAAAACAGAGCTTCTCGAAAAAGCCCTTACCCATCCCTCCTATTCCCACGAGAGGCTCAAGGACAAAAGATTTAATTATGAGAGGCTTGAATTCCTCGGGGATTCCATTGTGAACTTCCTTCTTGCCCACTGGGTTTACGAGAATTTTCCCATGATGGACGAGGGAAAATTGTCAAAACTTAAGGCAGCCCTTTCTTCCAAGGAAGTTCTGGCCAGAGCCTCAAGGAGAATGGGACTTCATGAAATGGTGAGGCTTTCCAAGGGCGAAGAAAGGAGTGGTGGAAGGGAAAAGGACTCCATTCTTTCCGATGTTTTTGAGGCCTATGTGGCGGCGGTTTTTTTAGATGGAGGAATAGAGGAAGCTAAGAAGGTGGTAATGGAAGCCTTAGCCCCTGAGCTGGAGAAGGTTCTTGAGGAAGGAGGGGTTACCTTTGATTATAAATCTGCCCTGCAGGAATTTCTCCAGGGCAGGGGAGAGGAACTTCCGGTCTACACCGTGGTAAAGGAAGAGGGCCCCCCCCATCGCAGAAAATTCACTGTGGCGGTGGATGTAGGGGGAAGAAAATTTTACGGTGAGGGGGCTTCCAAAAAGGAGGCCATGTATTCCGCTGCTAAAGCTGCCTGGGAGGTTCTCGTTGGGAAAGAGGACGAGATAATCAAAGATAAATTCTTCCTTCCCTCGCACAGGGAGGATAAGGAGGAAAAATGAGATTCGCAACGAAAGCCATTCACAGCGGGGAGATTTCCCTGGAAAAATTGAAGCCAGTTATAACCCCTATTTTTCAAACCTCCAATTATCTTCTTGACGATGAAATTTATAAAGCCTTCCTTGAAGGAAGAGGAAGGGATGTCTGGATTTACACCAGGCACGGGAACCCTACCCGGAGAGCCGTGGAAGAGAAAATGGCCGCTCTGGAAGGAGGGGAGGATGCCCTGATGGTTTCTTCGGGAATGGGAGCCGTGGCTTCGGTTCTTTTTACCTATTTAAGGCCCGGAGATCACATGGTGACTTCCAAACACCTTTACGGAGGCTCCTTAGGATTAATATCCATGATGGAGGAGAGGTTTGGTATTAAGGTTAGCTATAGCCTGCCTGATCATCCTGAGGGTATAATAGACGCCGCCACCTCGGAGACTAAATTGTTCTTTTTCGAGAGCATATCCAACCCCCTGCTGAGGCCCTTTCTTATGGATGGGGTTGTGGAATTTGCCAGGAAAAGGGGAATAAAAATTATCGTTGACAACACCTTCCTTTCCCCTTACAACTTTAACCCCCTTCAACACGGGGCGGATCTCGTAATACATTCTGCCACCAAGTATTTAGGTGGACACTCGGACCTGCTGGCCGGGGTGATTGTGGGAAGCAAGGAAGATATAGAGATGGTATGGAAAACCTATGTGGCTCTGGGTCCTACTGCAGATCCCCTATCCTGTTTTCTTCTTGAGCGAAGCCTGAAAACCCTCCATGTGAGGATGGAAAGGCACAACTTGAATGCCCTGGAAGTAGCCAGGGTTCTGGAGGAGCATCCCAAGGTGGAATGGGTAATATACCCCATGGTGAATAATTATTATGAGGCGGATTACGCAAGGAGCCATTTCAGGGGCGGTGGAGGGATGGTCACCTTCAAAATAAAAGGTGGAAATGAAGAGGGAATGAGATTTATGAGAAAGCTCAAGATAATAAAGGAAGCGGCTTCCTTAGGTGGGGTAGAATCTTTAGTTTCCATGCCCTTTAATACCTCCCATTATGCCCTTAGCGATGAGGAAAGAAGGGCCTTAGGCATAGAGCCTGGAACCATAAGGCTTTCAGTGGGAATTGAGGATGTGGAGGACATTCTGGCGGACATAGACCAGGCCCTTGAAGGAGGAGAATGATGGAAGGAAAAACCGCAGCGGTAATCCTTGCGGCAGGCAAGGGAGTTCGTATGAAGTCCTCCAGGAACAAACTCCTTCACAAAATCCTGGGAAAGGAGATAATAAGATTCCCGGTGGAAGCCTGCCAGGGAATCGGAGCGGAACCCTTGGTGGTGGTTGCCGGTCCCCACAACATAAACGCATTTAGAAGTATTTTCCCAAAGGGGATAAATTTCGCCCTCCAACAAAAACCCTTAGGAACTGCCCACGCCCTCTGGCAAGCGGAAAAATACCTTCAGGGATTTCAGGGAGATGTCCTTGTTCTGGTGGGAGATTCCCCTTACATAAGTGTGGAGATACTTTCCCGACTCCTGGAATTTCACCGGGAAACCTCCTCTGACCTGAGCCTTATTTCCTCGGTCTTTGACCAGCCTCCACCCTACGGACGGGTTATCAAAGACGAGGATGGAAGGGTAATGAGGGTGGTTGAGGAAATAAACGCCAGCGAGGAGGAACTCAAAATAAGGGAAGTTAACTCATCCTATTACGCCTTCCGGTGGGAGACCATCTCTCCCCTCCTGCACCGGATAGAACAAAATCCCAAGAAGGGCGAGTATTATCTTACCGACATCGTGGAGATTGCCTACAAAAACGGGCTTAAAACCTCAGCCCTCAGGATAGATAACCCGCTGCTCACCAAGGGAATAAACACAAGAAAGGACCTGGCAGAGGCTTCGGAATATTTCAACAGGAAGAACATAGAGTCCCTCATGGATGCCGGGGTGAGTTTCGTCTCTCCCTCTTCGGTGGTGGTGGAATTCAATGTCCATGTGGGCAGGGACACGGTTATCTACCCCTTCACATACTTGGGCCAAGGGACCCACATTGGTAAGAAGTGTAACATAGGGCCCTTTGCTTTTTTAAAGAAGGTGAAAATAGAGGATGGATGGGAGATATCCTTCGTTAAAATGGTTGGGGAAAATGATTGAGGAGATAAGGGAGGGATTTTCAGCCACTTTCGGAACAGAACCTGAAGTTATAAGTTTTGCTCCTGGCAGGGTAAACATAATCGGGGAGCATACTGATTACAACGGTGGCCTTGTCCTTCCCGCAGCCATAAGGTATGGGACCTATGTGGCTGTCTCCAGAGCTGCAGATGGGAAAATAGAGGTTTATTCGGAAAATGCAGGATGGGAAAGGTGGGATGCAGGGGTTTTTGAAAGGAGGGGGAATTTTGGGGATTATCTTCGGGGAGTTTTGAAATTTATGGAAGCTCCTGCAGAGGGCCTGAGGGCTTACATAAAATCCAGCCTTCCAGTGGGTTCCGGTCTCAGTTCCTCCGCTGCCCTGGAGGTGTCCTTTGCCCTGGCTATTCAGAAGATTTTCTCCCTTGATATTTCTGGAATTGAAATAGTAAGGGTTTGCCATAGGGCAGAATCCGAATTCGTGGGGGTTAGGTGCGGTATAATGGACCAGTTCGTATCCTTCTTTGCCAAAAAGGAGCACCTTATACTTTTAGATACCCAGAGCCTCCACCACGAATACATACCCTTCCCCTCTTCTTTGACCCTGGCTATGGTGGATACGGGAATAAGGAGGAGCCTTTCCTCCTCCAGATACAACCAAAGGAGGGAGGAATGCAGAAGGGCCCTTGAGGCGGTGAAAAAACTGTTTCCTGATGTGGAAAACCTTTCCCAGGTAAACGAAGAAATGCTCCTTTCGACCCGGCCCCTTATGGACGAGGCATCCTTTAAAAGGGCAATGCATGTAATTTCCGAAAATCAGAGGGTTTCCCTGCTTGCGGATTTTCTAAGGGCCGGGGACCTGTGTATGGTGGAGAAGATCATGAAACTGGCCCATCAGAGTTTATCCGAGGATTTTGAAGTTTCCCTCCCGGATATAGATGACCTGGTAGAGAAAATTTCCTCCCTTCCCTTCGTTTACGGTGCCAGGCTCACCGGAGCAGGTTTTGGGGGATTCCTGATAGTCCTTCTTCTGAAGGGCAGGGAAAAGGAACTTCAAAGGAGCATAAACCAGCCCCTTTTGTTTTCAAGGCCCTGGAGCGGGGCTGAACTCCTTTACTCAGTTCCCTGAGGCAATACCTTCTTTTTTCCTATGGATATCTCAAAGGAAAGGGTGCATTTTCCTCCGTAGGGGTCCCTTGCTTCTATTACAAAGGGAAAGGTGCCTGTTTTTTTAGGTAGCTTCCATTTCAGAGTATTTCCATCTAAGAAGGCTCCCTCCGGGGCCTTTACCAGCTTTATTTCTATTTTGTCCGGAGGGTCGTCCTCGTCCTTGACAACTATAGGGTATTCGTAGGTATCCCCTGGTTTTAAACCCTTGGCAGAAGGTGGAGAAGAAATTATGTCCGGGGGCAAGTTTAGAACCTTTACCCTGAGGCTTTCGGCGTAATCTGCGGTTTTGCCCGTGTCCTTTTCCACCAGTTTTACCGCTACCCACACGAAATCCCCCTTTTTGAAATAGCTTGATGGCAGGACGGGGGAATTAATGCGTATGGCCTTACCGTTTACGAACCAGGTGAAGATATACCTGTAGCCTTCTGGAGCAGCAGCAGGAACTACCACTGCCGTAACATCCGTTTTCTGAGTGATTTTCGCTGGCTTCAGTGATACCTGCTGGATTTTTTGTCCCATAACCAGGGAAAGGAAAATGAGCAGGAAGATGCTCCTTTTCATTTCAATACTCCCCAAAGAACATTCCTAAGGTTGCCGTATCCACGATCTTGGAGGATATAATGTTGTTTCCCGAAGTATCTGTTAGGTCCCCTTCTACATAGAATTGAATTGCCAGGAAGTAAATTCCTTCTCCCATTCCGACTCCCGGAGGGAATGGGGGCATAAATTCAGCCATTATTCTGGGGTTTCTTCCCTCTAAGGATGTGCCGTCAGGCAAGGTGGTAGGGAGAAAAAACCTTCCCTTCATTCCGTGGGCATAGTCCGATGAGAAATCTATTTCCTGGGAAATGCTGGAAATATTGGAAAAATCCCCAAGGGGCGTCAGAGGATCCGTTACCAGAGCATTGTAGACATAATTCGCCCCGGCATCGGCTATTTGAAGGGCGGCAGTTGATCTTTCAGCCGAAACTACAGCAGAGATCTCCCGCTGGCTCATCAATATACCGGCCATCCCTATAACAGCAAGAACGGCCACGGTTATGAGAGCCAGAATTAAAACACTTCCCTTTTCTCTCATTTCTCCCTCCGTTAATAAACTATGAACATGTTCCTGGGGCTTATAGTCACCACAGAAGTATCCAGTTTCATTTTAACCCAGGGATTATCGTATAGTTTGCGTTCCAACCTATCTCCCAGGGCAGGGAGAATCAGGTAATTGTTTTGCTGGTATTTTTTAAGAAACTGTTCCGTTACCCCGGCGAGGCTCAGTCTAAGTCCGGTTATGGCCTTGGTAATTATACCCTGGTATAGTTCCTGAAAGGAATTACAATCTTCAGCAGTGTAGCCCTGGGGAATGTCCGAGGACTGGGAGCAGTAAACTTTTTGATTGGCTGGTTCAAAATATTCCACCTGAAAGTCAATTATGTTTTTACCTAAGGGCACGCATCTCTGGGAGGTTATTCCTCCGGAGCAGGGGTCTGCCGAGCCCATGGTGTCAAGGCTTGCTACCAGGTAATAGGAATTGGTGTTGGGAATCTGGTCCACAAAGAATATGGCGAAGAAGTCAAGCTTTACCACCACCGAAGTGTTACGAAGATATGTCAGGGTGTTGCCTGGCTGTGGGGAAGTGTAATTGGTTACACTGGGGAGCTGGTCCTTGTAAGAAATTGGGATATCACCGGTGCGGGAGAAATTAAGCAGCCCCGAATAATAAACCGGGGCGGGACGAATCTGAAGGGTGGCGTTGTCCACATCCACATTTACCACCCTGAATATGTAGAAACCGTCGGAGCTCATTATCATGCCTATATCGTTGGGATTCCACATTGAAACCGGGGTAGGCTGGGAAGTATCAAGGATTTTCTCAAGACTCATGTAATTATTAGAGGAGGTCCAGGAGGATTGGGTGGGGGCAAGTCGGGTGAGGGTGGATGTATTCCCATAGGCCAGTATAAGACCATCAGGCCCCTTATCGCTGTTCAGAGGAATTATGCCTCTAAAGGAACAGGTCCCCTGAGTTAGACCGTTCCCATTTCCGCTTCCCATGTAGGATGGGGTGCAGGCAACTCCTATGCCTGCCCCGGCGGACATCAATTTATCTCCTATGAAAAGGAGTCCCGTTCTCAGCTGGGTCTGAAGGAGCACCCTCTTATTTTCCCTTACAAAACTCTTCTGATGAAAGACCAGAATCGCTCCGAAAGCCAGCCCTATGAGGACAAATACTGTGAGGGCAACCAGTATTTCAAGAAATGTGGTTCCTCTTTCTTTCATAATTGCCTCCTTTACTGCTTCTGGATTACGTAGGAAACCAATTCCAGGGCTTTCCATGGGGTTGAACTTGGGTCTTTCCTCCATTGGACTCCTACCCTGACTTCCCAGATTGTAACAGACGATGGCACGGAAACCTGCTGGAAGAAATATTCTCGCTTAAAATTAGGAAAGCCCGGAATAGTGCCGAAGTCCTCGGTTGTGAAATAGCCTGCGGGGATCCCATCGGGATTTGCCTTTACCCTCTCAAGACCCTGTTCCGCTAAATAAAAGGCGGTGGCCCTTACGGAATTTCTCCTGTCCATATTCAACCTCAAGCCGAAGGTGGACATGACGAAAAGAATAACAATGCCGATGATTGCTACTCCCACGAGACCTTCCAGCATTATAAAACCGTTTTTTCTCTCCATCCTTTTCCTCCTTAATACACGAAATGCTTCTGGGTCTCAAGGCCCCCCAGGGGATAAAGTCTTATCTTTATGTAATGATCGGTGTTGGAGGAAAGGCTGACGAAAATTTCCACAAGGTCCATGGTTGGAGCTGTGGTGCCACTGGATACCAGAATCTTTCCATCGGGGTAAAAATAAATTTCAGAATACGGTGGGGATACATACATTTTGGCCTGGGAGGGAACCTCCACAGGTGCTTTCAGGAGCTGAATGTATGTGTTATCAGTGGGCTTTTTTTCCTCTAACCAGTATCTGTTTACCGAATCGGGATTGTCAAACCTTATCCTTACAATTTTTTCATCCTTGGCTGCAGTGGCCTTGGCCCTGTATATCAGGCTGACCATTCTGTTTACCTCTCCCCGCAGGGTCCAGTTCACCCTGGATCTCCCTAAGGAATTTATAGCCATAAGGGTAATGATGCCGAAAATGAGGAGCACCACTAAAATCTCCAGAAAGGATAAACCTCTGGGTTGCTTATTCCTCATGTTTTAACCTCCAGTAAATCGGACCAAAAGTGGAAGGAAGAGCCAGTTGCTTCTGGCCGATGATCTGTTTTGAACCAGGAGATGCGCCTGTTATATAAATCTCGTAGCCTCCCAGGGAGGAAACTCCACCTCCTCCCAGCCTTCCTTCCTGTCTGGTAGATGATATATCGCCTCCGCATCCTGGAATGGTTACCCGGTAGGTTCTCATAAGTCCTCCTGCAGAGCAGGGGTCAGTTAAGCTGGTCAAGGTAGGGGTATAAGTGGTGAAATAGAGGTCTCCGAAGGCTATGGGATTCTCAAATAGCTTCTCCCCTTCATCCTGAAATTCAATCTTCCATCCCGCGGCAGAGGAGGAAAGGGTTACCGTGGGGGGATTGTTGTTTTCGTCAAATATATCCGTCACATCGGTAACTATGGGAGTTATGTCTTGAAGGTCGGCAAGGGTTATGGGGGTGGAGGGTATCCCATTGGTGTCTATTATTCCCACCATATACCACGAATTGTCTGTGTTCAGGGGCTCGTCCCTTCTCCCGGTTCCGGCGAATACCCATCTCCTTCCGCAGGAATCATTAGCCACCACCACCTTCTGGAAGATGGGTTGGTTATCTCCCAGTTCAGCCAGCTTGCCCATCTGCCATTCATCCTTGTCAGAACTGCTTATATCCACCTTCCATATATTTCCCTTGACGTCCCCCACGTAAATGGTATCTATCAGGCCGTCGGAATTAAGGTCCACAGCTGTAGGTGTTCCAACCAACGAGTTTAGTTCCGGAACCACTTCATACTGATCTGCAGGGGGATGTATATAGATGTAGGTGCTGTTTTTTCTTATCCTGACTGTGGGTTGGCTCCGCACGAAGGCCTTAATTACATCCCCTGAGCTGGCATCAAGGATAAACAGGGCTGCACCTTGATCGATGGAACCCCATTCTGTGGCCTCATGGTCCGATGGATATCCACCGGTAACCACAACCGCATATAATTTATCCGAATCAAGGGAAATCAGGCCTACCTTTGGCTTCCCCCAGGTTTGCCCCATAAACTGAAGCCAGTATTCCCCCTTCCAGTGATCATCGTGGGAGGGGATGCAGATTTGCTGGAAATAGGGAGGACCTGGCTGGCCCGGTGAAGGCCCTCCGGCGTCGTTCCAGAAGTCAGCACAATTTATCCCGCTTACCTCAGGCGCTGCAGGAAATTCCCAGAGCACCCTTCCGAAGTTGTTCCCGCTATCATCCTCGGAAAGGCCCTTATTGGGGTCAGTCACATCTATTCCGTAATACCTCTTTCCACCCTGACGGAGCCCAAAGGTCAGCAACGTGAAGAAGGGCCTGTCTTCAAAGGCCAAAGATTTATCGTTTACCCTCACATCAACCGCTGTTATGAAACCATCAGCAAAATAATCCCATGCTTTGTTAATGGCCGTTGTCGTTAGGGTAGGAAGGGTATTGGTGGGAACGAAGGCCCTCACTGTCATGCCTGCATCGTAAGTTTTCCCTCCTATGGTCTCTGTCTGGACCGCCACCGCCCTTAAGGTTCCATCATTGGTTCCGTAATAAATCAAGGAAGGCCTGTCCTTCCACTGATCGTAAAACTCGGAGTATTTTTCCCCATAATTCGGGAGATATTTCAGAAATGCGAAGGGTTTCCCCACCATCACCACATTGGAATGGAAAACATCCCCATGGGCCCAGAAGTGAGGGTCAGAGGTATTACAGGAGACGTGCACATCAAAGCCAACAAGCCTCATAGTGCAACCGAGAAGGGATGAATTTATTCCATCCAAGCTTTCCTCTGTGGAGTTATACGGGGATGGTATATTATAGAATTTCTGGAGATATTCCCAGGAAACATTGTCCCCTATTTCGCCCAGATTGTAAGTTTTTGCATACAGGAAGGTATAGAAGTTTTTAAGAATATCTTTCCTCTCCTGATCAGATGAGATATCCTGGGATTTAACATAGTCGGTCCATATCTGGCCAGCGTCCCAGAGCTCGTGGGTGGGGTTGTTGTCCGAGTCCAGATAAAACTCTCCCTGATCATTGAGTTCATAGGCTTCCTGGTGACCCTCCCAGATTTTTCTTCCTGCCTTGGGCAGGAACCAGCTTATGAATCCATATTTTTCCGTGGATGAAATTCTCTTGGGAGGGGAGATAGGGGCGAAGGAAAGAGCCTTTTCCAGGATGCTCTGGATGGCCTGGCGAAGGCTGTCCACCAGTTCGTCGTAGTTCTGAGCGGTAAAATAAGAACCTCCGGCGTTTTCAGCGGTGTGTTGCAGGAGCCAGGAATTTCCTCCTCTCAGAGCTACGGTGAATATGGTAAGGTTCTGGACGTTGGGCAAATCCGGCCTTACATCGTTATTGTAAACGAAATATCCTATATCATCAAGGAGATGGCTGTAATTGTATTTGCGATCCCTGGAGTCGCTGTCCCCGTCCAGGTCAAACCTGCTGCTACAATGGTAATTGGGTATGGCTTCAACCCTGGGATGGTAGGTATCTCCCCTTCCGGAGCAATCAAAATTGTCTGAGGTTGGGGCTCCATCGGTTAGAAGAATTATAAAACTCTTTTCGCACCAGTATCTTATGGGAGAGTGAACGCATTTGCTTGTATTGTGGACACATCTTGAGCTGGGAAAGGGAAGCCCTCCCTCCTGGTTCTTGTAATACCAGTAGGCGCTGTCTAAGGTTTCAGCCAGAGGTGTCCAGGTGTTAAATCTCATGTTATACACAGTATTCCATAAGTCGTGCCTTCTTTGCTCACATCCCGGGTCAGTGCAGAATTGGGAATCCGATATGTCGGTTATGGGATATTCTATTTTTCCACCGTCTCCCATGTGGCTGTGGAAATCCATAAGACCTATGTTCAGTTCGTTTCTGAACTGATCAGATAATTCAATAAAAGCCCTTCTTGCAGCAGTTTCCCTGCATACCTTGCTGTAGTATTTACCAGATTTATAATAGCATTGCTTGGAATTCTGCCGATCGCTGAAATCGTAAGTTATGCCATCGCTTGTGGTATATGTTTTAAAAGTCCACCAGTTGGAAACATAAACATCCCGGCTCCTCATGGAACCTGAATTGTCAAGGATAAAAAGCAGGTTGGGCTTTGCGTGCATGGTGAAGAAAACCCTGTCGTCGGTGGGATTATCCGTAGAGAACAAAGGAAGAAGGAACAGCAATATCGCTACCCAGAAAAATATTCGCCTCATTTTACCCTCCTTGGCTTCATTTCATCTTTGGTAAAGCAAAATATGTGCCATTTTTTCGGTCAATAAAAAAAGGGGAGGCTTTCACCTCCCCTTTATGTAAGCGGGTAAAATTTACCCGTTCTTCCTCAGTACATGTCCATTCCTGCTCCGGGGCCGGACTTTTCCTCCTTTTCCGGAATTTCAGCAACTAAAGCGTTGGTCATCAGGAGAAGCCCTGCCACGGAAGCAGCGTTTTCTAAGGCGATGCGGGTTACCTTGGCTGGGTCAATCACACCGGCCTTTATGAGGTCCTCGTATTCTCCCTTAAGGGCGTTAAACCCGTAGTTGGGATTGTCGTTTTCCAGAATCTTCTCCACCACTACGGAGCCTTCAAACCCAGCGTTGGCTGCAATCTGCTGGGCAGGAACCCTCAGCGCCTTTTTGATTATCTCGGCCCCAAGGTTTTCATCCCCTTCAAGCTTGAAGTCCTTAATTTTCTGGAGCATCCTCAGGTAAGCCACTCCGCCACCCGGGACTATTCCCTCTTCAACGGCAGCCTTGGTGGCGTGCATGGCATCCTCAACCCTGGCCTTCTTTTCCTTCATTTCGGGCTCAGTGGAGGCTCCCACTTTTATAACAGCGACTCCTCCAACGAGCTTGGCCAGGCGCTCCTGGAGTTTTTCCCTGTCATAATCGGAGGTGGTTTCCTCTATTTCCTTGCGTATCTGCTCAATCCTGGCTTTTATGTCTTCCTCCTTGCCTTTTCCTCCGATGATGGTGGTGTTCTCCTTGTCCACCACCACCTTTTCAGCCTGTCCAAGCCAGGAAAGGTCTATCTTGTCCAGCTTCACACCAAGGTCCTCGGAGACCACCTTCCCTCCGGTGAGAATGGCAATATCCTGGAGCATGGCCTTTCTCCTTTCACCGAATCCCGGGGCCTTCACTGCGCAGGACTGGAAGATACCCTTAATCTTATTCACAACCAAGGTGGCCAGGGCTTCGCCTTCCACGTCCTCAGCTATGACCAGAAGCGGCCTTCCGGTCTTGGCCACCTGCTCAAGAAGCGGGAGGAATTCCCTTATGGAGCTTATTTTCTTCTCGTGGATGAGGATGTAAGGATTCTCAAGAACCACCTCCATCCTCTCGGCGTCAGTGACGAAATACGGGGAAAGGTATCCGCGGTCAAACTGCATTCCCTCCACCACTTCCATCTCTATTTTATTGGATTTTCCTTCCTCTACGGTTATGACTCCGTCCTTTCCCACCTTCTTCATGGCCTCGGCGATGATCTCGCCGATTTCCATATCGTTGTTGGCGGAGATGGCAGCCACATAGGCTATTTCGTCCTCTTTAACTTCCCTGGAGAATCCCTTTAGAGCTTCAATGGCCTTTTCCACGGTCTTATCAATTCCCCTCTTTACCAGGGTAGGATTGGCTCCTGCCACTATGTAGCGGAGCCCCTCGTGGAAAATGGCCTGGGCCAGGACAGTGGCGGTGGTGGTTCCGTCTCCAGCCACATCCGAGGTCTTAGTCGCCACTTCCTTTACCATCTGAGCGCCCATGTTCTCCCAGGGATCCTTGAGTTCAATCTCCTTGGCCACGGTAACCCCGTCCTTGGTGACATTGGGGGCTCCAAACTTCCTTTCAATAATTACATTCCTTCCCTTGGGACCCAGGGTAACCTTTACGGTGTTGGCGAGTTTGTCTACACCCCTTTTTATGTATTCAAATACCTCATCTCCCAATCTGATATCCTTTGCCATGGCTCACCTCCTTCTTATTTTTCGATTATGGCAAGTATCTCGTCCTCGCGGACGATAACAAATTCCTCGTCGTCAATTTTCACTTCGGTCCCGGCGTATTTGCCGATGAGAACTATGTCCCCTGGCTTTACGGTAAGGGGAACCTTCTGACCGTTTTCGAGAATTTTCCCCTCACCTACAGCGATAACCTCGGCCTTCTGGGGTTTCTCTTTAGCGGTATCGGGAATTATAATTCCTCCCTTCTTTACTTCCTCTTCCTCAATTCTTTTAAGCACGACCCTATCATGAAGTGGCTTTAACTTCATTCCACACCTCCTTTGTCAATTTTTGCATTTTGATTATATCAAAATCAGCATAATATAAATCAAGAGGAAATATTGCAAAATTTTTTCTTATTTTTTGTGTTTTTTGGTATTTTCTTTTATTTTTTTTGTATTTTGTATTTTTTCATTTTCTGGGTTAGGGTATTCCTGTGGATTCCCAGTATCCTCGCAGCCTCTTTTATCTTTCCTCGGGATAGCTTCAGCGCTTCCTTTATGGCGATCTTTTCCACTTCTTCCAGAAATTCGTTGAGGGTTATACCGGAGTGAAGGAGAAATTTTATTTCCCCTTCGAGTTTTTCCCGTAGTCCCAATTTTCTTTCCATAATTTCTTTCCCTTAGTTACCAGCTTTGAGCCAATTTTAACGAGGTAGGGGCCGGCTCTGGAAGATAGAACGAAATTTCTGCTTGTGTCAAAAGAAATCAGAAGCATCACCAGGGCTATAAAAAGGACCAAGGCCTTGGCCAGGGCGAAGAGACCCCCGAGTAACCTGTCCAGCAAACCTATGGAGCCCTTTACCACAAAGGATATTATCATGGAAATCGCAGCAAAAAACAGGTAAACCGCTATAAAGGTCACTACCCCTCCTGCTATTTTGAGAAGTTCGGGATTTTTTATGTAGGGGGAAAGCAAATTTATGGCCCTATGGGGATGGTTTATGGCCATGTAAAACGCTGTAAGAAGGCCCACCAAAGACAGAAGCTGCCTTAAAAATCCCCTGAAAAACCCGTAGAGGAAGGCCATACCCATTATCACCAGGAATATAAGGTCAAATCCCATTTCTCCCCCTCCTTGATTTTAACTCTTCCACCACTTCGTATCCACAAAATACATCCCCTAAGTGGACCGTGGGTTTTCTTTTTCCGTGGAAATCGCTTCCGCAGGTAGGGACCAGGGAGTATTTTTCAGCCATTTCCATGTAAAAGGCTTCCTGGGCCTTATTGTGGTAGGTATTTTTTATCTCTATCCCCTGAAGCCCGATTTTTTTCAGGTATGCAATGTCCTCTTCCTCTATGGGGGTATAGGCTCCAGGATGGGCAAGAACAGGAACCGCTCCCTTTTCAAGAAGTTTACTTATCATTTCCTCTATGGGAACATAAACCCTTTCCACATAGGCAGGGCCTCCAGGAAGAAATTGGCTTCTATAAAATTCCCTTATGGGGTCCTGCATCGCTCTGAATTTCTCAGGATACCTTTCCATGAGAAGCTCAATTATTATGGGAGCAGTGGGGGGAGAAGGGCTGGCTATTTCCACCACTTCTTCAAAGTTAACATCGTAGCCCAGTTTCTGCAATTTTTCTATTCTTTTCCTGGTAAGCTCAAGCCTGCTTTCCACTATAGGGGAAAGAACTTCCCTGCTGTCCTGGGGGGAGAGAAAATAGCCCAGAAGATGCGTTTCTCTCTCCCTGTATCCCGTGGTGATTTCCACCCCCGGGACTACCTCCAGCCCTATTTTTTCAGCGTATTTTATTATTCCCGGATAAGCCCCCATGGAATCGTGGTCCGTTATGGAAAAGGCATAATAACCTAAGGCCTTAAGTTCGTCGGCTATTTTTTCCGGTGGTAATTCTCCATCGGAACTGAATTTTGAATGGATGTGAAGGTCAACCTTCTTCACCAAAGAGTCTCCTAAGAGCCTCCCTGTATTTTTCCTGGGTTTTCTTAACCACTTCAGGGGGAAGAGGAGGTGGTGTGGATTTGCGATCCCAATCTGTGCTCAATAGATAATCCCTTACATACTGCTTGTCAAAACTCCTCTGGGGTTTTCCCGGTTCATATTCCTCCGCAGGCCAGAACCTTGAGGAGTCGGGGGTAAGGAGCTCATCTATAAGAATGGGTTTGCCGTCCAGGAGCCCAAATTCAAACTTGGTATCAGCTATGATTATTCCCTTTCCCAAGGCATAATCGTGGGCTTTTTGATAGATAGAAAGGGACACTTCCATGAGGTAGTCCGCGTGGGGACCGACTATTTCCCTGTATTCCTCCAGACTTATGGGCATATCATGGCCTTCCATAGCCTTGGTGGTGGGTGTAAAAACAGGGCGGGGAAGGCGATCGCTTTCCCTGAGCCCCTCCCCAACATCCTGGCCGAAGAGTTTCCCTGTCCTTTTGTATTCCCTCCACCCACTTCCTGCAAGATAGCCTCTGACTATAAATTCCACCGGAATGGGCTCTGCCTCGTGGACCAGCATAAAACGCTCTTTAAATTCCTCAGGAAGTCCGGGAACCTTTTCCCATCTCCATTCAATGAGGTGATTTTCCACCTCAGGGAAACGCTGGAACCACAGAACTGACATTTTTGTCAGTATTTTCCCCTTATCAGGGATTTCCGTGGGAAGGACAAAGTCAAAGGCAGAAATCCTGTCGGTGGCCACAAGAACCAATTTCCTGTCCGAATACCTATAAATATCCCTTACCTTTCCCTTTCTTATTAATTCCATCTTGACCATGTTCTGTATATTATCAGAAAAATCGTTTTTCCCCAAATCCTCCTTTTAGGGACAGACCCTTTTCTGGTATAATTCCCCCATGGCACGCATCGCCCGCACATACATCAAATTCCCCTCCGCCCACTACCACATCTTCACCCACCTCGCCGACGAACTGCCCTACC
>JALXBI010000014.1 GCA_026991555.1 Candidatus Aminicenantota bacterium
GCGGAGGAGGTGTTCTTTTTCCGAGGGGAGAAGGTAGGGCAGTTCGTCGGCCATGTGGGTGAAGATGTGGTAGTGGGCGGAGGGGAATTTGATGTATGTGCGGGCGATGCGTGCCATGGGGAAATTATACCAGAAAAGGGTCTGTCCCTAAAAGAGGGATTGTAAATTTGATTGAGACTCTCTGGGATGGTAATATTCCCACTATGAAAATAATCAATGAGAAAAAGGAAAATGTTCTCAGGTTCGGATTTCACGGGGAAAAGGAGGGTTACGATTCCGGCGTATATTTTCTGAAACTTCCAGCCACAGCAGAAGAGGCCAGACGCAAAGGGGCAGAGGCGGTTTCTGTAATGGAAAAGGTTAAGGCCAAGGAAGGGTTTGCCCCCACCTCAGAATTGGGTCCCTTAGCCAGATATTTCGTTGAAGGCGTGCTTCTCGCTGATTACAAATTTGCTTCCCGCAGGAAGGGTGAAGAAGAAAAAACGCTTTATGTAGATTATTCACAGAACCTGGAAGAACTGGAACAGATAAAAGAGGCAGTTTTCTTCGCCAGGGACATAATAAACGAGGCCCCTTCAATAATGAACCCGGAGGAATTCTCCAAAAGGGCTTTAACCTTAGAGGACTTTGGGCTTGAGGTCTTCATAGGTGACCCCAAGTGGATGAAGGAGGAGGGGTTTTTCGGAACCTTAGCCGTTGGGAGGGGCTCTGAGATAAAACCAAGGGTGGTGCTGGTCAAATATACTCCCCTCAACCCCAAGGGTAAAATCGCCCTTATTGGAAAGGGGATAACCTTTGATAGCGGAGGCCTCAACCTTAAACCCTCAAAGGCCATAAAGGGAATGCACATGGATATGGCAGGGGCAGGGGCGGTGCTGGCCACCATGAAGCTTCTCCCAGCCTTAGAGCCGGAATTTGAGGTTCTGGGAATAATGCCCTTAGCTGAAAACCTCCCCTCAGCCAGTTCCTATAAACCCGGAGACATCATAGAGATGGCCAATGGAAAAACTGTGGAAGTGGATAATACCGACGCCGAGGGAAGGCTTGCCCTGGCGGATGCTCTAATTTACGCTGAAAAACATGGGGCCGATGTTATAGTGGATCTTGCCACCCTTACTGGAGCTGCGGTGGTAGCCTTAGGGGAACTGCTGGCTGCCCTTTATACTCCTTCGGACCAGGAGGCCTCCCAATTTCTGAAAGCCTCGGACAAAACAGGGGAGATGCTCTGGAGAATGCCCTTAGTTAAAGAATATGAGGATGAGTTAAAGTCCAGCAGAGCGGACATAAAGAATGCCGGTTACAAGAGGAACGGTGGTTCCATAATGGCAGCCCTTTTCCTTAAGGAGTTCGTCTCCAGGGAAAATTGGGTTCACCTCGATATTGCAGGACCTGCTATGATAGAAAAGCCCTTTTATTACATGCCTGCCGGGGCTACCGGCTTCGGAGTAAGGCTCCTAATAGAATACCTCAGGGGGAAAAGATGAAAAGAATCTGGGCGCTGTTTTTCACCCTAAGTCTTTTTGCCACAACGATAACCGGAATATACATCCCTCCAGAGGGGGAAAAACCCGAAGGGGTAAAAATATCCATCGGGAAATACTCCTTTAAAACGGGAAGAGGGGGTTTCTTTTTCAGGAGCGGAGTTCCCACAGGTACTTATCCCCTCAGGGTCAAAGGAAAAGACTTCGGAAAAATTAATGTAAGAGGAGAAATCCTCAGACTATGGATAGATGGGGTTGAGGGAATTTTTTACATAACCCGAAACTTCCCATCCCTTCCCCCACAAACCGTAAAAAAGGAAGAATACTACTTAAAGGACGATCTGGAATTATCTCCGGCCCTACAAGCCTATCAGGGTAGCCTTCACTTTCAGGGCCTGACGGAACAGGAATTCTTCCTGCAGGGACTGAGAATCCCCTCGCTCTCCTCCATACCCTACGCTCTAACCAGGGATTTGAAGATAGAAGTTGGATATCCCGGGGCAGAAGTTAAGGTTAAGGAAGAAATACCCCCCAGGCCATCGTCCAGAATGGCACTAATTTATGGAAACTCCTCTAAGGAAAACCTTGCCCGGGCCCTTTCCTTTCCTTACATGGAAGGTGAAATAGGGATTTACCGGGGAGATTACGGCGGTTTTGTCTCCTTTTCCTACGGAAGCGAAAACTTCTCCAGCCCGGATGAGCAAAAAATTGAGCAAAGAAGGGGATTTGCATCACTGTTTTTTAGAGGGATAAGGGTATTCCTCCAGGAAGGGAAAGATGTCTACACCAAACTCAGGGAAAGACCATATTTTTCCCCTTCCTCTTCAAGAAACGGCGAAGGTAAGGACAGGGGATACGGTTTGAACTTATCGTGGAAAGGTCTGAGCCTTTCTTTGGGAAATTTCTCCTGGGAGAGAAATCTCTCCCCTGAGACCCATTCCCCTTATTTTATCTTTGATGAGGTCCTCCGGAACAAGCAAAAAACCAATTATTCCGAATTCCTCAAGAAAAAGGTGTTTTCCTTCAATTCCTCCCTTTTGTTCTACTCTTCCTCCTTTCTGGGCCTGAACCACAC
>JALXBI010000015.1 GCA_026991555.1 Candidatus Aminicenantota bacterium
CGTAGGGGGAAGGGGAAGGTTTTTTCTGCGAAGGGATAGGTCTGTGGTTTTTAAGGATTTTTAGAAAAAGAAGGGGGATTTCTGTCTGTTTTTGGGGGTGGATTTTTGGTTAGGGGGGAATTTTAGGGAGGAGTTTTTCTTCTGAGGTGAAGTTTTGGGGAAATTTTCGGAAGAAATTAATAAAAAGGGTCTGTCCCTTTTTGGATTAGTCCTTTGATATGGGGAAGTTTGGGGTGGGAATTTCCTGAGGTGGCGACGATTCGGGAAGGAGTTTCGGAAAAAATTAAAAAAAGGGTCTGTCCCTAACTAATAGTATGACAGGGAGGTCATTCTTCACTTTTCATTACGGCGAGGAAGGCTTCCTGGGGAATGTCCACCCTCCCTATTCTCTTCATCCTCTTTTTCCCCTCCTTCTGTTTTTCCAGAAGTTTCTTCTTCCTGGTAACATCGCCTCCGTAGCACTTGGCGAGAACATCCTTGCGAAGGGCCTTTACGGTCTCCCTTGCAATTACCTTCTTTCCTATGGCAGCCTGGATAGCCACCTCAAAGAGCTGACGGGGGATTATTTTACGAAGCTTAGAGACCACCTCCCTTCCCCTTTCGTATGCCTTGCTCCGCTCCACGATAAAGGAAAGGGCCTCCACAGGTTCGCCGTTTATTAGGATGTCCAGTTTAACTAAGTTTCCTGGCCTGAAACCTATGAACTCGTAATCCATGGATGCATAGCCCTTAGTTATGGACTTAAGGCGGTTGAAAAAGTCGTAAATAATCTCGGAAAGGGGAATTTCGTAGGTAAGCATTACCCTGTGGGCGGAAATGTATTCCATTTTCTTCTGAACTCCTCTCCTGTCTAAGGCCAGTTTCATTACAGGACCCACATATTCGTCAGGGGTTATTATTATGAGGCTCACATAGGGCTCCTCAATCCGCTCTATTTTTTCCTTAGGGGGAAGCTGGGACGGGCTTTCCACCTCCACCATTTCCCCGTCCACGGTGTAAACTCTGTAGCTCACCGAGGGTGCTGTGGTTATGACCTTTATCCCGAATTCCCTCTCTAATCTTTCCTGGACAATTTCCCTGTGGAGCATACCGAGAAAACCGCAGCGGAATCCCATTCCTAAGGCCTGGCTTTTCTCAACTTCAAAGGTAAGGGCAGAATCGTTAAGGGCCAGTTTCTCCAAGGCCTCCCTCAGGTCCTCAAAACTAAAGCCGTCGGCAGGATAAAGTCCCGCATAAACCATGGGCTTCATCCTGCGGAAACCGGGAAGGGGCTCCGGGGCAGGTCTTTTTTCCTCGGTTATGGTATCCCCTATCATAACCTCCCTTATGTTCTTTATGCTGGCTATCACCAGGCCTGCCTCCCCGGTTCCTATGGCCTCTATCTTTTTATACTTGGGAGTTAAAATCCCGACTTCCGTTACCTCGTGAACTCCTCCCCCCTGCATGAATTTTATCCTCATTCCAGGCCTTATTTCCCCATCTACTACCCTGACTAAGGTAATGACTCCCCGGTAATTGTCAAACCAGGAATCAAAAACTAAGGCCCTCAGGGGACCCTCCGGCTTTCCCCTGGGAGGAGGTATCCTCTCCACTATGGCCTCAAGGACCTTTTCCACATTGGTCCCGTATTTGGCGCTTACTAAAATGGCCTCCTCGGCTGGAAGCCCTATTATGTTTTCTAACTGGGAAAGAACCCTGTCCACATCAGCATTGGGAAGGTCTATTTTGTTTATCACAGGAATTAAAACAAGGTCGTTCTCTATGGCAAGATAGGTGTTGGCTAAGGTCTGAGCCTCCACCCCCTGGGTGGCATCAATTACTAAGAGCGCTCCCTCACAGGCAGCAAGGGAACGGGAGACCTCGTAACTAAAGTCCACATGGCCAGGGGTATCTATAAGGTTTAAATGGTATAACTCGCCCTTGTAGCGGTAGTGAAGCCTTACGAAATGGGCCTTTATGGTTATTCCCTTTTCCCTCTCGAGGTCCATGGAATCAAGGACCTGTTCCTCCATCTCCCTTTTTGACAGGGCTCCTGTTAGTTCCAGAAAACGGTCCGCTAAGGTGGACTTTCCGTGGTCAATGTGGGCTATTATGGAAAAATTCCTTATTCTCTGCCTTTCCATCCGTAAGCTGCTGCTCCTATAATCCCTGCCTTTTTCCTCAAAAGGGCAGGGAGGATTTCTGGTTTTGAGTATCGGTAAACATAGGAGTTTTCCCAGAGGGTCTCCTCCATGGCAGGCCTGAAAAGTTCAAAGGAAAGGGAAAGCCCTCCTCCTATTATAACCGTCTGGGGGTCAAGGACATTTATCAGGGAAGAAAGCCCAATCCCCAGCCAGTATCCTACATCCCTGAATACCTCCAAGGCTTCCTTCTCCCCCCCTTTTGCTCTGGTTGAGATTTCCTCTCCGGGGAGGGAAAGTCCTGTTTTCTCCATGTACTTCCTTATAAGGGCAGAGGCTGAAGCTTCGGTCTCCCAGCAACCCACCGCACCGCATCCGCACCTTATACC
>JALXBI010000016.1 GCA_026991555.1 Candidatus Aminicenantota bacterium
GTTCCTCCACTGTCATGTGTTCCCAGAGTCCAAGATTCTGGAATATAAATCCAAGTTTTCTCTTATGCGGAGGAATGAGGACTTTATCACTTTCTGTGGCCAGTTCATCTCCTATAAATACCCTGCCCTCCTGGGGTTTTTCAAGCCCGGCAATTATCCTCAACAAAGTGGTTTTTCCTGCCCCGGAAACCCCGAGGATGGCCATAATTTTCCCTCCAGGGCTTTCGAGACTCACCCCATCCAGAACCACCTGTGTTGCAAAGGATTTTCTGAGGCCCTCCACCTTTATGTTCATGGAAACTCCTTGGAGACTCCAAGAATTATAGAAAAAAAAGATGGGTTAATCCCCCTCGTTATCCCAAAACCGAGACCTCCCCATCCTCTCTCCAGCATAAACCCCAGAAGAAGGCTTGGCTGATTTCCCTGATATGTAAACTCCCCTACTGGACGGATGCTCCTGAAAAAGGGACCCATCCAGATAGCACTAAAAAAATATTCCCCCTGCCCTTCCTTTTCTTTTACCCATCCCAGATTCAGGTGGAAAACCGAACCTCCCCATTTTATCCCTGCCATTAAAAGTCCCTGCCCCCCCATTTTTTCAGAAGGGTATGCCGGAAGGAAAACCCCTCCTTCCCATCCCAGAACCACTCCCTTCCATTTCAGGAGAATTTCCTTGGCAAAAAGGTTAATCTCGGCTAATCGGTAATGCCCCAGGTGATGGAGGAATTTATATTCCATCCCCAACTCCGTGTTCTTGAATATCCCCAAATCAACCTTGATGGTGGGAACTTCCAGGAAATCTTCCCCGTTTTCCCTCTCGTAGGAAAATATCCCCACCTCCAGTTCCATCCTGCCCCTCTCCTCCACGGAGGCATCTTCGTAATAAAATGGCTTAAATGCAAATAGTCTAACAAAGGTAGCTATTACCAACGCCACCTTGGCAAGCTTCACTTTTTATCTCCTGTCAAAAATACAAGGAGCACTATTATAATCAAAAAACTATTGAGAAGGGAGAGGGCAGAGGAAACCTTCAACGGAGAATTTACCGAAAGGGTGTAAAGTCTTACTATCAGAGGTTCACCCCCTGGAGGATAAAGCATGGTGGAAAGGCCCAATTCGTTTACGGAAAACACGAAAACCAGGGCAAAGGAAATGAACACCCACTTCCTGATGGACGGAAGGGTTATCCTGAAAAAAGCCCTTGAAGGGGACGCTCCGCAGAGATAAGCGGCCTCCACTGGAGAAGGGTCAAGTCTCTTAGCTGAATTTTCCATAATCTTGAGACCTATAAAAGAGTATCTTCCCACCAGGGCAAATATGAGCATAAGGGCTGTTCCGTAAACAGGAAGGGGAATACGCCTCCACAGGTCAATAACTCCCACTGCTAAGGCTGTGGGGGGAATAAGAAAGGCAAAAAGGGAAAGATAAGAAAAAATTTCCAGCTGTCTTTTGCCTAAAAGGAAGACAGAGGCCATGGCCCAACCCACCACTAGCATGGCTGCCAAAGAAGAATAAAGAAGAGAAAATCCCATGCTTCTGGCACCCCACCTGAGGGCCGAGGGGAGAGCAGATATTCCTTCTTTCAGCAGAGAAAAAGAAGGGAGTAAGAAAAAGACCGTAAAAACTACGCCTAAGAAAAGCTTTCCACCCAGCCCACCTTTAAATACAAGACCGGGATAAAGGGATGACCTCTCCCTCCAGCCCATTTTTTCCCTCCAGAATCCGGCCTGAGCCCAGAAAACCGCAACCCCTAAAATTACCATGGGAAAGGAAGCCATAAGGGCGGCCCTCAAGTTGTAAAAGGCTGAGAACTGGGTTAGAACCTGAAGGGGAAGGACATTCACTCCGAAATAGGCAGGAACCCCTGGCTCTGCAAAAGAAAGGAGAAATACCAGTAAGGCTCCGGCGATAAGGGAAGGAAGGGTTCTGGGCAGGGTTATGCTTTTAAGGACCTTAGTCGGAGGGGCAAACAGCATGGCCACTTCTTCTTCCTCCGGTGATATGTAATACAGGGAGATAAGAACCATCCAGAAAACCACTGGATAGAAACACCCGGTAAGGACAAAAACCGCTCCAGGGAGGGAAAAAAGGGCGGCCATGAAACCGGAAGGAAGGAGTCCGCTCCACCCCAAGGCGAACTGATACGGGGGAAAGAAAAGGGGAAGGCCGAGAAGAAGGGGAACAATCCCCCGGCCGGGCATCCTGGTTCTTCCAACAATCAGGGCCAGGGCAAGACCAAGGACTGCGGAAAAAAACGCCGCCCCAGAGGAGAGGAGAAAACTGTTCCTCAGGGCCAGGAGAAAGCTCCGGTCGAAAACTTCCTGGGAAAACCTGAAAATTTTAAGAAACAGGGGCAGAACTGGAAAGGCTAAAAAGACCAGGGCGTAAACCCAGAGTAGATATCTGGCTACCTTCATAGACCGGAGAGCCAGGACTTCAGGAAAGGAAGAATTTCCTGCATTTTTCTCCCCACCTCGGGATAACTTACCTCCATGGTCTTAATGTGGGAAATATTAGGCATTCCCTCTGGAGGCTTTACCCCCGGGTGAAGGGGTATTTGTTTGCATGTTGCCTTAGCCAGCATTTCCTCCACTTCAGGGGAAAGGAGGAAATCTATCATCTTTTTAGCCAATTCTGGGTGGGGGGCATTTTTTATGAGGGCAACAGCATTGGGCATAAAGAGGGTCCCCTCCCCGTTCTGATCCGGTATTATCATCTCCACTGGAGCGCCTTCGCTCATTAGGGAAAAGGCATCGTCGTTGTCCACAAACCCGAATTTAACCTTTCCCTGGGCAACCCATCTGGCAACTTCACCGTTGGAGGAGGCCAGCCGGAGGCCATTTTCCTTTATTCCTTCCATAAATTCTTTGGCCTTTTCGTCACCCCAGAGCACGAAAAGGGAGGCTATGTGGAAGGAAGTGGTCCCGAAAAGGGGATTGGCTAAGGCAAATTCCCCTTTCCACTTAGGATTGAGCATATCCCTTACGCCCTGAGGATAGTCTTCCTTCTTTACCAGTTTCTTGTTTACAAGAATAACCCTTATCCTTCCGGAAAACCCAGTCCAGTATCCCTGAGGGTCCTTGAATTTTTCGGGTATGTCCTTTGCGTTAGGGGAGAAATAGGGTTCCAGCACCCCCTTCTGTTTTAAAATTTCCACCCTCAGGGGATCATTGGACCAGAAAACATCACACTGGGGTTTCTCCTTCTCGGCAATGAGCCTGTTTACCAGGCCTGTGGATTTGGTCTCCTCGGTATCAAATACCATCCTCACCCTTATTCCCGTCCTCTTCTGAAATTCCCTTAAAACCGGTTCTGAAAAAACCTGGTCCGTGGAGGTGTAAACCACAACCTCCCTTTCGCTCCGGCCACAACCCCAGAAAACAGCTGCTAAAAGAAGGAACAGTAAAATTCCCGTTTTCCTCATTGCAGCTCCTTCACCCTGAGGTCATCAAACTCGCTATGAGCATCGGCCTTGGTCCAGAGTCCGAATTTTCCCGCCTGGGAAAACACCGACGAGTAAAATTTCAGCTTAAGCTCCCCGTCAAAATAGCACTCAATCTTCTTTCCCTGGGTCCTTACCTTAATCTCATGCCATTTGCTGGCATCCGCCACAAGCTTAGCAGAGGCGAGCATTCTTCTTTTCCCGTTTTTAACATAATAAAGCCTGAAGTTATCCTCCAGGGGATTCCAGCGCACCACATAATAATTGTTCTCATCCTGGGCCCTCCACAGCACTCCTCCACCCTGGTCCTCCCTTCCGCTTATGGGCTTTATCTTTACCGAAATTTCCAGGTCATTTAACTTAGCCTTCTGATATATGAGGACATTATAACAGGCCCCGTAATTGGTCTTGGGATTGGGTCTCACCATCAGAGCCCTGCCTCCCGACGGTGCGGTATCGTCCTCCACCACCTTCCACTGGGCTAAGGTCCCGCGATTGGCAGTCTGGGCCGGGGTAAAACCTTGGGGAATTTCCCCCACAGGCACACTGTCAAAATTGAAAACCAGAGTAGTTCCAGCCAGGACGAGACCCATTAGGATAAAAATTGCGATATTCCTAATCTTTCTCATAATTCACCTCCTGACCTGAGTTATTATAGCATTCAATGTAAAATCAATCCTCACCGAGAAATAATGTGTGATATCATATTTTAATGAAAAAAGCAAAAAAAGCATACAAGGATCCGGCTTTTCTAAATTCACCCTCGGCGAGAACCGTAAGGATTCTCGCCGAATACCTCCATCCGGAAAGCAAATTAAAGGAAGTGGGGATACGGCACACGGTGGTGTTTTACGGCTCTTCCAGAATCAGCGAGAACGACCCTGACCCGGAAAACAGGAAATACTACAAGCAGGCAGAGGAACTTGCCTACCGGATAGGAATGTGGGTGAAGGAAAACCATCGGAATCATGGTTTCGGTATATGTACTGGGGGTGGTCCAGGGATAATGGAAGCGGCCAATAAAGGAGCAAAAAGAGCAGGGGTTCCCTCTATAGGTTTTAACATTTCCCTGCCCCAGGAACAGGTACCCAACGACTTTATAGACCCGGAGCTGAATTTTGAATTTCACTATTTCTTCATGCGCAAATTCTGGTTCATGTATCTCGCCAAGGCGGAAATATTCTTCCCCGGAGGATACGGAACCATGGATGAACTCTTTGAAACCCTTACCCTGATTCAGACAGGAAAAAAGAAGCCCCTGCCGGTGATTCTCTTTGGTCGCTCACACTGGGAGGAGACCGTAAGCTTCCCCAGGTTAGTGAAGAAAGGCTACATTTCTCCGGAAGATGTTTCCCTTTTTCAATATGCCGACTCGGTGGAAGAGGCCCTGGAAAAACTTAAACCCTGGCTGGAAAAACATCTTCCCTTAAAACATTAATTTGCGAAATTAGAACTTCTCCTCTTAAAATATCAATCGGGAGGCAATTATGCATAAAACACTTGCCTTGATCCTAACAATAATATTTCCGCTCCTCCTTCAGGGAAAAGCTGGAATACCCCTTACCAGGGCAGAAAAAACCAATTTCAGGGAAACTTCCACTTACAGGGATGTTATGGATTTCCTCTGGAGCCTGGGTGAAAAATATCCACAACTAAAGATTACTTACCTGGCCACCTCCACCGAGGGAAGGAAAATACCTCTGGCCATAGTAAGCAGCGAGGGCATAGCCTCCCCTGAGGAAGCAAGAGCCTTAGGAAAAGAGGTGGTTTACATTGAGGCCAACATTCATGCTGGGGAGGTTGAGGGAAAAGAGGCCTCTCTCATGATGATAAGGGATTTGCTCTTAGGAAAATATCCCGAACTTCTAAAAAACCAGGTGATGATTTTCTGCCCCATATTCAATCCTGATGGCAATGAAAAATTTGGCAAGAACAGGCATGACAATGGGCCTCCGTTAGCCGGGGTAAGATACAACGGTCAGGGACTTGACCTTAACAGGGATTTTATAAAACAGGAGAGTTCGGAAGTCAGGGGTCTCGTAAAAGCCCTGGTGAGGTGGGATCCGGTGCTTTTTGTGGACATGCACACCACCGACGGCTCCTATCACCGCCATGTGGTTACCTGGCAACCCCAGATGGCCCCGTGGACGGACCCTGCCCTTTTCAGGTATTCCTGGGGCAAAATGAAGACCCAGCTTGAAAAATACATGAAAGAAGAGGGTTTCCACCTCATTCCCTACGGAAATTTTGTTGATAGGAAAGCCCCTGAAAAAGGCTGGGCTTTCCGGGCTGTAGGGGCCCGTTATGGAACCAATTATGTGGGCCTGAGAAACCGCTTTGCCATACTGGACGAGAACTATTCCCGGGCGGATTTCAAAAAAAGGGTAATGGGGGCCTATGCCTTTTTAAAATCAATTCTCAGATTTACCTCCGAATACGGCAAAGAGATGAGAAGAATAGAAAGGGAGGCCGACCTTAGGGCCATGGACTACGCCGGCAAGGACTTCGGCATTGAGTTTGAACCCCAAAAAATCACCGAATTTGACCTCCTCTCCTATAAATTCCGGATAAGGAAAATTCCAAAAGACCAGTTAAAGAAATACCCGCCCTGGATGGGAGGATTTCTGGTGGAAAAAACCGACAAACTTACCACCTACCACCTTATCCTCTACGCTACCATAAAACCCAGAAGTAGCGTTAAACTGCCAGCAGCCTATATAATTCTTCCTTACGGAAAACATCTGATAAAAATTCTCAAAAGAAACGGAATAATCGTTGAAAAAATCCTGAGCCCCCTGGAAATCTCCGGAGAGAAACTAGTAATTGAAGGGATAAAATCATCTCCCCTGCCCTTCCAGGGGCACCATTTAAAGAAGATAACAGGACATTACGAAACCGTAAGGGTAAAGATTCCCCCCAATTCCTATTTAGTGTCATTAAATCAGCCCCTTTCCAGACTGGCAGCTGTAATGCTGGAGCCCTTGAGTCCTGACGGTTTTCTTACCTGGGGACTTCTGGACGCTACCCTGGTTCATGAGTGGAGCAACCGCCCCTGGATGGTTCCAATCTACAGACTCCCTGAAATACCAGCCGTAAAGACAATCATCTTAAAGGAGGAATAAATGAATAATAAATTTGTATGGTATGTTGCTTATGGTTCCAACACTACCAGGATAAGGTTTCTCTATTACATACAAGGAGGGTTTCCACCAGGAGCTTCGGGTTTTAATCGGGGTTGTACCGACAAAACTTTTCCGAAATCAAACAAAAAAATCATTCTTGAAGATTTTAAACTATGCTTCTGCAAACAATCAAAAATGTGGGAGAACAAAGGAGTTGCCTTTATAAAAAGAGAGCTTGGGTCGATAGTTTACGGTAGAGCATATCTCATAACATTAGAACAATTTATAGAAATTTTTGCTCAAGAGAATAAAGTGGATTCTAGGCACTTATTTAATAATTTCCAAGAAGAATTTGAAAAATTACTCACAAAGGAAATCAAAGAACTTAATCTCCTTAAAAGGAGTAACTATGGAAAACTTCTCATTTTAAAAGAGGAAGATGGCTTTCCCGTTATCACCTTCACGAATCCTACTCCCTGTAACCCCAACGAATATATACCACCATCCAAAACATACTTAAAAACATTAATAAGGGGCTTATTAGAAATAGGCATAGACGAAAAAACAATACTAAAATATCTTAAATCTGCTTCAGGGATGGAAACATTCGACGAAAATGATATCAAAAAAATACTCAAGGAAATTAAAGAGGAAAATACAAAGCTACAAAAAGGCTTTTTTATAGTATCTAAAACCATGGTACGCCCTAAGTATAAAGATTTCTTCGCGCAGTTTTCGGCTAAAAGACAAAAAGAATTACAATTGAAAAAAGGAGATGTTGTCATATTAAAGAAAAAGCATCAAGGTTCGGTGATAAAAGCTCCAGCTTCCTTCGATCCCTCATATACCGCCCCTGTGGATGAGGTTGTGCACATAGACCAAAAATTAAGGGTGGCCATAGGAGCAAAAGAGGGGGATTTAATTGAAATCTCAAAAGCAAAACCTTTGAAAAGATCTCCTTTGAAGAAATTGCTTCTAAAATTTTTAGGAATTCGTCCTCAACTAATGAGAGTGCAAAAGGCTAGCTTTGAGGATATGGAAATGAACATATGTAGAATTCCGGAAGCAGAATTTGAGCTCCTCGGGATCCGTGATGGGGATTTCGTAGAGATAGAATCTACAGAAAGCATATTATCGCTAAAAGCTATTAAATTAACAAAAGATGATATAAATTTAAGAAAGGAAATAATGAAAAAAGAACCAGCCAGATTCTTAAATTGCTATAATCTTTTAGAGCTTAAAAGACTAACTTCCCATGCTTTAGATCTTCCATGGATCTTTTTGGATTTAGATCAAAGACTCAAACTTAAAGTTAACCAATGCGATGTGGTAAAGGTTTACAGAGACGTAAAACACTCTCTTTATAAGGAACTTAGACATTTATCTATTCCCTTAATACTTTCTATTCTTGGCATAGTAGTTGAGCTGAATCTAAGCAGCTTTTTACAATTAATTCTAATCGCTATGGGAATAACAATTAGTGTCGTCTTCTTATTTTTAGAAATTAGAAATAGAGTGATCTAAGAAGTGAATTCGCATCGGAACTTAGCCCGGTCATCCTGTATTACCTGTTAAAGTTCCCAAAGAATTTATCCCTCACAAATAAGAAAAATGGGATCAAGGCAAAATGGAGAGTACACCGTTATTTCTTCTTAATTTACTTCTTTATCCTCCTTCTTCTCTCCTTTATGCTCTTTACAGGTGCTCCTTTTCCTGCTGTGAACCTTTCCCTTCTTCCATAAAATCCTCCGCTCCTCTTTCTCTTTACTGTTATCTTTGCCCTTCCTGTGGTTGTGGTCTCCTCCGTCATTCTCCATTGGAAAATTAGGGACAGACCCTTTTTCTTAAAT
>JALXBI010000017.1 GCA_026991555.1 Candidatus Aminicenantota bacterium
GAATACGCAAACCTGAGGCAAATAAGGGTGGTGGGAAGCTGGGGTAAGCTCAAGGTCTTAATGGAGAAAACTTCCCTGACTTACGACGGTGACCGAATAATTATAAACTCCCCGGAAGCCATGGTGGAATTTAGCGGAAAAACTCTAAAGGGAAGTTTCTCCGCCGTAGTCTCCCGGGAGGGGAAAATAGAGGAATTTTCCTACAGGGGGGCTGAATTCCTCTTAAAGGGAAGGACGGAAAAATCCTTGGTGAAATTCCGCTTTTCCCTTGATCCCTCATCCAGGCTCCCCTGGTTAAGGGGGAAATTTCAGGGAAAGGGAACATACAGGGCTGGAATTCTTGAAATAGACGGTGAAGGAAAGGGGGTTGAGATCTACAGGGGAAGGCTGGGAAGGGTTAAATTCCACATGAGGAGGGGGAAGAATACCACATGGAGAATAGAGGCCCCTCCGGGAAATCTAATACTGGGAAGGGGGGAAAAAATCCTGGTCTCCAGCCTCCACGCCAGGACCCTGGCTGAGATTTTCGACTTTCCCCTTAAGCCCCAATTTACGGTCAGGGGGCAGGGGAAGTGGTCCAGGAGCGGCCTTAACCTCCACCTGCTTCAGAAAGGAGGGGGGGAAATAGACTTCCTTTATTCCGGCGAAAGAATTTCCCTTCAGGCTAAGAATATCAATTTTGGCCCCCACCTTTTAACTTTTAACTACTCCCAGAATGGAAAAAATTATCAATTCTCCTTAAATGCTTCAACCACAGATGCTGCCGCATTTGTAAAGGAAGGGGCCGGAGTTTACCGCTATTTTACACGGGCAGAACTATTTCAGCCCGTGCTGGAAGGGAAGGGTAAGATTTCCTTTAATTACAGGTTTGAGGGGAAAAATTACACGGGGGAGGGAAAATTCATCCTTGAGGAGGGGAAGGCCTATAACTATTTCCTCAGGAATCTTTCCTTAGTGTGGAAGGACGGAAATCAGGCCCTCACCCTTCGGGGAGGATTCAAATGGGCAAGGGGAGAGGGGAATTTTGAAGGAAGCCTTGCCCGGAAGAAGGGAGAGATAACTTACAGGGGCCGGGTAATGATGGAGGATGTCCTCAGGGCTGCAGAGGTGGAAACGGAGGTAAACGGGGAACTTACCACCAGCGGCAAGGTGGAGATAAACGGGGAGGATGTGGTGATAAAGGGAACCGGACAGATGAAGGAGGGAAGGGTCTTTGGGCTCCTTCCTTTTTCTGGAAAGGGAAGTTACACCCTTTTGAATGGAGAAAAGTTTTCGTCCAGTTTTTACGGGAAAATTTACGGGGGGGTTTTCCGGGGAACACTGAAGTCCAGCCCGGGCAATTCCAATTTGAGAATCTCGGTGGAAGGGGCAAAAATTGAAAAAATAAACGATAGCCTTACCGGGGTGGCCTTCGCTGACATAATAAGCCAGACCAGAGGTCAGGAGGTAAACACTACCCTATCGGCAAGGGTGGAAAACTTCGGTTATCCCGAGGACATAAAGGGAAAGGTAACCTTTTCCGGAGCATACCACATATTTCCTGACGGATACCAGAAGGTTTTCCTGAATTCCATCCTGAAGGGAAGGGCAAATTGCAAGCTGCTCCTTTCCGGGGAGGGAAAGGAGGAAATAAAAGGGAAAATAAAGGCAAATTGCCCCCAGGCCGGGGAACTCTTTCCATGGCACGGGTCAAAAATGAGGCTTGAAGGAAAGGGGAATTTCACATGGAAGCGGAAAAACTTCAACTTCACCCTGGCCCTTTCTGGAAAGGGCCCTGTTTTAACCCTCCTTTCCTATCCCCAGCCCGTGGAAAATTTTTCCATTTCCACTACCATTAAAAACGAAAAAATACGGATAGAAAAAATTCAGGGAAACTTAGGGGGAGGGAAAGTGGAAGGGGAAGGGTTAGTAGTTCTCTCCTCCCCGTTAAAACTCGACTTAGACTTCAGGTTGAAAAACTGCGCCCTTTATCCCTTCCGCGGGGTTGAAGGAAAGGGCTCGGCCAGGGTATTCGTCAGAAATCGCGGGGAAAGGATAAACATAGGGGGAGAGCTGGTTCTTGATCGGGGAAAATGGGAAAGGGAATTTGAGCAGACCTTGGAGTTTTCCTCTAAACCCGCAGGTCCGCTACCCACCTGGGTAAACAGGGTTTTTCTTAATTTAAACATAAGAGCTAAGGAAGGGGTAAGGGTGAAAAATTCCTGGGGAAATCTTTTAGTTTTTCCCGACATAATGCTCCTGGGCCCTGTAACCGAACCCACCCTGAGCGGAGTCATATCCTTAGCCAGCGGCTTCATATGGGTGAGCGAAAGGCGTTTTACCATAAAGGAGGGCAAAATTTACCTCAGCCCGGGAGTTGAGTTTGACCCATACATAGACATTGACGCCGAGGCGCTTATAAAACACTACCGGGTGGAAATGAAGATTCAGGGCCTGCTTTCCCACATGCATGTTTCCCTCTCAAGTTCCCCTCCCCTTCCCACC
>JALXBI010000018.1 GCA_026991555.1 Candidatus Aminicenantota bacterium
GTGAATAGGTGTATGAAGGGAAAGAAAAGAGGTTAGAAATGGCAAAGGTGATGGCCCAAAAGGAGGGGAAATGGTTCAATATCCCACCACCCCTCCCCTTCCTATAGGGGGCCCTCTTTTCCCTGCGATTCGGACCTGTCCCGTTTTTGGAATAAAAGCTAAACTCGGACCTGTCCCCAGATGACATGAAAGAGATTTGAGTTTGAAATGGCAAGGATGACGGCCCAAAAAGGCTTAATATCCCACCATCCCTCCCTTTCCTATAGGTGTCCCCAAATTTTCCAACTCTTTTCCTTCTTGCTTGAAGCTTTCCTGTAGCGTTTGGCGTAGGAGTAAAGGGAATATCTTTCGGCTCATCAAATCTACCTCTTTCGTATTTTTCGTGTGGATTTTTAATAAGTCGATTTGTTTTCTGGGAAAATTTGTTTTTTGTGTTATAATTTAGAAAACCTTTCGCTCTCTCATTCACCTTCTCCCAAAGCTCCCACCATCCCCTCACCCCCCCAACCGGGGGGGTTTTTTATTGAGTTTATTTGCGGGTGAGTTTATACTTTTGAACTGTAAACTCTCTAAGGAGGAAAGGATGAGGGAAATTGAAATAGGCGTTATCGGAGGTTCCGGATTTTACGAGATGGAAGGGCTTTCGGTTATTAAACGGCTCAGGCCGGAGACGCCCTTTGGCTACCCATCCGACGAGATAGTTATCGGGGAGCTGGAAGGGAGGAGACTTGGATTCTTGGCCCGCCACGGCAGGGGTCATGTTTTCCTTCCCACCGAGGTTCCCTATAGGGCTAATATTTACGCCATGAAGATGCTGGGGGCAGAGAGGATAATCTCTGTCTCAGCGGTGGGTTCCCTGAAGGAGGAATATCCCCCCCTGCACATGGTCCTTCCCGATTATTTCTTTGACCTGACCAGAAAAAGGGCCTCAACCTTTTTCGGGAATGGGATAGCCGCCCATGTTTCCTTCGCAGATCCCGTATGTCCGGTTCTTCAGGAGGCCATTTACAGGGCTGCCCAGGAAGAGGGTGTAGCCGTCCATAAGGGAGGAACCTATGTCTGCATAGAAGGTCCCCAGTTTTCCACCAGGGCTGAGAGCGAATTTTACAGGAAAATGGGCTTTGACGTTATAGGGATGACCAATGCCACGGAAGCCAAGCTGGCGAGGGAGGCGGAGATATGCTATGTGACCTTAGCTATGGTTACTGATTATGACTGCTGGCACCAGGAGGAGGAAGAGGTCAGCGTGGAACTGGTGGTGGAGAATCTCAGGAAAAATATAAAGAATGCCCAGAGGGTTATAAAAACTGCCCTTAAATACATACCGGAGGAAAGAGGAGAGGACTGTGGCTGCTCGGCGGCCCTCAAAAACGCCATTATCACCTCTAAGGACAGGATTTCCGACGAGGTTAAGGAAAGGCTTAAGTTCATCATAGGGAGGTATCTGTGAAAGAAATAGTGGCCATCGGCTCCATCGCCTTGGACGATGTGGAGACCCCCTACGGAAAAAGGCAGGGGGCTGTGGGTGGCTCCCTCACCTATTTTTCCTTTGCTGCTTCCCTCTTTGCGCCTGTGGCTTTGGTTGGGGTGGTGGGGAGGGATTTTCCCATGGAGGTTCTTGAGGCGCTAAAAAAGAGGGGATGCGACATAAGGGGGGTGGAGATAAAGGAGGGAAGGTCCTTCCGCTGGGCTGGAAAATACATCCAGGGCCAGGAGGATCCCCAGACCCTTAAGACGGAGTTGGGACTTTTTGCAGAGTTTGATCCAAGACCGCCTGAGGATTACCTCAAAACCAGGATACTTTACTTGGGCAATCTTTCCCCTTCCCTTCAGAGGGCTCTTCTTCGGAGGATTGAGCACGAAATTTCCGCCATGGATACCATGAACCACTGGATAGAATCAAATCGAAAGGAGCTGATTTCCCTCCTGCAGGAAGTGGACATACTCTTTATAAACAAGAAGGAAGCGGAAATGCTCTCCGGCCAGCATGGTAGTTTCCCATCCTGCCAGAGGCTTCTGGAAATGGGACCTAAAATGGTGGTGGTGAAAAGGGGGGAAGCAGGGGCTTTGCTTTGCAGCCAGGAGGACCAGGCTGCCCTTCCTGCCTTTCCAGTAAAGAAGGTGGTGGACCCCACCGGAGCAGGGGACAGTTTCGCCGGAGGTTTTCTGGGGGCCTTAGCTTCCGGTGCCACGCCGAGAAGGGCCTTAGCCACGGGCATAGCCCTTTCCTCCTTCACCGTTGAGAGTTTTTCGGTGGATCGCCTTTCAGGGGTTACTAAGAAGGAGGTGGAGGAAAGGCTGAGGATTTTGAAGGAGCTGGTTTCCTTCTAAAGGACCTGGGCCGGGTCCACTATTACCGAAACTCCCTTTATCTGGAAAAGGGCGTCCCAGTATAACCGCTTGAATTCCTCCCATTTTTCTTCATCCTGGAATTCCACGAATATATGGGCCCTCCACCTTCCACCTATTTTCTGAAAGGGAGCCAGGACAGGCCCCCTCTTCCTGAAACCCTGGAGAAGGGAGTAGATGTATCTGCTCTTTGCTCCCAATTCCTTTCTGTCCTCGTATTCCATAAGTATCCTTACCAATTTCACAAAGGGGGGATAGAGGAGCCTGCGGCGGAATTCCACCTCCCTTAGGAAGAATTCCTCGTAATCCTGGGAGGCAGCGGATTTTATGGCATGATGCTCAGGGTATCTGGTCTGGATAATTGCCCTTCCCCTTTCCACCCTCCCGGCCCTTCCTATCATCTGGGTTATGAGCTGAAAGGTCCTCTCCGAGGAGGTAAAGTCAGGAAATCTCAGAAGAAGATCCGGAAAGAAAACCCCCACTAAGGTAACCCCCGGGAAATTGTGTCCTTTGGAAATTAACTGGGTTCCTACGAGGACATTAATCTCTCCCTGGTAGAACTCCCTTAAAATCCTCCTGGCTTCCTTCTTTCTCCTGGCCACATCCGCATCAAACCTTTCTATTTTAAGGTCAGGGAACATTTCCTTGAGGGCTGCAAGGAGTTTCTGAAGGCCCGGGGCCCCTGCTGGTTTCATTTTTCCCCCACAGAGGGGGCAAATTTCCGATGGTTCCTCCTCGTATCCGCAATAATGGCACTGGAGGGAGTTTTCTTCCCTGTGATAGGTAAGGGGGAGCTCGCAATGGGGACAGAGGGGAACATATCCGCAGGCGCTGCACTGGAGGAAGGAGGTAAAGCCCCGGCGGTTCATGAGAACCAGGGCCTGGGAGCCCTTCCTGGTCTCCTCCTCAAGGGCCACAGCAAATTCCCTGCTTACCAGCCCCCTTTTCCCCTTCATGGAAACTATACTCACCTGGGGAAGGGGAAGCTCCCCCAGCCTTTTTTTAAGAACATGCAGGTGAATTTCCCCGTTCTTTGCCCTGAGAAAATTCCCAATGCTGGGGGTTGCTGAGGAGAAGACCACCATGGCCCCTTCTATTTTCCCCCTCTCCTCTGCCACCTGCACCGCATTATATCTGGGGGAGGTTTCCTGATCGTAGGAAAGGTCGTGCTCCTCGTCCACGATTATAAGGGAAAGACGCCTTACCGGGGCAAAAACCGCCGAACGGGCCCCTATTACTATCCTGCTTTGCCCTGAAAATAACCTCGCCCAGGCCCCTTCCCTTTGCCCTTGGGCCTTCATGGAATGGATAATTTCCACCCCGGAAAACCTTGAGGAAAGCAATTGATACGGGAAGGGGACCATGGAAATTTCAGGGACCAAGTAGAGCACCCCCCCTCCCCTTCTCACCACCTCCTCTATAACCTTTAGGAGCACGAAGGTTTTCCCGCTCCCGGTTATCCCATAAAGGAGATGGGTGGAAAACCCCTTTCCCACGAATTCCTTTAATCTTTCCGCAACCCTTTCCGCTTCCTGGGTTAAATTTACCTGTCTTAATTGGGGAAAAAGGTAAGGCTCCGAGGCCGGGGAAAAGCCCTGTTTTTTCTCAGGATAAACCTCCCTCAGGAAACCGAGCCTTTTCGTTTTCCTTATGTAATAATCCACCCATTTTCCCAGTTTCCTTCTAAGATAGGTCTTAGTGTAGGGCCTGGGAAGAAGGGCCTCCACTAAGAGCCTTTCCCTTTCGTTATCGGAGGTTGCGAGAAAAAGACCTTCCACCGTAGGAAGATAAAGGGGATTTTTACCCCCTCTTCCCATGGGGGGAAGCATGAGTTGAAGATACTGGCCCATGGGCTGAAGGTAGATTTCCTGAAGCCTTTGGGCAAGTTGCATTAAAGGGGAGGGAACCACAAAGGGAAGTTTCCTTAAAACCGGCTTTATCCTGAAACCTTCTTCTGCCTCCGTCTCCTCCCAAACTATTCCAACCCTCCTCCTTGAGCGAAAATCCACCTCCACAGCCCTTCCCGCCTCCAGTTCCTCATGGCTCCAATAGGTGAAAAGGGACGGGGTTCTCTCCCCTAAGGCTATTCTGTAATACTTCACTTTTTCACAAAGAGCCTTCCTATGGCCAGCAGGGAAAAAATCCCCGGGGATGTAAGCAGATATGTGGTTATAACCTGCTGGAAGCCTGAGAGGAGCAGTTTCATGGCCTTTATCCTGAATCCCCTGGCAATGTGAGGCCCCAGCAAAACAGCGAACATCAGCAGGAACCCTGAGACAAGGAAAATTACCAGAGCTAAAAGAAGGGAGTTGAGGAAGGTTTTAGCCACATCCTCCTTGGAAAATTCGCTGCGGAAGAAAAAGGTGCCGTATATTCCGGTAACTAAGGAAAAAGCAATCCCTGCCATGGCCTGGGGGAGGTTTTCCTGACCCCTCAGGACAGTCAGGGAAACCAGAACGGAGATTAAAAATGCTCCTGCAAATCCAGCTACATAAACACCGGTTGGAATCCTCTCCCAGCGCCTCCGCTTCTCTTCAAGGTCAAAAAGCATTCATTTCCCGCTACTCTTCCTCTGCGGAGATTCTTCCCTCGGCCTTGGCCTGTTCAATTATCTTTTCCTGAAGGTGCTGGGGAACTTCGTCGTAATGGGAAAATTCCATCCTGTAGGTTCCCCTTCCCCCTGTGATGGAGGTAAGGTCGGGCTCAAAGGTTAGCATTTCAGCCATGGGCACATAGGCTTTTATTATGGCCTTTTTCCCCTTCATCTCCGTTCCCAGAATCCTTCCCCTTCTTCCGTTAAGGTTTCCCATGACATCGCCCATGTATTGCTCGGGAACCACTATTTCCACTTTCATTATAGGCTCCAGGAGGGTGGGCTTGGCCATCTTCGCCCCCTTCTTAAAGGCCATGGATGCTGCTATCTGGAAGGCTAAATCAGACGAGTCCACGGGATGGTAGGAACCGTCGTAAAGAATTACCCTGAAGTCCACGGTGGGATATCCGGCCAGAACCCCCTTCTTCCTCGCCTCCTGAATTCCCTTTTCCACTGCGGGAATGAAGTTTTTGGGAATGGCCCCGCCGAAAATCTGGTCCACGAATTCAAAGTCTTCTCCCCTTGGCAGGGGTTCCATTTTTATTTTTACATCCCCGTACTGCCCCCTTCCTCCGGTCTGTTTTTTATACTTGCCCTGGACATCTGCTGTTCCCTTTATGGTTTCCCTGTAGGGTATTTTCGGGGTCTTAAGGAGAACCTCCACTCCGTATTGCTTCTTTAGCTTGGACATTAAAACCTCCACATGAAGCTGACCGTTTCCTGAAAGGATGAGTTCCTTGGTTTCGCTATCCCTTTCTGCCTTGAAGCTGGGGTCCTCCTCGTGAAGTTTGTGGAGGGCCGTGGATATCTTATCCTCGTCCTTTTTGGTTTTAGGTTCTATGGCAAAGGATATGGTGGGTTCCGGAAGCTGGGGGAAGGGAAGCTTCACAGGTCTATCCTTGCTGCAGAGACTGTCTCCGGTGAAGGTGTTTTTCAATTTTGCCGTGGCCACTATTTCTCCTGCCACCGCCTCCTCTGCAGATATGTGTTCCTTTCCGAACATGTAAAAGAGGTTGGAGATTTTTTCCTCGGTTCCTCTGTTTGCATTGATGACCACGCTGTCAGGGGTTAGCCTTCCGGAGAAAACCCTCATTATGCTGATTCTTCCTGCGAAGGGGTCAGAAAGGGTTTTAAATACCAGAGCCGCTAAGGGCTCTTCAACATCGGCTTTTATCTCCACATCCTCCACCTTTATAGGGGGTCTTTCCGCCGGCGAGGGAAGCAGCTCCACTATAGCCTTTGCGATGTTCCAGGTTCCTATATTTAGAATGGCCGAGGCCGGAAGGACCGGATAAATTTCCCCGGCAATTACCGAATTCCTCAGGCCCTTTACCAGGTCCTCTTGAGTTAGGGCATCTTCTAAGTATTTTTCCATAAGTTCCTCATCGGACTCAGCTACCATTTCCACCAATTCGTTCCTCCACTCCTCGTATTTTTCCTGAAGTTCTGTCGGTATTTCCCCCTCGCTCCATTTTCCGCTTTCGTCCTTCTGGTAGATAAAAGCCTTCCCGCTTACGAGATCTACCAGACCGGTAAAATCCTTTTCCTTTCCTATGGGAAGGGCCACCGGCACAACCTTCCTTCCGAAGCTCTCCTTAAGGGATTCAAGGGCTGAGAAGAAATCGGTGTTTTCCCGCTCAAGCTTGTTTATTATCACCATTCTGGGCAGGGAAAGGGTGTCCATTACCTCCCAGGCCCTCTCTGTTTGAACTTCCACTCCGGAGCCCGCATCCACCAGGACCACCCCGGCATCTGCGGCGTAGAGGGCAGACTGGGCTTCCCATAAGAAGTTGGGAAAGCCCGGGGTATCTATTAAATTTATCCTGTGCTCCTCAAAATCGGTGAAGGCAACAGCTGTGGAAATGCTTATTTTCCTTTCAATCTCCTCAGGATCAAAATCCGTTACGGTGTTTCCCTGATCTACCTTTAAAAGCCTGTTGGTTTTTCCCGTGATGAAAAGCAGTGCTGAAACTAAGGAAGTTTTTCCGGTGTTTCCGTGTCCAACAAAGGCAATATTCCTTATGGTTTTGGGGTCTCTCATCTTCCCTCCTTAGTATTTTATTGTGGTTTCTACCCTGTATCCTTCCAGGGCCTTTCTTCCGTTCAAAAAGGTGAGCTCCACCAGAAAGGAAAAGCCCACCACCTTTCCTCCCATTTTTTCCACCAGGGATGCTAAGGCTTTGGCGGTTCCACCGGTAGCTATTAAATCGTCCACAATCAATATTCTATCACCCTCAACAATAGAATCCTGGTGGATCTCTATGGTTTCCTCACCGTATTCAAGGCTGTAACTTAGGCTTATGGTTTTCCAGGGCAGTTTCCCCTTTTTCCTGGCGATTATAAGCCCAGCTCTCCTCTCGTAGGCCATGGCAGAGCCGAAAATAAACCCCCTGGCTTCCACCGCCAGTATTTTATCCACCTTTTCCCCCTTGTAGGGCTCAAGCATACTTTTGATTGCGAATCTAAAAGCCTCGCCGTTAAGAAGAAGAGGGGTGATGTCCTTGAAGATAATTCCCCTTACGGGAAAGTCAGGAACATCCCTTATGAATTCCTTAAGGTCCATCTCATCCTCCCTGAATTTCTTCTTTTATATAGTTCAGTATTATCCTTTTCTTGCGATAATGGGGCTGGTTAGGGAATTTCTCTAAGCTCTTTTCAAGGATGTAGACGGCTGGTTTAGGAGCCATCCACTGGAACCAGAAATAGGAGAAGGCCCTATCCAGGGTTTTGTAGGTTTTAGAGTTTTCCACGATGAAATTTAAAAGCTTCTGAAGACCCTTGAACCTGTCCAGGACCACTTTTATTTTAAGGTATAACATCAAATAATCAGGGTTGTAGGGATCTTCCTTCAGGAGGGCTTCCACGATGGGCATGGCTTCCGCCAGGTTCCCTCTGAGGAAAAGAAGAAGGGCCCGGGAATAGGGCTCTTCCTCCGCTCTTTTTTCCAGGCTCTTCATGTTGGTCTCAAGCTTTTTGAGTTCCTGGACTATTTCCTCGTCTGCGATTTTCTTTATGTGCTTTTGGGCCTTCTCGTAGTCTCCCATAATGATTTCCGCATAAGCCAGGGAGTGATAAATCTCCGGATCCTCCACTCCACGGGAAATTTCCCCCTGGCAGAGCTCCCTCATTCTATCAATTTGCCGGGTTATTGAATAGAAATTGACCAGGTAAAGAAAAGCGTCCCTGGAGGCGTAGAAGGGATACTGAAGGGCTTTGAGCAGGATTTCCTCACCCTTTTCGAAATTTCCCAGGAGAAAATGGGCCTTGGCTTCAACCTGGGCCTTTATTATTAGAAGCTTAAGGGGGATGTTCTTTCCCCGGCTGAGCCCCTTCAGGAGTTCCAGTGCTTCCCGGTATTTACCTATTTTCACCAGATAGGAAGCGTAGTTCACATGGACTACCGGAGAATTGGGGGACATTCTGTATGTGCTTGCCCAAAACTGCCCCTCTGAGGAGTAAAGTCTGCTGAACTTTAAGGAAAGGGAGCCTGTGGGGATAAGAAGAGCAAGGACCAGAACGAGAGCTATTTTTTTCCCGAAGAGCTTCTCTAAAATAAGGAAAGGCAGAAGGGAAAGGAAGAACAGTGATATGTAGGCGAACCTGTTAGCAATGGGAGTGGGTGTGGTCAGGACCAGGGGAGCAAGGGCTGGGACCAGAAAAATCAGCCCAGAAGCAGCATAAAAACCTATTTTTCTGGTTTTGGCGAAGGGAAAAAGAAGTAAGAGGCCAAGGAATCCAAGACCTATCCATAGAAAAATCCCCCCTGTGGATAGGATTTTCACGAAATCAGGGACCGGGGAGATGAAAAGGGGAAAAGTAGCGCTTTTGAAATAAAAACCCAGGGTTTTAAGGGCATTGGGAATGAAATCATAAGCCCTGGGAGGGTAAAAGGCCCCGGGCCTCAGGCTTATTTTCACGGAAAGAAAGAATATACCCAATGCTACTATGCCAAAGCTCAAAATTTCAGGGGTGAGTTTCCATATTTTTTCCCTATGCTTGTATAAAATCAAGGCCACGATAAAAAGGGGGTAAATGTATGAGGCCTCCTTGCTGAACATGGCAAGGAGGAAAAACAGAAGGGAAAGGGAAACGAGCCATAGTTTCCTTTTCTCAAGGTAATGGAGAAATACCAGGAGAGAGAGAAGCAGGAAAAAACCGGCAAATAGGTCGGTCCTTCCGGCAATCCAGCCCATGGGCTCCTTGGCCATGGGATGCAGCCCTAAAAAGAGTGCACCGATAAAAGCTAAAAGGAAATTCTTCTCTATCCTCTTTATTACCAGGAATAGGAGGAAAACCGAGAGAAGAAAAACGATTAAATTGGTAAGGTGATAGCCCCAGGGATGAAGTCTGTAGAGTTTGTAATCAATGGCGTAGGAGAGAAGAATTAGAGGGCGATAATAACCGCCTGTTCGTATTCCCTTTTCGGCGTTTTCCCAGAATCCCTTTGTAAAGAAATCCTTTAGATTAATCTGCCTTATGTGTTCGTTGTTTACTATAAGGGCGAAGTCATCCCAGAGAAATCCACCTCCAATTACGGAAACATTTACCGAAAGAACTGTGAGAAAAAGAGCGACAATAAGGAGAAACTCCAGCCTTTTTCCCTTCATCTGGCTATTCTAACAAACTATTTTTTCCAATAGCAAGATTGCCTCAGGCGGAGCAATGACCGGTAGCTTTCCTTTTCAGGGGAAACAACCCGGACCAGTTTAAAGGAGCTCCTTCTGTATCCTTTCTCCTCTACCTCCACCTCTATCTTGAATATGCCCTCCCTGGAGGGAATCCACAGGACCCTGTCGTCCTCTCCCCGGGATAGGATTTTCCCATTTATCCTGAAGGTTATTACTGGGGAGTAAAACCCGAACACCTTCGCTTTGATTTCGGCTCCTTCCCGGGTGTTTATTTTTGTGGAAGGGGAGAGTTCAATTTCAACTCCCATTTTCTTCCTGAGAATCTGAAGAAGGGTGTTCTGCTTTTCCCAGGAATAGACCACCGCTGCCAGCCTTTTTCCAGGCAACTGGTAAAGGGGAAATTTGAGCACCCCCTCCAATTTGAAGTCCCCGGCCTTTTTGCCGTTGAGAAAGAAACCCCTGATTTTATTTGAGAGGGAGGGAGCCACTACTATTTCGTCTATTACCAATGGGGGATATTTACCCCGTCCCGGGAGCTCGCCTATCCACAGAAGAGCCCCGGTGCTCCTTTTAAAGGCGTAGATGTGCCCGTCAAGGGAGGTGACGAAGAGATAGTTTTTCCATATGGCAGGTCTGGCGAAGACGGCGGCCCCGATTTTCCTTTTCCATTTTATCTTTCCCCTTCGTTCCCTTATTACCCAACCATACGGGGTTCCGTAATACTCGTCTTCACCGACCCTTAGCCTTGGGTTGGAGTTTTTGATGGTAATTTTGGGAGCTGCTGAATTGCGGGAAATTTTCAAATTGAGTTTTCCGTTCTCCTCCTGGATTACCGCTGACCAGCCCTTATCGGTTATGCATTTTTTCCCATCAAAATAAATAGGGACCCCTTTGAGCTCTATGTGGGATTCTTCTTCTAAGGGAAAAGAGAACTTATCCGGTTGGAATTTTGGGGAGCAATAGGAAAGAAGAATAAGTAAAATGGGGAGGAACTTCCTCATCCGGTAAAGTATAATAAAAAAATGGGGAAAATCCACAGGCTAACCGAAGAACTTAAGGCCAAAATAGCTGCAGGGGAGGTCATAGAAAACCCCGCTTCTGTGGTTAAGGAGCTTATAGAGAATTCCTTAGATGCAAGCGCCAGTAAAATAGTGCTGAGGGTTGAGGAGGCAGGGCTTTCGCTTATTTCGGTGCTTGACGATGGGGAGGGGATGGAACCCGAGGACATGCCCTTAGCCTTTGACAGATATTCCACCAGCAAGATTCACCGGGAATCGGATTTGCTTAAAATAAGGACTCTGGGTTTTCGGGGCGAAGCCCTGGCCAGCATATGCGCAGTGAGCAAGGTAAGGCTCATTTCGGGAACAGAGAAGGGTTCCTTTACCGTGGAATGTCAGGGAGGAGAAATTGGTCCGGTCAGGGAATTCCCCCATCCCCGGGGAACTACCGTGGAAGTGAGGGATTTATTCTATAATTTTCCGGTAAGGAGGAAGTTTTTATCGTCGCCCTCTTCCCTCCTCAGGGAAATTACCAGGGTTTTCACCACCTATTCCCTGGGTTATCCGGAAGTTCATTTTGTGTTTATAAGGGACGGAAGGGAAGTGAGAAATTATCCTCCCTCCAGCCTGGGGGAAAGGATTGCCCAGGTAATGGGGAGAGAATTTCTTAAGGGGCTGAGGGAGATTAGCGGGGAATATGGGCAGTTGAGAATTTACGGTTATTCCTCAGCCCCTGGAAAGGGGAGACCAAGGCCCAACCAGTTCTTTTTCCTCAATAAGAGGCCGGTTTACAATAAGGAGTTTTATGGGGCCCTTAAGGCTGCCTATTCGGGTTTAATTCAGAGCCCAAATCAGCCCGAAGCTGTGATTTTCTTGGAGGCTCCAGAAGACAGTTTTGATGTTAACATCCATCCCTCCAAGAGGGAGGTTAAGTTCAGGGAGCCTACTGCTATATTTTCCCTTTTTAAGGTTGCGGTAAAGGGGGAGGAGAAGGAGAGGGTGCTGAAAACATCTCCCGGGGTTGTTTCTGACTTTTCTTCGCCGGAATATTCTTCGGTTGTCTCCCACGATCTTTTTGTCGCTTCTCCGAGGGAGAAGGATTACCGCATTGTGGGGCAGGTCCGGGGTTTATTTATCGTGGTGGAAAGGGAGGATGGGCTTTATCTCGTTGACCAGCATAATGCCATGGAAAGGGCCATCTATGAAAGGTTGAAAAAGGGGGATGTGCCCTCCCAACCCTTGCTTATCCCTTCTGTGGTTGACCTAAGTCAGGAGGATATGATTCTTTTAAGGGAAAAAAGCGAAGAGCTGAAATCAGCTGGGTTTTCCTACGAGGAACTATCAGGGGATACGGTGGTTTTGAGGGCTCATCCTTCTATTGTGTCTGCAGAGAAGGTGGAAGAGGTTTTCCTCGATGCCCTTCGTGGCAAGGAGCCGGTTCTTGCCACCATAGCCTGCAGGGCCTCGGTGAAACGGGGGGAAATTCTCTCCATGGAACGAATGGAGAGGATTGTAGAGGACCTGTTTTCACTGGAAAATTACCAGGTTTGTCCCCACGGAAGACCCATTGTGATTAAATTTTCGTGGGAAGAACTCGCCCGTAAGATAGGGAGGAACAAACTTTAGAAGATAATTTTTTCCTTTCGTTTTTGATTTTCTTTCAAATTTTCGAAATTTTAGGGACAGGTCCGAATTAAAATTCGTCCGTAAAATATGAACTTCGTGAACTTCGGGACAGGTCCGAATTTACGAATTTAAAATTTCCCAAGTCCTCCCGTATTTTTCTTCCGCGAAAAATACTCCTCTTTTTTCCAGAAATCCCCATTCTTCTTTTTCTCAAAATCTCCGTTGAAATTTGCAGTCTTTTTGATTAGAAAGCCGCAAAAAACAAATTTCATTTTCACGAAAAATCCCTGAATTCCTTACCCTTCGTTTATTATTTCTTCCTTGCCCTCTTTTCCCAGTCTTCTCCCATTAAATCGTATAAACAGGGTTCCTGTTCCTAATATGCTAAGCTAAAACCATTCCTTGGTATACAAACTTATACCTTCGTCGAAATGAGAATCTGGTCAAGAATCTACGGACGAATTCCTCAGCTCCATAAACTACCCCTTCTGCCCTATAAGTAAATGCATGCAGAAGGAAGGGGCGTTGCCCTTCTTTTACCTTTCCTTTTCCCTCCTTTTCAATTTTCCCCATTTCTTGGAGAGCCTCAGAATAATCCCTCAGCGAAAATCCTAACTCCTCTTTTAAAGGCGCCAACCAGCTACCCATACCAGCTTTTCTGGAAGAATAAGAAGTCCAGCGATATCCATCAATGGTGGAGCTGAGACCAGCCCTTACAGGATTAAGGTCAATGTATAGGGAGACGGCAAGACTGGCCCTTTGGTCTTGAATCCTTATACTCCGAAAGCGGTCGCGGAAGAAATGTCCCTTCCTTCCGTAGCGCAAGTTATACCACTGACTGAACCTCTGATTGAGCTCTTTCATAAAAGTGGAAATATCCGTTAGTCGCTGGCGCCACCAGGCTGGGGAATGTGAGGTTACTGTGGAAGGTCGGAAGAGGAGTAGGGCTTTTCTGAGGATTTCTTCATCCGGAAGATTATCAGGAGGAGGTTGGAGTTTTACCAGGAGATGAAAGTGGTTTCCCATGATGGCGTAGGCAAGAATTTTTACAAAGAAAGAGAGGGAGAGTTTTTGGAGCAGGGAGAGAAGTTTCTCTTTTTCTGAAGGTTTTAGCATGGGAAGTTCGTCCTGAAGGTGGGAGATGAGGTGGTAGTAGGAGAGGGAGTTTGTTTTTATGTAAATTCGTGCAATTCGGCTCATGGGGGAATTATAACAAATTGGACCTGTCCCTAAAAGTTGGTTGACATACGGAGAAAAGGATATTAAATTTTCCCTATGGGAAAGGGAGGAATATTAATACTGGACTTCGGCTCCCAATATACTCAGCTAATTGCCCGAAGGATAAGGGAACTGGGAGTTTATTCTGAAATTGTCCCCTATTTTTCTGCCGAAGGAGTAATAAAGGAAGTAGCACCTGAGGCATTGATTCTTTCAGGAGGGCCCAGGAGTGTTTACGAAAAGGACGCTCCTACCATAAACCCGTCCATACTTGAAGGAAAGCCCGTCCTGGGAATATGTTATGGACATCAACTGATGGCGAAGATTCTGGGAGGGAAGGTGGACCGGGCCAGAGCCAGGGAATACGGCTTTGCCTCCCTTAAAATCCTTGATCCTTCTGGTCTTTTGAAGGGAGTGGGAACCAGGGTGTGGATGAGCCATGGGGATGTGGTGAGGGAGCCCCCAGAAGGTTTCAAAGTAACAGCCAAGACCGAAAATACCCCTGTAGCGGTGATGGAGAACAGGGAAAAACTGTGGTTCGGGGTTCAATTTCATCCTGAGGTCCATCATACCCAGAACGGGATGGAGGTTTTCAGAAATTTCCTGGAAATTTCCGGTATTCCCAGAAACTGGAAACTGGGCGATTTTATAGAAAGGAAGGTTGAGGAGATAAGGAAAACAGTTGGAAACAGTAGGGTAATTTGTGCCCTTTCCGGGGGGGTGGATTCCACCGTGGCAGCGGTTCTTATTTCCAGGGCCATCGGGGAAAATCTTTATTGTATCTTCGTAAATAACGGGCTGCTGAGAAAGGGGGAGTTTGAGGAAAACCTGAAAATGTTCCGCCAGAAACTTCACCTTAATGTGAAGGGTATTGACGCTTCCAAGAGGTTTTTAAAAGCTCTTCAGGGAATAAGGAACCCTGAGGAAAAGAGGAAAATAATAGGGAAAATTTTCGTGGAGATTTTTGAGGAGGAAGCCGAAAAAATCGGTGGTATAGAATTTTTAGCTCAGGGGACTACATATCCTGATGTTATAGAATCAGCGGGAGTGAAAGGGCCTGCAGCGGTTATTAAAAGCCACCACAATGTGGGGGGGCTTCCTGATAGGATGAAGCTTAAGCTTCTGGAACCCCTTAGGGATCTTTTCAAAGATGAAGTTCGGGAAATAGGCAGAAGGCTGGGTATAGATCCCCATTTTATTGAGCGTCATCCTTTCCCTGGACCTGGTCTGGCAGTGAGGATCGTTGGTGAGGTTACAGAAGAGCGGCTGAGAAAATTGAGGGAGGCGGACAAGATCCTTGAGGAGGAGATGAAAAGGGCCGGCATTTACCAGGAACTTTGGCAGGGTTTTGCCGTCCTGGTCCCCGTAAAAACCGTGGGGGTTATGGGGGACGAGAGAACATACGAGGAAGTAATCGCCCTTAGGCTTGTTAAAAGCGTGGATGGTATGACCGCCGACTGGTACCTTCCTGACCGGGAATTTTTAACCAGGGTCTCCAGCAGAATCGTCAACGAGGTCAAGGGAGTAAATCGGGTGGTTCTGGATATCTCCTCTAAACCACCCGCCACCATAGAATGGGAGTAAAAATGGAAAAAACCGAAAGATTCAGCGTTTCCATGCCCTCTTCCCTCCTCAGGCGATTCGATTCCTATCTTAGAAGGACAGGTTATTACAACCGTTCGGAAGCCATCCGCGATCTTATAAGGGAGAAACTGGTGCTTGAGGAGGAATGGGATTGTGGTTCTCCTGAAGTGGTAGGGGTTCTGGTTCTGGTTTACGACCTCAGCAAGAGGGAAATTTCCGATAGGGTTTCCTCCCATCAGCACAAGTATCTGCGGGAAATCACCTCCACCCTTCATGTTCATATAGACCAGGAACACTGTCTTGAAGCGGTGGTTATCAGGGGGAATCCGTGCAGGGTAAAGGAAATAGCCTCGGAACTCGGAACCATGAAGGGGGTTATATTCTACCAGCTGGTTCCTGCAACCACAGGTAAGGGTCTCAGGTAGATTTTTGATATTTAAGTATGTGAGGGGTTGCTGCCGGACCCAGATTGAAAAGAATATCTAAGGAGGAAAGGTCCTTAATGAAATCCCCCCAGAGTTGAGGATAAACAGGGGAACGGTATTCAAAGAGGCTGATTTTTAAGCCCTCTTTTTTGAGAAAATCAAGGTCAAGATGGGCTTTTGCTTCCCTGTTAAGAAGGAGTTCCTCAGCCCCCAATTTCTCAGCTAAGGAAAGGAGCAGAGCTTCCTTTTTGTCCTTTACCCCCAAATTTGATTGGAGGATAAAATTATCCCTGAAGGAAAATTTCTCCCTTATCAGGTGAAGTAGTTCAAGATTAAGGTAAAGGAGTTTTTCGTGGGTTTTCCGGTATATTTTTTCCACATCGGGGAAGAGGGCCTCAAAATATGGGGCGTGAAGATAGGAATGCTTAATGGAGAGAAGGTGTTTTTTTATCCAGTTTTCTCCGTAAAAGATCTCCACTTCCCTTATGGGGCGAAGTCCCATCCCCTTTCTTTTTATGGGGACGCTGAGCCAGAGAACTCCGTCCTTGCCCTTGAGGCGGTTTCTTCTTACCCAGGTAAAGCCCCGGGGAAATTGAACCGAGTCCAGGAGCACGAAGCTGTCCACCAGGGAGGCCCTCACAAAGAACCCAGGGAATGGGATAAAATAGGGCTGGGAATAGGAAAACCTCAATTTTTCCCCCTGAAATAATCCCTGATGATTTTAACATCCTTAGCTATGGCTTTTTTGAGCTCACCTTCGTTGGAAAAGGATTTTTCATTCCTTATTTTTTTGAGAAAAACAATTCCTGCCCGGGCACCTTCAGGGACATTGGCCCCGTTATCAAGAAGGTGTGCTTCTATTCCCCTTTCCCTTCCCCTGAAAGTGGGTTTTGAACCCACATAAATGGCAGCAGGATAAGTCTTTTCCCGAAACCTTAAAAGCCCGGCGAATATTCCGGGGGGAACTATGGGATTTGCGGGCTTGAAATTGAGGGTGGGAAAGCCGAGTTTTTTGCCCCTCCCTTCCCCCTTGATTCTGATACCTTCCACTGTGTAGGGCTCTGAAAGGAGAAGGTTGGCTTTTTCCAGTTCGCCTCTCATGAGAAGTTCTCTTATTCTTGAGCTGGAAATTTTTCCCTGGCGGTCCTCCAGTTTTCCTATGGCCAGTCCTTCTATCCCCCATTCTTTTAGAACATTTCTTAGCAGTAAAGCATCCCCAGCCCTGTTTTTCCCAAAACGAAACTCCTCCCCTACCAGCACCGCCATGGGATTTAACTCTTCTCTAATCTTCCTAAGAAAGTCCAGGGCGGACATGTTCCTGAACTCATTAAAGGGCAATACCAGAGTGGCTTCGGCAAAATGGCTTAGAGACCGCAGCCTCTGGGGGAGGGTTTGAAGAAGCACGGCTTTCCCTTTTACCACCTCTGCTGGATGGGGCCAGAAGGTCACCACAACTAAGGGAACCCTTCTGGCCAGAGCCATATCCCTGGAGGTTTTAAGGATTTTTACATGTCCCAGGTGGAGGCCGTCAAAATTCCCTATGGTCACTACCGATGATGGAAAATTTTTCAGGTAAAAGAAAACTTCCATTTATTTGAGCAGGAAGTAGGAGGTGAGGTCCTTAATGTATGTATAGAATGGTCTGAAATTCCCCACAATAAAGCCCAAAGCGGAAAGCAGAATAACCAGGACGCTCCCTGCAAATATCCACTTCCACTTCCTTTCCTCCCTTCTTTCCGCCTTCTCAAGGGCTTCAAGTATTTCCTCTTCCTCCTTTGTGGGTTGAATAAATCCCTTTTTCCTGAGGCTCCACAGGGCCTTAAGGCTCTGGAATTCGTCGGCACTGCTCTGCATGAGCAGTCTTTCTACTGGAGTTACCCCGTCAACGAGATTGAGAAGGTGATATTCAAGATTTGTGAGTTTGTAAGGGTTCTCCTCCGCCTCCTCCTCCGAATCCACTATTTCCACCCTGGATGGATCAAAATCCGGCGAGACCTCAAAAACCATGTCCTCGGAGGGTATCTCCTTTCTTATCATGGGGAGCTCGTCCAATATGGTGGCTATTTCAAGAAGGAAATTTTCAACGGGAATTGGTCTGATCATCCTGTTATCTTCATCCAAGGCCTCAGCATTATCAAACACATATTTTTTTATGGGTGTTGTGTAAAGTTTGAAGAAAATCCTCATTATCTGCCGACGAAGGGCTTGCTCCACCACCTCTTCGTTTACGAAACCGTATCTTACCAGAACTTGACCGAGTTTTCTCTTGGTGGCCTTTTGTAATTTTATGGCATTCATTAGCTGGTCCCTGTTTATGTGTCCCTGAATTACCAGGATGTTGCCCAGTCTTTCGTCTACCCTCTTGGGAAAAGCGTCTGCTCCTACGATTCTCCCCTGATCCAGATAAATGAAAAAATGGGTATCGTCCTGAGTGTCCACCCTCAGAGTCCCAGTGGCCTGCTGCATGCCTAAGGTCTGAAGTATCCCGGTGAAATCAAGGCCCTCAAGCTTTATAGAATCCTTACCCATTTCCTACCTCCAGGCCTTAATCTCTATGTAAACCTGAGAAACCAAATAGAAAATAAAAGCCCCCAGCAATAGGTAGGGATAAAATGGAAGGGAAAGGTATACAGATATGAACCCTGCGGTCATAAAAAACACAAACACAAAGGAAAGGGCCCATCCTACAAATTTCCCGGAAGCGAAAAGCTCCGTGCCAGGGATGAGGAGACCGAGAAAAGAGGGAATTCGTTCTGTGAAAAGCTCGTATTTCCTCTTTTGTTTTATTATCCCCATGCTCATGGAGGAAGACATATCTCCCCGGGTCAGCTGAATCATGTTCATGCAATCCTCGCAATAGCCTTTGTAATAGTATTCGGAGCATCTCTCGCATATGGGTTTCCCACAACCTTTACAATATCGGGCGCTGCCAATATTTCCTGGTATTTTCTTGAGAAGGTAAAGGCCAAGGAGAAATACTAAGAAGCCTACAAGAAATGGGGAAGTAATCGCAGGTTTCATAAAGGGATAATAAGCGGCTAAAATTTCCGGGGGCAGTCCAGTATCTCCCACATCCCTCCCGAAGGCCTTCCAAAACACTTCCTTGGAGTTCCACCCCAGATCCCTAAAGCCTGGTTCCTGACTCCTTAACTTCTCCCATCTCTTACCGAATTCCTTTAATCCCTGGGAAGAGTATTTTGAAGCCTCATTCATGTTGCCAAGGGTTTCGTAGGCGTAGGTAAGGTCATAAAGGGGGATTACATTATCGCTCCGGGCATAGGCTCTTCTCAAAAGATCAAGGCATATGGGATATTCCTGGGACATGAACCTTATTTTGGCCATGGCCACCATCGCCTTCACGTGCATGGGATTGTGCTTGAGGATTTTTTCGTAAAAGTCCAGAGCCTTTGAAAGCTTTCCCAGCCTTTGATAGGAGTAGCCTAAATAATAGGCTAGATCATCGTCCCACTTGCTGGCCAGGATTTGCTCCCCTTTCCTAAGGGTATCCGCGTCCTCATCATAGTAATAAAGCCTGGACATAATTCTGTAGGTCTCCGAAAATTTGGGTTTTCCCGTGGAGGGCAGGAGGGAAGCCAGAACTGTGAAAACCAGAAGAACGATGAGAAGAAAGGAGGAATAATTTTCTTCTGCATAAAGGGTGAAGATGGCGGGGATAAAGAAAAGTAAATAACCCCACCCTGGAAACAGAACAGCAGGGAGAAATATCAGGGCTAAGTAAAGGAGGAGGGGTGGGATCCTTCCCTCCCAGGTTTCTCTCAGATCATGGTGAAGAAGCGGCGAATACTTAAAAATAAGGCTCAGGGACAGAAAGAACAGGATTATAATAAAGGATAGGGGTATCAACTTTGAAAAGAAATAAACTGAATAATAAAGTCCTTCCGGAGAGGATGTGAAGGAGGAAGCGGCCTTTATAAGGAAAGAAAGCCCTTTTAACACATGGCCCTGAAGAATAAGGATATGGCCCATCTCAGAGGAAATTTTGTAATTTTCCCCATCTATTGAATTGAGATAATAAAGGGTTTTCAAGTCACGGCGCTTCACCGCTGTAGAAAGCATGAACTCCGAGGGCCATCGGGTTTGGGTTCTTCCCCTGTCCCTTAAAATAAGGTTGAGGTGCTCCTTTTCCTTCTCAAGGGCTGCAGTGTTGCCAGTTCGGTAAAAATAGCCCATTCTCCTGGCAGTATCCTTTATCCCTGTTCCCCAGATGAGGAGGCTAAGGCTCAGAAATAAAATTAATTTTTCCTTCATTTTTCCCCGCCGGTTTTCTTCAGATAAAGTATTTTTAAACTGGCAGCTGTGGAAGTTATGAATTCCCGTTCCTCTTCGGTAAGGTTCCCCTTAGTTTTTTCCATAAGAAGGTCTATTAATTCCATGAGTCGCACCGCTAATGACATCTCCCCGTTTTCAATGGCCTCTATGGCCCTGGCGTAAAAGGGCATGACCAAGGATGAGAACTCAAGGGGAGGGATAACTTCCTTCTTCTCCATAGTTTAAATTATAATAATTACCGTTATGGAAAACAAAGATTGTCCTTCTTTCTGCCGGCTCGTGGAGATAATGGCGAAGCTCCGGGCTCCGGATGGATGCCCCTGGGACAGGAAACAGACCGAAAAGAGCCTGGTGAAATACCTTCTGGAGGAGACCTACGAGGTGGTGGATGCCATTGAAGAGGGTAATCCGGAAAAACTAAAAGAGGAACTGGGGGACCTTCTCCTGCAGGTGGTTTTTCTGGCACAGATTGCCAGGGAAAAGGGGCAATTTACCATAGAAGATGTGGCTAAATTCATAGGGGATAAATTGATTTCCCGACACCCCCATGTCTTCGGAAGCGAGAAATTTGAAACTGCCCAGGAGGTTCTGGAACACTGGGATAGTTTCAAGAAGAAGGAGAAGAAAAAACTTCTGGATGGGGTTCCGGTTTCATCCCCTGCCCTTCTTGAGGCATACCTTATAGGAGAGAGGGCCGCGAGGGTGGGTTTTGACTGGGAAAAGGCGGAGGATGTTTTTGAAAAAATAGAGGAGGAAATTAACGAACTCAGGGAAGCCGTGAAAAAAGGTGAAGGGACAGAGGAGGAGATGGGAGATGTTCTTTTCTCCCTGGCGAATTTAGCCCGAAAATTAAATGTGAATCCTGAACTTGCCCTTAAGAAAACCAACAGAAAATTCAGGGAGAGATTCGGGAAAATAGAAAAGGAGGCGGAAAAAAGAGGAAAGGAGCTCAGGGAGCTTTCCCTTAAGGATATGGACGAGATCTGGGAGGCGGCCAAGAAAAAATGAGGCAGTTAGGGATATTTTTCATAATTTTTTCGGCTATTTTTCTGATCATAGGGCTTTTACTCATAATTCTACCCTCCATTCCCAGGCTTCCTGGGGACATCCTTATAAAAAAGAAGGGATTTGTAATTTTCATTCCCCTGGGCACATCCATACTCCTGAGTTTACTTTTAACTCTGGTCCTGAACCTCCTGTTCCGGGGTAAATGAAGTATCTAAGCATAAGGGGAGCTAAGGAGCACAACCTGAAGAACCTCAACCTTCGCCTTCCCCATGATCGCCTTATAATCATAACCGGGGTGAGCGGCAGCGGTAAAAGTTCCCTGGCCTTTGACACCATATTCCAGCAGGCCCAGATGAAGTTTTTGGAGGTTCTTTCCCCTTATGCCAGGAGGTTTCTGGAAAAGGTTAACAGGCCGGAGGTGGAGGAAATAAAGGGCCTCAGGGCAGGGGTGGCCGTGGACCAGAGGAGCATAGCTCCTACCCCCCTTTCCACCGTGGGAACTGTCACCGAAATTTACCATTACCTTCGCCTTCTTTTTGCCAGGCTCTCCACCCCTTACTGTCCCTCCTGCGGAAGGGAGCTACAGGCCCTTTCCCCTGAGGCCATAGTTGAGGCGGTGGAAAGGAGATTTTCCGGGGAGAAAATTCAGGTCCTTGCTCCCCTGGTAAGGAGAAAAAAGGGGGAACACCGGGAGGTTTTTCGAAGGATTTTGAAAATGGGTTTTCTCAGGGCCAGGGTGGACGGGGAGGTCCTGGAGGTAAACCCTGAGATGAAACTTGTCCGCTCTTCTCTCCACGACATAGAAGTGGTGGTGGATGAGGGAAAACTGGAAGGTAAAAGGCTTCAAAGGGCCATCAAAACAGCCTTAGAAATATCCTCCCCCTCCCTGGTGATTTCCAGCCAGGGAAGGGATACCCTGTTTTCCACATCCCTTCACTGTCCCTATTGCGGAATCTCGCTGCCGGAGCCGGACATAAGGCTCTTCTCATTTCACAGTCCCTATGGCGCCTGTGCCGTGTGCCAGGGGATAGGGGAGGTGAACGGAAGAAAATGTCCTGCCTGTGGAGGTAAAAGGCTCAGAAAAGAGGCCCTCGCCTTCAAGGTTGCAGGATACGACATAGGGGAGCTCAGCGAAATGCCGGTAAGGGCCCTAAGGGAATTCCTGGAGAAGCAAAAAGGGCTTCTGGAAAATCCAGTGGGAAGAAAGCTCCTTAACGAGATAAGGGAAAGGATCCGGATAATGGAGGAGCTGGGGGTGGGCTATCTCACTCTGGGCCGCTCCCTGAGCAGCCTCTCCGGAGGGGAGGCAAGGAGGGTCAGGCTGGCGGGCCAGCTCGGACTCCGCCTGAGGGGAGCCCTTTATGTGCTGGACGAGCCTTCCATCGGTCTTCATCCTAAGGACCAGAAGAGGCTGGTGGAGATGCTAAAACAGCTGAGGGACCACGGCAACACCGTTATAGTGGTGGAGCACGACGAGATGACCATAAGGGAAGGGGATTACATCTTAGACCTGGGGCCCGGGGGAGGAAAGAATGGGGGCTGGATAGTGGTTCAGGGGACAGTGGAAGAAGTGGCAAAGAATCCCGAATCCCTTACCGGGAAATACCTCTCAGGAAAAGAATCAATTCCCATGCCAGAGGAAAGGAGAAAGCCCCGGGGATACATAAAGATCAGAAAGGCAAGGGTTCACAATCTCAAAAACATAGATGTGGACATACCTTTGGGGGTCATGGTGGTGGTTACCGGGGTCAGCGGTTCAGGAAAGAGTTCCCTTGTGATAGATACCCTATACAGGGGTCTTAAAGGGGAAAAGGTGGAGGTTGAGGCAATAGAAGGGGGCGAGAATATCAGGGAGCCCGTCCTGGTGGACCAGAGACCCATCGGTAAGACCCCCAGGTCAAATCCTGCCACCTATATAGGGGCTTTTACCTATATCAGAAAACTTTTTTCCTCCCTTCCCGAGGCTAAACGCAGGGGTTTTTCCCATTCCAGATTCAGTTTTAACCTGAGGGAAGGGCGGTGCCCTGTATGCGAGGGGGCAGGAACCGTGAGAATAAGGATGCATTTTCTCCCCGATGTTTTCGTAAAATGCAGGGAATGCGGTGGAAAAAGATACAAAAGGGAGGTTCTGGAGGTGAAATTCCGGGGAAAAAGCATATACGATGTTCTTGAAATGACCGTGGAGGAAGCATATGAGCTTTTTAAGGATGTTCCTCCGGTGGCCAGGAGACTTGAAGTTCTCAAGGACATAGGTCTTGGTTACATAAAACTCGGCCAACCCTCCCCCACCCTATCTGGAGGGGAAGCCCAGAGGGTTAAAATAGCCAAGGAACTTACCAGGAATGTTAAGTCCAATCTTTACATACTGGACGAGCCAACGGTGGGCCTCCATTTTCACGATGTGAAAAAACTCCTTCAGGTCCTTCACCGGTTGGTGGACTCGGGGAGCACGGTTATAATAATAGAGCATAACCTGGATGTTATAAAAAACGCGGACTGGATAATTGACCTGGGTCCTGAAGGTGGGGAAGAAGGAGGGGAAGTGGTGGCATGCGGGACCCCTGAACAGGTGGCCATGGCCCCTACACATACCGGAAAATTCCTCAAGGAGGTAATTTTTGGACGCTAAGGAATACATAGAGGAAGCTATAAAAAGGGGAAAAATTCACCACTCCATCCTCCTTGAGGGAGGGGGAGAGGAGGCGGTGGAATTTTTTGCTAAGGCTTTGCTTTGTGGGAACCAATGCCAGGGGGAGGGATGGAGGGAGGAAATTTACAGAATCCGCCCGGAAGGAAAAAGCATTAAAATTTCCCAGATAAGGGAGCTCCTTGAGGTTATAAAACTAAAGCCCTTCGCTGCCCCCAGAAGATTGGTGGTTATAGAGGGGGCGGAGCATTTTACCCCCGAAGCCGCCAATGCTCTTTTAAAGACCTTAGAGGAGCCTCCTTCCAGCACATATTTTCTCCTCCTTACCTCCTCCCCTTCCGCCCTTCTTCCCACAGTGCTTTCCCGGTGCCTTCTCCTTAGCTGGGAGGGAAAAAAGACTGCAGGGAAAAGGAAACTACGCCCCCTTCAGGGAGTTAAAACCAGGGAAGATTTAAGGGATTTTATCCACAGCCTGTTCCTTTTCCTCAGGGATTGGGTTTGCTGGAGGGAAGGAGGCTCTCCCCTTTATTTCCCGGAAGAGGAGTTAAGGAAGGCCAGCTTTCCTGTGGAGATGACCGGAGATTTCCTGAGCAGGCTTGATAAAATTTATTCCGTATCCGATAGGGCCAATTTGTCCATAGCAAGGGCCTATCTCGGAAAACTTCTCAAGGAGATGGGAGTTGGCAAATTATAAACTCATAATTTCCTACGACGGAACGGAATATAAAGGGTGGCAGTATCAACCTGATCAGAGAACGGTTCAGGGGACCATTCATAAGGCCCTTCAGATCATAACTAAAAGAAAACCCAAGTTATACGGGGCCGGAAGAACCGATGCAGGAGTTCATGCCCTGGGTCAGGTGGCGAATTTTCATACCAGGCTTTCCATTCCTCCTGATTCCATGAAAAGGGCTATAAACTCCCTTCTTCCTCCGGACATAAGAATCATAAAATGCGAGATAGTGGGGGATAAGTTCAACGCCAGGTTTCACTCCAAGGGGAAGGTCTACGAATACAGAGTGTTTAACGGAGAGGTTATATCTCCATTTCTCCAGAGGTACACTGCCCATGTTAGAGGTCCATCCCTGAACATAGAGGCCATGAGGGAGGCGGCCTCCTTCCTGGTGGGAGAAAAGGATTTTTCTTCCTTTACCTCTGAAGGTGCCAAAAAGGACAAGGTCCGGAAAATAACCAGTTTTAAGATACGAAAAAAAGGAGGGATTTATTACTTCAGGGTTAGGGGAAGTGGTTTTCTAAAATACATGGTAAGGATAATGGTGGGAACCTTGATAGAGGTGGGAAAGGGGAAAATCACCCCTCTGGAATTCAAGGAAATTCTTGATGCAAAGGACAGGAACCTGGCGGGACCTACTGCCCCTCCCCAGGGGCTTTTTCTCCTGAAAGTTCTTTATTAATTCCCCTTTTCTTTACTTCCTCTTTTATGTAAAGCAGGAGGTTCTTCAGGTTTGATAATTTAATGAAAATTTCCCGGCTTGTGGTGGCCTTCCTTATGTCAGCAAAGGCCTTTTCAAGGGTCTCCCAGTCCTTGTAAAGGAGAAGATGCACCACCTTCCTTTCCAGTTCAGAGATTATTTCCTCAGCCTCAAACCTTTCCACCTTGCCCTTGGAAAGGAGAAACTCAAGCTGGAAAAGGGCTGCATCCAGATTTTTGAGAAGCATCTCCGTCTGTTCCTTTCTGCCAATATGGGAGGGGAAGAGTTTTTTCTCCTCCACCCCCTTCTTGTAAAAGCTCACCAGGTTTACCGTTACATCCTTTAGCAGGGATTTCAGAAGGAATACGGAATTGGCTAATTTTTCCCTCAGGCGCTCCGGCAGGGAGAGAAAACTTATATTAAGAAGTTCCCCAAAGAATACCTTCCTGTATTCAGCCTCCAGAGAGGTAAGAAGTTTTTCCATTATAGGTTTAAGCCGTGGAATGGTTTTTCTGTTGGTCTGCAGCACCTTTATCAAAAGGGCGAAATCATATTTTATGAGGATTAGTATGGGATAATATCTGCCCGGGATTTTATCCTGGCGGAGCAGGTTCTCAAGATAATCCAGATACTTTATAAGCTTTGAAATCATCAGGAATACCAGGGCAACCCTTCTCCTTTCTGTTCTTTCCTTTATGGAGGAAATGGTCTCCTTTATTTCTGGAACGGATATCCTGTCCAAGGGCCTCTTGAACCTCTTCTTCAGGTAGGAATCCATAAGGGGTATTCTTCTGAGTTCCCGCACTATCCTCCTGGTGGTAGAGAAGAAAACTATGTAAGGAATCTCCGGAGCCTCTTTGACCCTGGAAAGCACATGTCTCCAGTCCAAAAATAGTTCGGTTATCTGAGAAACCATAATCCAGTAGTCCCTTTTCCCCTTGCGGGAAAGCTCCAAGGTCATTACCCCGTATTTCCTCATAAAATATTCCTCTATGAAGTCCTCAAACTCGGAATAAAATTCGGTATTGCGGTTCTCCAAACGAATAGAAAGCAGGGCTTCCCTTCTTACGGCGTCTTCTAAGGATTCCAGTTCCGGATGAAAATTTTTCCTTATAAGGGAGGATTTAATATCCTCGGAAAGAAGGTGGAAGTTAATCACCGGGAAAAGTAAAACTGATCTTATGAGCATTTCCCATTCAAAAAGCACCGGCAAAAGAGCCTTCTCCTCGCATTCCCTGAGGAAACTATCAAGGAGCTTATCCTTTGTCTCTATCTCCCCCTCTTTAAAAAAGGCCGTTATGTGGGTTATATCTTCTTTCATAGTTCTATTTCTATCAAAAAATCCTCCCCGGTTCAAACTTTCTAACTTATTAAAAGGGTGAAAACCAGGGTTATGATAACTGCAAAGGTAATTTCCAGGATTCCTCCCACCTTAATCATGGTTTTCTGCTTGATTACCCCTGTGGCATAAACTAAGGCATTGGGAGGAGTGGCCACCGGAAGCATGAAGGCAAAGGAGACTGCAAATCCCGCAGGCAGGGCCAGGGCCATGGGGGAGGCACCCAGCTGGCCGGCCACGGAAACCAGAATGGGTATGATTATGGCTGCGGTGGCGGTGTTGCTGGTGAGTTCGGTGAAGGCTAAGGAAAAGAGCACCATGACAAAAACATAGAGGATTAAGGGAGAATTTCCCAGGAGCTCCACTAAGGAATGCGCCAGATATTTACTGGCTCCGGTGGTGGAAAGAACATGGCTCAAACTTATTCCACCGCCGAAGAGCAGAAGCACAGGCCAGTTAACCCATGCCTTGAATTCATTGGTGTCCATTATGCCGGCTATGGAGAGAAGGATTATGGCCCCTATGGCTACAATTCCTTCGTGGACGAATCCTCCTATCCAGAAGAAAGCAGTTATGAGAAAAATAAGCACTGTAACGTAGGCCTTTCCCTCCAGTTTTATCTTTCTTTCTTCGGTTTTTAAAACTTTTTTGGGAGGTTTGAAGTAGAGGGTAAGTATTATGTAGGCCACAAAAATGGAAACCATGGAAAGGGGAAAACCAATCCGGGTCCACTGGCCGAAGGATATGTTCAAAATTCCTGCGGTTATACCGTTAGGAGGACTTCCCACCAGGGTTCCCACCCCTCCAATGCTGGCTGCATAGGCTACTGACAGAAGAACATAGGGGGTGGGGGAGATTCCCAGGGCTATGGGAAGCATCATGGCGGTGGTGGCAGTATTGCTTATCCACATGGAAAGAAGCGCTGTGGCATACATGAGAAAAAGGACGCTCAGGCGGAACCTTCCCCCTGCTAAGGAAAGCATCCTCTGGGCTATCCAGGCGTCAATTTCGTATTTGTGAAGGGCACCGGCCAAGGTGAAACCGCCCATGAAGAGGAAGATTATGGGGTGGGCGAAGGGGGAAAGAGCTTCCTTCACGTTGGAAACCCCCATGGCTACAGCAAGGACAGGGACCAGTAAACTGGTTATACTCAGGGGTATGACTTCGCTTATCCACAAAACTCCTATAATTGTCAGTATGATAAGCCCTTTTAGAATCATTGGACTCATAGGGGAAGTATACAACGGACGGAATAAGGTGTTAAATTCCCATCTAAATGTTTTCCGGGACAGGTCCGATTTGCTATAATTTCCCCATGAGTCGCATCGCCAGAGCCTACATCAAAACCTCCTCCCTCTCCTACTACCACCTCATCTCCCACATCCAGGACGAACTCCCCATGCTCACCCCA
>JALXBI010000019.1:0-230 GCA_026991555.1 Candidatus Aminicenantota bacterium
GAGCGAAGCGCTGAAAAAGCTCCTTGGCGAAAAAGGATATGTCAGAAAGGCGACTCCTCCAGTAGGAGCTGGGGCGGGAAAGGACAACGGCAGGGTTGCTGTAGAGGGCAAGGGCACGGCGAAGGGCCTCCTGGTCGGTTAGTTGATCCTCTGGGTGGGTTTTTACTACAAGGTGGATGTGGTTTCCCATGATGGCGTAGGCAAGGAGGGAGAGGTTGAAGAGGGAGGTC
>JALXBI010000019.1:240-2472 GCA_026991555.1 Candidatus Aminicenantota bacterium
AGATGTTCTTTTTCCGAGGGGAGAAGGTAGGGCAGTTCGTCGGCGAGGTGGGTGAAGATGTGGTAGTGGGCGGAGGGGAATTTGATGTATGTGCGGGCGACTCTGGCCATGGGGGAATTATACCACAAAGGGGTCTGTCCCTAAAATATCTCCCGAGGGGACTCAATGGAGGTTTTGTTTAGCTCCTTTCCACAAGGAGGTTGTCGTAGATGAAAACTCCCAGCAGGGAAAATACCCCCATAAGGGCCACTATGGCCCACATTATCCCGGCCCTCATTCCCAGGCCTGCCTTCAGGGGAGCTTCAATGAATTTTTCAAAGAGCATCCCTCCAAGGGGAGCGCCAACTATGGTTCCTAAGGCCAAGGGAAGGTTTGCATAACCCAGGAAAAGACCTTCCTGTCCCTTGGGGGCAATGGCTCCGATGTACTGGTATATCCTGGGGGAGGCGAACATTTCGCCAAGGGCCATGGAAAATATGGAAAGGAGCATGAAGGCTCCAGCCAAGGGAAGGTTAATTATTCCCAGGCTCAATGGCTTTGATGGGTCCATGGAGAAAAGGAAAGGGATGGTATTTACCAGCATCCCCGCAATGGTTATCCCTATGCCCACCATTATGGATTTGAGGGAGGACCATTTCTTGGAAAGCTTTGCTATGAGAAGCTGAAGGAAAACTATGGAAACAGGATTCACCAGAGTGTAAAGCTCAACAGGGGCATTTCTGTCAATTTTGCGAAGGAAAAGGGGGATGAGGTTGTATATCTGAACATAGATAATCCAGAAAAGTCCGATAACCACTAAGAAGAAAACGAATTTCAGGTTTTTAAGAACAGTAAACATTCCGACAATGGCTTCCCCAAGGGTTTTGGGTTTGTATTTTCCTTCTTCCCCTTCCTGGTACTGTGGTTCCCGGTAGAGGAAAAATATGACCATGAGCCCCAGTAAGGCAAAGGCTGTTGCCACATAGGAGAATATGGCGGGAATTCCGTATTTCACCCTGACGAAATAGGAGACTATTCTCCCCATCATGGAACCCACATTGATGGTCATATAGAAAATGGCAAAACCTAAGGCAGCATTCACCCCCGAGGTTTTCTGCACCGTCCCGGAGATACAGGGCTTTACGAAGGAACCACCGATTCCTATAAGAACTATTCCCACCACTATGGGAAGGGTATAATCAGGGTTAGGAGTTCCTGTAAGGGAAGGCCAGAATTTTTTAACCGTTCCCACTATCAAATAACCCAGGAAAAGAAGAACAAAGGTCACAGAAAGGGATTTTTTAAAACCGAATTTATCCGCTAAGGTTCCGCTTAAGGGGGGAAGGAAGTAAATCAATCCCCAGAGGATGGTTCCGTTTAAAAAGGTGGAAAAGGTTGGGCTCATTCCGAGAACTTCGTGGAAGTAGATAACCACGAAGGAAGCTACAGCATAATAGGCAGCCCTTTCAAAGAGCTCCACGGTGTTGGCTGCCCAGAAGGTAGGGGGAAATTTGCCCATGGCTCCTCCTTTATTTTTTCCCGAAAAACCTTTCCCAGGGCAGAAACCCCGTCTTTTCCACCACTTCGTCCCAGAGCTTAAAGAACTTATCCATCCTTGCCCGGGTTACGGGGTGAGGATGGAGGGGACAGGGCCTCTCCCTGTGTTCTATGGATGGTTGATATGTTCCTATTTTCTTAGCTATGGCGATGATTTCGGTTTTATCAAGACCAATGAGGGGTGAGTAAACAGGGAGTTTAAGACCGTATCTCTGGGCTGCTAAGTTCTCAAGGGTCTGTGAGGCCACCTGGGCAAGGCTGTCTCCGGTAACTATTCCTAAGGCCCCCTTTTTGAAGGCCAGTTTTTCAGCGGTCTTCAGCATCATGTGCTTGCACAAAACGCACATATAACGATGGGTTTCGTCCCTCCGCCTGGCAGCGCTGTAAAACCTGCTGACCTTTCCCAGGTCCATAACCACAAGTTCCGGCTCCCTTCCCGCAGCAAAGTAGGAAAGGGCTTTGTGGATTTCACCAATTCTGTCCTGGATGGGCTCCCTCTGGAAATGAAGGAGGATGAGTTCCGCCCCCCTCTTCATCATCAGGAAAGCAGCCACCGGAGAATCAATACCCCCTGAAAGAAGGGCCACCAATTTTCCGCTGACCCCAACAGGAAGCCCTCCCCACCCAGGGAGCTTTTCAAAATAAACATAGAAGAATTCGTCTATGTATTCAACACCCACATTAACCTCCGGCTCC
>JALXBI010000020.1:0-22237 GCA_026991555.1 Candidatus Aminicenantota bacterium
GCGAGGAATTCACGCTCCTTCGTCTTCCCCGCTGGAGGCTATTCCTGGGATTTTTCCTGCACTGAGCTCAATAACCGTAGGCTATGCCGAAAATGAGGGATTTTCGGCTCCCGTAACCCCCGAAGAAAAGAAGACCCCTTTTCTCCAACCCGAAGAGCAGACGGTAGTTCCAGGTATGGGGCCTGTATGCTTCAGCCCCTAAGAGGAGCCCCTTCTTAGAGCGAAGGATTCCCCTCAGGCCAAAGCCCCCTTCTATCATTCCAGCCGAAAGGGAAAGGGGGCCGAAGTTCCTTCCGAAAACCAGGTCATAGGAGGTTTCCCCGTCGGTGTTTGTAATGCCCGCCGAAAGCCATGAGTTTCCGTGGATGAGCTTTACCCCGGCCTTTCCTGTTCCCTCCGAGGAATAAAAAAGGTAAGGGGAAACCGATAGGGACATTTTACGGTTTATTTTCTTTACTGCCTCCGAAGTGTTGTCAAGAATTTCCTTGGTTTTTTCGTAAATTTCCCTGTCCCTCAGGGTCTGTCCCAGGGAACCCCTATCAATTTCCTCCAGCTCCCCTTGAATTTTTCCGGCAAGTTCCGAAATCCTCCGGGCAGCCCTGGTTGCCTCCTCCATGGCCCGGTCAAATTTTTCCGTCCTGGAATTGAGGGAGGAGGAAAGAGAGGCCACCTGTCTGGAGGCTGAGGAAAATTCCATTATAGCCCTTTTCATCTCCCGCAGAGCTGATAGAAGCTCCTTGGATGCTGCGGTTATGTTTCCCTGGTTGAGCCGGAGCATTCTGTCGAGCTCGGTGGTTATTCTGTCCAGATTCTGGAGGATGGTGTTCAGGCTGGCCTTTCCCTTCTCCCCACCAATTACATCACTGAAGGTTCTGCTCATTTTCTTCACATCCTGGGCTATGGAATAGAACATGGCCCCCAGCTGATCAATGGAAAGGGGCGGAATGCCCTCAATTCTTTCTCCGGGCTTCAGAAAATCCGGCCCTTCCCCTGGAAAAATCTCTATGTATTTCTCCCCCATTATTCCCATGGAGGTAACCGCTGCCTTGGAGCCCTTTCTTATCTTGTATGGCTGGTAGATTTTCATGACCACTAAGGCCTTTCCCCGGTCAAGTTTTATTTTCTCCACATAACCTATTTTTACCCCGGCAAGACGGACCGGTGATCTCTCCTCCAGCCCTGCTATACTCTGAAAGTAGGCGCTTATTTCGTAACCCTTGGGTTCAAAAAGCGAGGATAAATTCCCCATTTTCACCAGGAAGTAGAAAAGCACCGCTAAGGCAGCCAGAATTAAAAGACCTATTTTGGTTTCTGTTCTCAATCGGGTATTCCCTCCACGAATTTTCTGACCACGGGATGGGAAGATTTCCTGAATTCCTCAACCCCGGCCTCTAAAATAATTTTACCATCGTGAAGCATGGCTAAGGTGTATCCCACGCTGAAGGCCAGTTTAAGGTCGTGGGTTATTATGAAGGTGGTTGAGCCCAACTGCCTGTTCATTCTTAGGATAAGCTGGGAGATGGTGGCGGACATTATGGGATCAAGCCCTGTGGTAGGCTCATCGTAGAATATTACCTTTGGGCTCAATGCAATGGCCCTGGCTATGGCCACCCTTTTTTTCATGCCCCCGCTAAGCTGAGAAATTCTGAGGTTCTCTATGCCCTCCAGACCCACAAGGCTCAGGGCTTGTCTTACCCTTTCCCTTATCTCATCCTCCTTCATTCCCGTCATTCTCCTGAGCCCGAAGGCTACATTTTCCCCCACATTTAGAGAATCAAAGAGGGCTCCCTGCTGAAAAACCACGGCGAAATCCCTCCTTACCCTTTTCCATTCATCGTCCCCTGCCTTTACCAGGTCCCTGCCCCTGTAGAGTATTCGGCCTCCGTCGGGCTTTAAGAGGCCCACCATGTTTTTAAGAAGCACGCTTTTGCCTGCCCCGCTTCTTCCCAGGACGATGTAAATTTCCCCCTCTCTTATTTTCAGATTCACCCCGTCAAGAACCCTGTTTTCTCCGAAGGATTTCTTAAGCCCCTCTATTTCTATTAGAATCTCAGGGTCCATGGAAGTATTTTTCCCCATATGAAGTCAACGATCAGTATGATGATGGAGGAGTGAACCACCGCTGAAGTGGTAGCCTTTCCCACCCCCTCGGCTCCTCCTTCGGCCTGAAGACCCTTATGGCAGCCCACTAAGGCTATTATTACTCCGAAACTGGTGGCCTTTATGAGTCCTGTGGCTATGTCCCAGGGTTCCATGTAGAGGAAAAGGTAGTAATTGTAAAGTTTCGGATTTACCCCCATAAGTCCCACGGCCACTAAATATGCCCCTAAATGGGCCACCCCTATTCCCAGAAGAACCAGCACAGGGAGCATTATGGTTGAGGCAACCAGTCTGGGAAGCACCAAGTAGGAAATGGGCTCTGCATTGAGGGTGTAGAGGGCGTCTATCTGCTCGGTTACCTTCATGGTTCCCAGCTCCGCAGCCATGGCAGCCCCAACCCTTCCTGCGATTACTATCCCGGCAAGGACCGGGACCAATTCCTTGGCCAGGGCCACCCCCACCACTGAACCCGTATACTGCCCGGCTCCGAACCTGGAAAACCCTATGTAAGTGTTGAGGGCCAGAACCATTCCAGCGAAAACCGAGGTAAGGGCCAGAACCGGCACGCTTTCCACCCCGATGACCTCCATCTGCCTGAGGATTTCCCTCCAGTCCCCTTCTCCCCTTAAAAGGCTTACCATTGCCCTGGCGCCGGTGAGAACCACCGTTCCTAACTCGTCTACGAAGGCTTTAATCATGATAAATTCTGAGGACCCTTTCCCCTATCCTGCACAGCACCTCGTAGGGGATGGTCCCAGCGGCCTCTGCTACCTCCCATATTTGCTTCTGGTCGGAGAAGAAAATTACCTCGTCTCCTGTTTTTACCCCATTTATGTCGGTAACATCAAGAAGGGTGAGGTCCATGCTTACCTTGCCCACTATAGGGGCCCTTTTCCCTTTCACCCACATCCATCCCCGGTTGGAAAGGGAGCGGAAAACTCCGTCGTAATATCCCATGGGCAGGGTGGCTATCAGGCTCTTTCTTTTTGTGATGAAACTTCCCCCGTATCCTAAGGGAGTTCCCTCTGAAACCTCCTTGAGGTTTATAATAATGGTTTTCACGCTCATTACCGGTTTGAAATCATCTAAAGTCCCGGGATAGGGGGGAACCCCGTAAAGGAGAATTCCGGGCCTTACCATGTCCTCGTGGAGCTCTGGATGGAGGACCACCCCTGCGGAATTGGCAATGGAAATTAAGATCCCCCTTTCCCTAAGGCCCAGCAGGGCAGAAGCGTGGAGCATCCTTTGATGCTGTTCCTGTGCGGTGGGAATCCCCTGGTTGTCTGCCGCCGCCAGGGTGGTAAAGGCGGAGACCAGTTCCACTCCGGCTAACCAGGGAAAATTTGGCTTCTTCCAGTAAAACCCCAGTCTTCCAAGTCCGGTGTCTATCTTAAGATGGGCTTTGATGGGTTTTCCCCTCCTTTTTCCTAAGAGGGAAAGCCTCCTCAACTGTTCCAGGGAATAAATGGCAGGCTCAAGGCCGTACTGAACTATCGCATCTTCCTCCCCTGGGAAAAAGCCCCCTAAAACCGCGATGGGTTTTTTTATACCTCCCCTTCTGAGCTCAATTCCTTCCCGGACCGTGGCCACCCCAAAATAATCCACCATGTCCTCGCTGGCCTCGGCTACCCTCAATCCTCCGTGCCCATAGGCCTGAGCCTTCACCACTGCCATGAGCCTGGGAGCCCTGGAAAGCTCCCTCAGTTTTTTTATGTTTTCCCTCAGGTTTTTAAGGTCTATGTGAGCTGTGGTTGGTCTCATCCCTGGGTTTTTCTTTTCCTCCTGAACTTGCTTTCCCTCACATTTTCCATGTATTCCCAGTAGCGGTGCTTGGCCTCATCGGCCAGATTTACAAAAAGGGTGAGTTCGGATTTGAACAGAAGAAGAACCGTCTTTCCCTGGGGTCCGCTCCTCTGCTTGGCCACTATTACTTCGGTTATGTTCCTGTTGGCATCGGTGGGTTGATCGTCGTAAAATTCGTCCCGGTAAAGGAGAAGGACCGTGTCGGCGTCCTGTTCGATGGTTCCGCTTTCGCGAAGGTCAGAAAGCCTGGGCCTGGGAAGGGAGTGGCGTTTTTCCGGTTCCCTGTTTAGCTGGCTCAGGGCTATCACCGGCACATCCAATCTCTTGGCCAGTTCCTTCAGGCTGCTGGATATTAGGCTTACCTCCATAACCCTGTTATCCCTTGCCCCGGGTGCTTTCATTAATTGTAGGTAATCCACTATGACAAGGCCGATGTTTTTTTCCTTTTTTATTCTCCTGGCCCTGGCCAGAAGTTCAGCAGTAGTGAGCGCCGGGGTGGTATCCACATATATGGGCAGATGCGATATTTCAGCCTGGATTCTAACCAGCTTTTCCATGTCCTTCTGGTCTATGCTTCCGCTCCTTATCCTTTCCATGGGTATTTGAGACTTTATGGATAGCATTCTAAGGCCCAGCTGAAGTTTGGACATTTCCAAGGAGAAAAAGGCCACTGGAACGGGATTTGGGTTGTTTCCGGTCCTGGTGGCTGCGTTGAGGGCTATGGTAAGGGCAAGGGCGGTTTTTCCAGTTCCCGGTCTTCCCGCTATGACGATGAGCTCGCCCTTGTGAAATCCGGTGGTCATGTGGTCCAGATCGCTGAGCCCGGTCCTTACCCCTGTTATGGCGCTGGTGCTGTTTTTTGCGGCCTCAGCGAATTCTAAGGCTTCATCGGTAGCCTCCTCTATGTGAATGAAACCCTGGGGTTTTTCCCCGGAAATTGTAAATAGCCTTTCCTGAAGCTCGTTTATTATCAGGTCTGCGCTCTCTAAATCGGTGCCTATCCTTTCCTTTACCCTTTCTATTTCCTCTATGACCTTTCTTTTTTTATAATCCTCCAGGACAATCTCTATGTAGGGACCCGGGTCCTGACCTTCCAACACTCCGTCCACCAAGGAGGCCACATATTGGGCCCCTCCCACCTTGGAAAGGAGGTTCTTCCTTTTAAGGGATTCGGTAAGGACCAGAAGGTCAAATTCGCCCTTCTGGTAAAGTTCCTGCATCTCCCTCAGTATTATCCTGTGGGCCTCCAAGTAAAAATGTTCCTCCCCAAGGACGGAAAGAACCCTGTCCAGATTGGTATTGTCCACTAAAATGGAGCCGAGAAGGGCCCTTTCCGCTTCCGGGCTGTGAGGGAGGTTTATGGTCACATCAAGCTTCCCCTTCTTCCTTCTTAACCACCACCCTTACCCTGGCCTTTACATCGTGGTGAACCCTCACCTCAAAGTAATGAACTCCGAGCCTCTTTATGGGTTCTTCCAGAATTATGTTCTTTCTGTCTATATCAAAGCCCTTTTCCTTAAGGGCCTCAGCCAGTTCTGCAGCGGTAACAGAGCCGTAGAGAACATCGTTTTCCCCGGCTTTTTTGTATATCACAAGTTCCAACTGAGAGAGTTTATCAGCCAGTTCCTGGGCAGTTTTCGCCTCCTTTTCCCTCTGGCGGAGCAGCCTGCGCTTTTCCTCCTCGATCATCTTTATGTTACCCCGGGTCACAGGAAGGGCCAATCCCCTGGGGATAAGGTAATTCCGGGCATAACCGTCCTTTACGGTAACTATGTCTCCCTTTCTGCCGAGCCTTTCTACATCTTCCCTGAGGATTATCTTCATGGCCTCCTCCTTATCTCACGGTGAATGGAAGAAGGGCCAGTATCCTTGCCCTCTTTATGGCCCTGGTGAGCTGCCTCTGGTGATAGTGACAGGTTCCAGTTACCCTTCTGGGCAGGATTTTGCCCGTCTCGGTTATGAACCGGGACAGCAACTCGGGGTTTTTGTAGTCAATATATGCTATTTTCTCAGCACAGAACCTGCAGTATTTTTTCCTTACCGGAAACCTTCTTGGGGAGCTGGGTCTGGATTCCCTCATTGTTCACCTCCCTCCTTTTCAGATTCCATTTTTCCCTCCAGTTTTGACCTTTTTTTCTTCCACTTTTCCTCCAGTTTCCTTGGTTTTTTAAGCTCTTTGTCCAGGCGGACAGTAAGAAAGCGGATAATCTTCTCGTCGTTTCTCATTCTCCTTTCAAGCTCGGCCACAGTATTGGTTCCCCCTTCTGTTTTGTAACGGAGAATTACATAAAATCCCTCGTTGAACTTCTGAATTTCGTAGGCCAGCTTCCTCTTTCCCATGACCTCCACTTCCACATCCTTGCCCTGATTGGCCTCCACAATTTCCCTGTAGCGGTCCATTACCGCCTGGGTTTCCTCGTCGGATAGGTTGGGAGCAATTACATAGACGGTTTCATACTCCCTGATTTCCATTCTTACACCTCCTTTCGGTTTTTAGCCCCTTCGTCCTGGAAGGAGCAAGGAGCCATTCCGTTTATTTCGTTCATGGCTTTTTCCCATCCCTTTTCCATGAGGAGCTCCATGGCCTGGCAGGCCCTCTCCGCCGAACAGAGGAAGGTCTCCATCTCCTGGTCCGAAAATTCCTGGAGAACGAAATTCGCCAGGTTGGCAGGTTTGAATCCTATGTTTATTCCCATGCGGAGCCTTCCGAAAAGGGAGGTTCCCATCTCTTCCATTACCGACTCCAGTCCCCGGTGGCCCCCGGTTCCTCCCCCTAATTTAAGCTTTATTTTCCCCAAGGGCAGGTCAATGTCGTCGTGAAGCACCACTAATTTCTCCCGATCCGTTCCCCAGAGATGAAAGGCCTGCCTCACCGCCTTTCCGCTCAGGTTCATGAAGGTAACGGGTTTTATTAGAACGAAATCACCACCCATGGCGTATACAAATGAGTCTCTGCCAAACCATGAAAGTCCCTTTTTCTCAGAGAAGAGCTCCACGGTAAGCCATCCTGCATTATGCCTGGTGCGACGATAGGCCCTGCCAGGGTTTCCCAGCCCCACAAAAATCCACACTACTTCTCCTCTTCCTCCTTTTTCTCCTCCCCTTCTCCTTCCTCCTTGCCTTTTCCTATAACTTCAGGTTCTGCGGCTTCCTCTTCTTCGGGGGCAGCTTCTTCCTCTTCCATCTCTGCGGTGACTAAGGCTATGACGGTTTCAGGGTCCTCAAGAATTTCCACCCCCGGCGGAGGGGTTATATCCTTTACCTTCACGAAATATCCTATATCCAGGCCGGAGACGTCGACTTCTATGGCCTCAGGGATAGCGTCGGGGAGGGCCTTGATTTCCAGTTCCCTGGTTTCAAATTCAAGCATTCCTCCCTTTTTTATTCCCACAGGCTCTCCCACCAGCTTCACTGCCACGGTAACCTCCACGGGCTGGTCCATCCTTATGGCCTGAAAATCAATATGAAGGGGCTCGTAGGTTACAGGGTGATACTGGATTTCCTTCAAAATGGCATTATAACTGTCACCGTTTACTTCAATTTGTAAAATAAGCCCTTTTATGTCGCTCCTGAAAATTTTCGTGGAAAATTCCTTCTGGTCTATATACAGGAGCCGACTTTCTTCCAATCCCTTCCCGTAGATGACTGCAGGAATTAATCCCCTTGCCCTGGCCTTTTTGACCTTTTCCTTACCCTTTTCCTCCCTGGGAACGGCTTTGATTACTAATTTTTCCATTTTTTCCTCCTCATCGGAAAAGTTCGCTTATAGACCTTTCCTGGTGCACTCTTATTATTGCCTCCCCAATAAGGGGGGCTATGTCAAGAACTTCTATTTTATCACATTCTTCCGCTTCTTTCGATAGTTTTATGGTGTTGGTAACCACCACCTTTTTTATAGGGGAATTCTTTATCCTTTCTACAGCAGGAGGGGATAGGACCGGATGGGTTATGGCTGCATATACCTCCTGGGCCCCTGCGTTTAAGATGGCTTCCGCCGCTTTTACTAAGGTTCCCGCTGTATCCACTATGTCATCTATTATTATGGCCCTTTTCTTCTCCACATTTCCCACTACCTGGATTATCTCGGCCTCATTGGCCTTTTTCCTGCGTTTGAAGAGGATGGCAAAGGGGGCAGAGAGTCTCTTTGCCATTTCCATTGCCCTGGGTGCTCCTCCGGCATCAGGGGAAATAATCATGAGTTCGTCGTATTTTTTAAAATAATCCACGAATAAGGGAAGGGCAGTCAGGTGGTCAACGGGAATGTAGAAAAAGCCCTGAATCTGGCCTGCATGGAGGTCCACAGTGATTATCCTGGACGCTCCCATTCTTTCCATAAGGTCCGCCACCACCCTGGCGGAGATGGGAACCCTGGGCTTATCCTTCCTGTCCTGGCGTGCATAACCAAAATACGGAATAACTAAGTTAATCCTTCTGGCCGAAGCCCTGCGAAAGGCGTCGGTGGCTAAAAGGGTTTCCATTATGTGGAAGTTGGCATCCCTGGATGTGGACTGGATGAAAAAAACATCCCTTCCCCTTACATTTTCCTTTACCTGCACATATATTTCCCCGTCCTTGAACTGGGTAAGCTCAATCTCCCCTAAGCTTATGTTGAGGTATTTAGCCACCCTTTCTGCCAGTGAGCGATTGGAACTTCCTGAAAAAACCGCTAACTTCTCCATCTCATTCAAATGGCTGGGGAGGGAGGATTCGAACCTCCAAATGGCGGATCCAAAGTCCGCTGCCTTGCCCTTTGGCTACTCCCCAAAGATGAATTTTCTATAGCGGGAAAAGGGAACAAGGTCCACTACCCACTTCCTGCCGGAGGAAATTTTACCACAAAATTCCTCTGCTTCGGACCTGTAAGGAAAAGTTTTAAAAAGCGCGGAGCCGCTACCAGTAAGTTTCATTCCAGCCTTCAGGTATTTTTCCAGTTCAGGGTGTAGGGAAAGGGCGGCGGGGAGGAGATGGTTTTCGTAGGGTTCAAACTTGAACCCTTCCCTGTGCAGGGAATCGTATTTTTCGTAAACCTCCCTTGTGGAAAGGGCTACTCCAGGGTCCACCACCACTGCGTGCCCTTCCATCTCCTGCAAAGCCTCCAGCCCCTCGCCTGCTCCGCTTATCTTCAGGTGGCCTCCCAGAAGGAAAAGGGGAACATCGGCCCCTATGCTCCGAGCCATGGATAGAAGTTCTTCGAAGGGTATTTCCGGGTGGAAGATTTTGCTCAGGGCAAGGAGCATGGCTGCTGCGTCGGAACTTCCCCCTCCTAATCCCCTTCCCGGGGGAATTTTTTTGTTTAGCCTGACCTTGAGGCCAGGAATGGGATATTTTTCTGCGAAAATTTTATAAGCCCTGTATACAAGATTTTCTTCGTTGCATGGGACCTTTTCCCCAAAGCACTCCATGGTGAATTCCCTTGAGGGCGCAAGCTCCATCTCGTCCCACAGGGAAATGGTCTGGACCTCGGATTCTATGAGGTGGTAACCGTCGGGCCTTTTTCCCAAAACCCTGAGATTTAAATTAATCTTGGCTAACGGACGAACCTTGAGCATATTCTCTCCAGCCTTACTTTAGGATAATCGGGGTTTTCCCCGGGGTTTGCTCCCCTTTTTATTTTTAGAAGCTGCACTGTCCAGCCCTGGAAAAGGAAGATTTTCGGGTATCCTTTCTCCGTTCTGGCAATTACTCCCCTGCCTCTCCATATTTCCTCCATATCCTTTAAAGAGGGAAGCATGGGGAATTTTTCCTTAACCCGGGCCCATGAGCCTTCCCATTTTTCCCTTCTTCGCCGGTCGAAAATTTCAACCCTTTCCCGGGTCATAAGGAAGCTGCAGCCCCCGGCCTCAATTCTCAGGAAATTTCCCGGGAAGAAGTAAAATTTTCCTTTTATTTTCCCCTGGGAGGAAGTTGCAGAAAACCATCCGGAAAATCCGGAGGGCATTTGTTTTGGGCTACAGAAGGCAAAGAACAGGAGAATTAAAGCCGAAATCCATAGTCCTGGGGACCTTCTCCCTTTCCCCTTCTCCTGGCTCCTCCCCACCTGCGGGCTCTCCAGCAATTGAATCCCAATTTCGACGGGAAGAGAACTACCAGAAGAAGAAGGAGCAGGGCGGTCGCAATCAGGACTATGTCCCATAGGCTCATTTTATTATTCTGAGGACCTGTTTCACGAAATGGGGCTCTGGAAGGGCCCCCTCGAATTCCACCTCGTCGTTTACCACTATTTTGGGCACAGCGTAAACCTCGTATTTCTGGGCCAGTTCTGGAAATTCCTGGGCTTCCACCATCTCTCCCCGGATGTTTTCGTTTTCTATGGCGAATTTATGGGCCATTCTAACCGCCGTGGGACAGTAGGGACAGGAGGGGGTTACGAAAACCTGAATTCTTACAGGAAAGTCTATTTTGGCCAGCTCCTTTCTTGAGCGGTTGGCTAAACCGGAATCCCCTTTGGAAACATCTATGATATCACCGAGAACTGCGGAGAATTCGTATCCCGCAGGGATTCCGAAAAACCTTATTCCGTAATCCTTAGCCCCCTCTATTACAAGGGCCGGAACCTTGTCAATGGCATAGGTCTCAGCCTTTTCCTTCTCCTGGTCTACATCCACTATCTCCAAGGATAGTTTGTCGCTGAGCTGGGCCACCTCGTCCATGAGCATGGCGGTCTCCTGGCAATACATGCAATTGGCATCGCTCTTGAAAACTATAAGCTTCACCGGAGAGTCCATTTCCTGGAGCATCTTCCTGATTTCCTGTTTATCCTTTTCCTCTAAGAATCCCATTTTTTCCTCCTTTCTATTAAAGCTTTACTATAAAATGCTACCAAATTTGTCAAGATTATTTTATTCTTTCTATAGGGCCTACGCAGTCCTGGGGAAGGGGAGGGGAATTGGATATTATTACCGAGCCGTTTTTTCCAACGCAGCGGTAGATTACCGTTTTCTTCCTCTTTTTATACAGGCTCATCACTGTTCTTACGAACCTCCTGGTTTCCCTGAAGGGAGGGATCCCCCGATATTTTTCCACCGCATTTTCACCGGCATTGTATGCGGCAATTACCATTTCGGTATTCCTGAATTTTCGCTCCAGGTCCCGGAGGTATTTTACCCCTGCTTCAATGTTCTGGGCGGGGTCAAAGGGATCGCTGGCTCCATATCTCCTTGCCGTCTCAGGCATGAGTTGCATGAGTCCCATGGCCCCCTTGTGGGAGACTGCCTTAGGATTGAAACCCGATTCCACGGTTATTATGGCCCTCACCAGTTTGGGGTCCACCCCGTGGCGCTGGGAAATTCTCCTTATCATATCGTCGTAGGGGGATGTGCTTCTTTCCACCAATCTTTTCCATTTTTTTCTTCTGGGTTTGCTGGAGGGTATATTGGTTATTACCAGTTTCCCGTTTTCGTCCACATAAGTTACTATCTCGGGCCTGAGAAAGGAAAAAAGCAAAAGGAAAACTAAGTATCTCAAAGTTTTTCCCTCAGGATATTGCGGAATTTCTCCAGGGCTTTACCTATGCCCTGGGGATTTCGCCCCCCGGCCTCGGCAAAGCTGGGTCTTCCACCCCCTCCTCCACCTATTTCCTTTGCCACTTCCTTAATCAAATCCCCGGCCTTTATTTTTCCCGTTAAATCCTCGGTCAGTCCCAGCACCAAGGAGGGCCTTCCGTCCCTGAGATAGGCCACCAGGACTGCAGCGGGAGGATGTTTCTTTCTCAGCTGGTCCACTAAGTTGTGAGCCTCCTCCCTGCTTCCCTCTATTTTAAGGGCGAATACGTTTACCCCCTTTATAACCTCTGGTTTCGCATCCACATGGAGAGGAGCTGCTTTTTTCTTCCTGGCTTCCTTTAACTGCGCCTTCAGTTTTTCCACATGCTCAGCAATGGAGCTGAAGGGAACCCCAACCCTTTCCTGAAGTTCCTTCACCGAACCTTCCAGCTTCTGCGCCCAGCTGAGGGCAGCAAGGCCTGCCACCGCTTCTATTCTCCTTACTCCTGCGGATACACTTTCCTCGGATATAATTTTTATAAGCCCTATCTCCCCGCTCCTTCTAACATGGGTTCCACCGCAAAGTTCCCTTGAGAAGTTCCCTACAGAGACCATCCTTACCTTATCCCCGTATTTTTCGTGGAAAAGGGCCATGGCCCCCCTTCTTACTGCCTCCTCAAAGCTTACCACCTCGGTAATAACAGGATAATCCTGCAAAACCGCCTGGTTGGCTATCCTTTCCACCTCTTTCAGCTCTTGTCGGGAAGGTTTCTCATAATGGGTAAAGTCAAACCTCAGCCTTTCTGGTTCCACCACGGAACCGCTCTGGCGAACATGGGGGCCAAGGACGGTTCTGAGGGCCTTGTGCAGGATGTGGGTGGCGGTGTGGTGCCTTCTTATGGCCCATCTTCTTTCCCTGTCAACTCTGGCCTCCACCCTCTGGCCCTGTTTTATTTCCCCGGCTTCTACCTTCACCATGTGAACCACTGTATCCAGGGAGGGTTTTTTTGTATCAATCACCTTAGCCTTCCCGGAAGAGGAGATGAGCCAGCCGGTATCCCCCACCTGTCCTCCGGCTTCCCCGTAGAAGGGGGTCTGGTCAAGGATTACTTCCCCCTCTTCCCCTTCCTTCAATGAGGGAGCCTTCTCCTTCCCCTTAAAGATGGCCAGTATTTTGCCTTCCCCCTCCTCGGTCTCATAGCCCACAAACCTGGTCTTAAAACCCTCGTATTTTCTCTTTTCCTCAGCCTCCTCATAACCCTTCCACGCACTTCTCGCCCTCCTTCTTTGCTCTGCCATTTTTTCCTCAAATCCCTTCATGTCAATGGTAAATCCCCTTTCCCTGGCCAGTTCCTCGGCAAAGTCCAGGGGGAATCCAAAGGTGTCGTAGAGGACAAAAACTTCCTCTCCTGGAATTAATTTTTCCCCTTTTTGCCGGAGCTTTTCCAGGAGTTCCTCGTATTTCTCCATTCCCACGGTGAGGGTCCGGTGGAAACGCTGTTCTTCCATGCGGGTTATTTTCTCTACTAACTGAAGGGAATCTTTAAGCTCGGGATATTGTTCGTGCATAAGGGATGCCACCAAGGGGGCTAAGGAGTAAAGGAAGGGCTCGTATATCCCCAGTTTCCTTCCGTGTCTGTAAGCCCTCCTTATTATCCTCCGCAGCACGTAACCCCTGCCCTCGTTGGAGGGCAGGACCCCATCGGAAATCAGGAAAGCAATAGCCCTTATGTGGTCCGCCACCACCCTGAAGGAAACATCAAGTTCCTCGTTTTCGCCATAGTTTAATCCTGTTCTTTCCTCCACCGCTTCTATGAGCGGTCTTATTATGTCTATGTCAAAATTGCTGAATTTCCCCTGAAGAACCGAGGCTATTCTCTCCAGGCCCATTCCCGTATCTATGGAAGGAGAGGGCAGGGGATGGAGCTGGCCGTTTTCGTCCCTGTTAAACTGCATGAAAACCAGGTTCCAAAGCTCTAAGAACCGATCGCAGTTCTCATCCTGAAGGGAGCAGTCCTTTTCCGGGTGGAGCTCGTAGTGAATCTCGGAACAGGGACCGCAGGGACCGGTATCTCCCATGGCCCAGAAATTGTCCTTCTCCCCCATTCTTGCGATCTTTTCCGCCGGAACCCCGATTTTCTCGTTCCATATTCTGAAGGCTTCCTCGTCGTCCTTAAATACCGTTATCCAGAGCCTTTCAGGGGGAAGGTGAAACACCTGGGTGAGAAGCTCCCAGGCATATTCTATGGCCTGCTCCTTGAAGTAATCCCCGAAGGAAAAATTCCCCAGCATTTCAAAGAAGGTGTGGTGCCTGTGGGTGTGTCCCACCACCTCTAAGTCGTTGTGCTTCCCTCCTGCCCTCATGCACTTCTGAACCGAAGTGGCCCTTGTGTAGCTTCTCCGCTCCAGTCCCAAGAATACATCCTTAAACTGATTCATGCCAGCATTGGTGAAAAGAAGGGTGGGGTCGTCGGTGGGCACCAAGGATGAACTGGGGACTATAGTGTGTCCCCTCTGGGCGAAGAACTGCAAAAACTTAATTCGTATTTCGTGTGATCTCATTTTCCACCTCCGCTGCCAGTTCTGCGGCTATCTCCGAGGGAAAACCCCTCTGAAGGAGAAAACGGTAGGCTTTGCCAGGGTCCTTTATTTTTCTCCTTTTCAGAATCCTCTCCGCTGCTTCCCTTTCACTCAAAAGGGCCTCGGCCTCGTGTAAGGCCTCTTCCACAATTTCCTCCGGGATCCCTTTAAGCCTCAGTTCCCAGGTTATTTTTTTTCTTCCGTAAAGTTTTTTTCTCCTCCCTATGGCCCAGTTAATGGCGAATTCCCTATCGTTGAGCAGGCCCAGTTCCCTCAGCCTTTCAATTTCCCCCTGAATTTCCTCCTGAGAGAACCCCTTTTTCCTAAGTTTCAGGGAAAGCTCCCTCTCCGAGTGTTGTCTTCTTTCCAGATATCTCAGGGAAGCCTCCCTTATTTTATTTTCCGAACCTCTCAATTTCCGGCTCGTCCTTTTTCTCTTCTCCAGGAAGTAAGCCCTGTTCTTCCATAAGCCTTTTTTCCATCTCCTCCTTGGATATGTCCGCAGCGGATGCCACTCCCATGAGTTTGAGCTTGAACTCGTTGGGGTTGGAGGCCCAGCGCATGGCCTCTTCTAAGGATATGAGACCCTTCTGGTAAAGGTAAAACAGGGACTGGTCAAAGGTCTGCATGCCATACTGGGAGGTTCCCTTGGCAATGGCGTCGGCGATGAGGAAGGTCTTCTCCTTGTTCAGGATGCAGTCCTTGATGAAGGGGGTTACCCTCATGACTTCCACTGCAGGGACCCTGCCCTGTCCGTCCTTTCTGGGAATAAGCCTCATGGAAATCACTGCCTTTAGCACTGAGGCCAGCTGTATTCTTATCTGTCTCTGCTGGTTGGGGGGGAACATCCCTATTATCCTGTTTACGGTCTCCGGAGCGTCTAAGGTGTGGAGGGTGGAAAGGACCAGATGTCCGGTTTCAGCTGCCATGAGGGCGGTTTCTATGGTTTCAAGGTCCCTCATTTCTCCAACCAGAATCACATCCGGATCCTCACGCAGGGCTTCCCTCAGTCCATGAAGGAAGCTTTTTACATCGTGGCCCACTTCCCTCTGGTTTATTATGGACTTTTTGTCCCGGAACAGGTATTCAATGGGGTCTTCTATGGTGACTATGTGTCTTCTCTTGGTCTGGTTCACATGCTCAATCATGGCCGCCAAGGTGGTGCTTTTTCCGGAACCGGTGGTTCCTGTAACCAGAATCAAACCCCTTTCCTCGTTGGCTATTTCCTCTATCACCGGGGGGAGATTCAGCTCCTTAACCGTTCTAATTTTAGTGGGAATTACCCTGAGCACCAGGCCAACACTTCCCCTCTGGTAAAACACATTAACCCTGAACCTTCCAACCCCGGGAATGCTGTAGGCCATGTCCAGGTCCTTTTCCTCTTTGAACTTCTTTTTTTGTTCAGGATTCATTATGGAAAGGGCCATGGCCAAGGTGTCATCGGGCATGAGCCTTTTGTTAAGCTCCACCAAGGGGATGAGATGCCCGTTGATTCTCAGGATGGGATAATTTCCTACCTTTAAGTGAACGTCGGAGGCATTTCTCTCAACGGCTATTTTTAAAATGTCGTTTATATGCATTTTTACCTCCTATTGTAATTCACCGCAATAGGGGCATCTTTTAGCATCCCCCGGGATTATTCTACCACAGTTCCAGCAGCGGACAGTTCCCAATGGTGAGGGGGAAATCCTGGGTTTTGGAGCTTGGAGTGTGAGGAGGGCTCTGACTACCTCAAGGAACTCTGCGGCTGAGGAATATCTATCCTCTGGCCTTCTCATGAGGGCTCTCATTACCGCCTCTTCTACCTCCACAGGAACATCCTTTACAAGTCTCCTCAGGGGAGTTATCCTGCCTTCCTTGGCCAGGGCATAGATGACCCTGGGCTCTTCGGCGTCTATGGGAACCCTCCCCGAGAGCATTTCGTAGGCTATGCAGCCCACGGAATATATATCAGAGGCGAAGGTGGCCCTTCCCTCAAATTGTTCCGGTGCCATATATGGAGGAGAGCCTATTCTCGTTGAAGCAAAGGTCTTTTCCATCAGCCTTGATGTTCCAAAATCCGTTATTTTAACTGTTCCCTCCCGGGATATGAGTATGTTGGAGGAGCGCAGGTCCCTGTGGAGAACATTCTTGGAATGGGCAAAGGCAACGGCATCCAGAATTTGTGATAGGTAATTAAGGGCGGTCTTTACCGGAAGCCTTCCCCGGCTCTTGATCAGTCTTGAGAGGGTTGTTCCGTCCACATATTCCATTACCATATAAAATATTCCCTGGCTTTTTTCCGCAGTGAGGAGGGTGGCTATATGGGGATGACGGAGCAGGGCCTGAAGCCTTGCCTCCTTTATGAGTTTGGCCAGGTCCTCTTCCTGCCGGTGGGGAACCTTTATGGCCACCTCCTGGGCAAGCCAGGGGTCGTAGGCCAGGTAAACCGTGCCGAAACCCCCGGCTCCCAGCCTCTTCAGGATCTTATATCTTCCCAGTTTGTTGCCTACCAGAATCACAAATTTATATTAGCATAAAAAGGGAGGCTATGGCGATAGCTGCGGTCTCAGCTCTAAGAACGGTATTGCCTAAATCAACAGCCCTTATGCCGTTCTTCTCAAAAAGGAAAATTTCCTCCTCTGCCCATCCCCCTTCAGGCCCCACGAAAAAGGCAGAGGAGGCTGGAAAGTTTCTCGTTTTTTCTCCCCCCTTTTGTAAGTAAAATTTCCCCTGAAATTTTCCCGCTTCCTCCAGGGCAGAGGATAAGTCGGATAGGGCTATAATCTGGGGTAGAAAGGGGTTCAAGGATTGTTTTAGGGCTTGCACCGCTTTGTTAACCAGTCTCTCCAGCCTGATTCTGTGGGGCTTTGACCTTTTTGCAGGGAAAATGTATATGCAGCATGTGGAAATCTCCGTGAGCTTTTCCACCGCCCATTCAAGCCTGCTCTGTTCTATTATTGACAGAAAAACGGAAAGCTGTTTTTCCCTTTTGCCCTGCTTAATTTTCGGGCAGAATACTGTGGAGCGTTTCTTCCCCAATTTCCTGACTTCTCCGATGCAGAAGCCTCCCTTACCGTCGGTTAAAAAAACCTTCTCCCCTTCCCGGATTCTTTTTACCTTAAGATGGTGGTTTTCCTCTCCCTCTACAATGATTTCCCCTGTTTTTAATTGCGGGATGAAAATTCCGTGCATTAGCGAAGTTTCCTTATTTTCTCCAGGAGTTCTTTCTCCTTTCCGGATACCCTTGTAGGGATTTCCACTTTTATCTTCACGAAGAGGTCCCCCCTTTTTTCCCTGCCCAGGTGGGGCAAACCCTTTCCCGGCACCTTTATTTTTGCCCCTGGCTGGGTTCCCGGGGGAATTTTAAGGATGAAGTTTTGCCCGTATATGTCCTTCATTTCCAGTTCCCCGCCCAGTATGGCGGAGATGTAATCCACCTTTGCTTCGGTGAAAAGATCCGCTCCCTGCCTGTGGAAATATGGATGTTCCTTTACCCTCACGGTTATCCTGAGGTCTCCTCTGGCCCCTGTGGTTCCCCCTGCATTTCCCTCCCCGCTGGCCACAAGGATTGTTCCGTCCTCCACCCCAGCAGGTATGTTTATTTTTATGGTCTTCTTTTCAATAACAAATCCCTTTCCACCGCAACGCCGGCATACTGCTGCAGGAATATAACCCCTTCCTCCACAGCGAGGGCATGTTTTTTCTATTCTGAAGAAAAATCCCCCTTCAATTACCCTGCCAGCACCGTGGCAAAGGGGACATTTTTTCCAGCCTGCCTCTGGTTCTGCACCGGTTCCCTTGCACCTTGGACACAGGGTTGTTCTTTCCAGCTCAACCTCCCTCGCAGTTCCTGTGGCCGCCTCCTCTAAGCTTATCCACACGGTTTTTTCCACATGGGAACCCCTTCTTTTCTGCCTCGAAAAACCGCCAAAGGGGCCAAAGAAATCCTCAAAGGAGGAAAAGAGGTCGTCTAAATTGAATTCGAAAAAATCCGCCGATGCTCTTGCGCCGCCTTTTAATCCTTCTTCGCCGTAAAGATCGTATATTCTTCTCTTTTCCGGGTCAGAAAGCACAGAATAGGCTTCAACTATTTCCTTGAATTTTTCCTCTGCTTCCCTATCCTGCTGGTTTCTGTCCGGATGGTATTTAAGGGCTAAACGGCGATAGGCCTTTTTTATCTCTTCCTGAGTAGCGTTTCTGGAAACCCCGAGAATTTCATAATAATCCTTCCTCATGCATTTTCCTTCTCCAGAATCGTCAGAATTTCTTTCTCCACCGAAGCCCTGAGGGATGAGAGCTCCTGATAAACCTCCTCCAGTTTTTCAAGCTCAAGGTTTTCCTCCTTGAGAAGGAGTTTCGTATCCGAAAGGGCATCCATTATTTCAATCTTCCTCTCCGCTGAAAGCCTTCCCTTGAACTTATTGTAGGAGGTCTCTAAGGCATTGAGAATGGCCTCTATTTCTGATTTTTTCTGGTTTAAGGCCTTCCTTTTGCGGTCTTCCTCCCGATACTTTTCCGCCTCTTCTATCATCCTTTCAATTTCCTGAGGAGTAAGTCCCGAGGAGGGATGAATTTCTATGGACTGTTCCTTCCCTGTATCCCTATCCCGGGCGGTGACCTTTACTATACCGTCCACATCTATTTCAAAGGTAACCTCAATCTGGGGAATTCCCTTGGGGGCCGGTCTTATCCCCACTAAGTCAAAATATCCAAGGCTCTTGTTGGCAGAGGCAATTTCCCTTTCTCCCTGGAGCACGTGTATCCTGACCTTGGTCTGATTATCCACAGTGGTGGTGAAAATCATGGACTTCTTGGTGGGTATTGTGGTGTTCCTGGGAATTACCACTGTAAAAGTATCGTTTTTTGTCTCAACGCCTAAGGAAAGTGGGGTAACATCCAGAAGAACTATGTCCTTAACTTCGCCAGAAAGAACTCCACTCTGCAGGGCAGCTCCCATGGCCACCACCTCGTCGGGGTTTATATCCCTGTAGGGTTCTTTTCCGAAAAACTCCCGCACTTCCCTTATTATCCTCGGCATTCTCGTCTGCCCACCCACCAGTATTACCCTGGATATGTCCTCGGGAAGGAGGTCCGCATCCTTCAGGGCCCTTTCCATGGGCTCCCTGGTTTTGAGTATTATGTCCTCCACTAAGGATTCAAGTTTTTCCCTGGTTAATTTCCGCACCAAGTGTTTTACCCCGGTATCGTCGGTGGCAATAAAGGGAAGGTTTATTTCCGTCTCTTCCAGGGTGGAAAGTTCTATTTTTGCCTTCTCTGCGGCATCCTTCAATCTCTGAAGGGCAAGTTTATCCGTGGAAAGGTCTATCCCTGTTTCGTTTTTGAATTCCTCTATGAGCCAGTTCATTATCCTCATATCAAAATCCTCACCGCCCAGGAAGGTGTTTCCTGCAGTGGAAAGAACGTTGAAAACCCCTTCCCTTACCTCAAGGATGGTCACATCAAAGGTCCCTCCCCCCAAGTCGTAGACTGCAATGAGCTCGTTGGTGGCCTTTTCAAATCCGTAAGCTAATGCTGCTGCAGTAGGCTCGTTTATTATTCTCAGGACTTCAAGCCCTGCTATTTTCCCAGCATCCTTGGTGGCCTGCCTCTGGGCATCGTCAAAATAGGCGGGGACCGTAATCACAGCCTGGTCCACTTCCTCGCCCAGGTATTCCTCGGCGCATTCCTTTAAGTACCTAAGTATAAGGGCTGATATCTCCGGCGGTGCGTAAACCTTTCCATCCACTTCCACCCAAACATCCCCGTTGTCCGCTTTCACCAGTTTGTAGGGTAATCTTTCCCTTAGCTCCTGAATTTCCGGTGAGGAAAACTTCCTGCCCATGAGCCTTTTGACGGCAAAGATGGTGCTTTCCGGGTTTAAAAGCATTTGCCTCTTTGCCAGCTGTCCCACTAACCTTTCCCCATTTTTGAGAAAGGCTACGATAGAAGGAGTTACTCTCCCCCCTTCTCTGTTTGGAATTACCTGAGGTTTCCCGGCCTCAAAAAAGGCCACGCAAGAGTTGGTGGTTCCTAGGTCAATTCCCACCGTTCTCCCCATCTTCTTTCACCTCCTTTGGTACATAAACCTTAACAAGAGCGGGCCTTAAAAGCTTCCCTTTCATAAGATAGCCTTTCTGGAGGACTTCCGCAATTTTAACTTCCTCTATGTCCTCCCTTTCTTCCTTATCCACAGCCTGGTGAAAATTGGGGTCAAATTTTTCCCCTATTTTCAGCTCTTCCACCCCTTCTTTCCTGAGGAGTTCCTTGAGCTGGCGGTAAATAAGCAGAACTCCCTGATAAAAGCTCTCAGGATTTTCCTCGGTGTATCCCTCAAGGGCCCTTTCAAAATTGTCAATTACCTCCAGCAGCCTCAGGACGAAATCCGAAAGAGCGTATTGCTGGAATTCGTTCATCTCCCGTTTGATTCTTTTCTGGAAATTGTCAAAGTCTGCCAGTTTCCTTAGATACTTGTTGAGAAGTTCAGCATTCTCCTTTTCCAGGGCTAACTTTTCTTCCTCTAAGGTTTTTACAAGCTCAAGGCATTCATCTAAGGTGTTGGCCTGATGGACGGTTTTTTTCTCCTCAATCTCTCCTTCCTTTCTTTCCTTATCTTCCATTTTTCGCCTCCGCTACGAATATTTTTTTCAGAGTCTGCCCGGTAAGGTCCAGGGCTTGCAGGGCTTTGCTGTATTTCATGTGTTTGGGTCCGAATACCGCTGCTATCCCCTTTTCCGAATAGGGATAGAGCAGAAAAACCCATTCCTCCCCATAGGGAAAGGGAAGCTCCTCTCCCCACAGGACCTGAATCTCGTCTCCTAAATTAAGATTTTCCAGGAAGTCCAGAACTTCCTTTTTATTTTCAAATACCCTGAGAATTTCCTTTATTTTATCTATGCTTCCCTCCAGTCTATCCAGCAGCAGGATTTCTCCCTCCACAAGTATGTCCATTTTCTGGAGTATGGAATGGAAACCCTCAAGAATTTCTGCCAGGATTCTTATTTCGTTCCCCATCTTTAACCTGAGCCTGGTGGCCACCTCCTGCAGGGTCATCATCCTGTATTCCCGGTTTAAAATTTCCTCCACCTGATCCAGCTCCCTTTGTGTATAGTCCTTAGGTGTTCTTATTCCCTGGGTGAGAAGTATTCCTGAAGGGGTGCGAAGCAAAATAAGAACAGTATTCTCTCCTGTTCTCAGCAGTTTTATGTGGGAAAAAGGAAAGTGGAAAATGGAGGGGCTTACCAGGAGGGAAAGGGTTCCGGAAAAACGGGAAAGATTCTTAGCTGCCTCCTTTAACACTTCCTCCCATGTGCTGGCCGGTTCTATGGGAAATTTTATAGATAGGCCCTTCCAGGGCTTCGTCTTGATAAGATTCTGTATGTGTTCCCGCAGAGCCTTGTCCGTGGGGAATTTTCCTCTTTTACCCATGGATTTTAAATAACCCTTGGCCTGCAGGGAGGCCATAATGTTCCTTACCGTGGATGGGGAAAGATTGAAAGGCAATCTTTCCGCCACATAAAAGGAATTAGACCCCTCCCCGGTGTCGGTATAATGCTCCACTACAATCCTCAGAACTTCCCGTTCTCTAAAATCCAGGGCTTTACCCATCGCTTAAGATTATAACAAATTATGCACCGAATTTTTTCAGTCTTAGAGCATTAGCCAGCATGAGGGCCATTCCATCCACCGAGTAAAAGATGCCCAGACTTCCCTTTCTGCAGGAAACCTCTGAAAATTCCCGAATTCCGTCCCGGAAGGTGTAAGGGGAATGGAGCAGGAAGGGGACAGGATGCCAGGAGTGGGATTTGAGCTTTGAGGGGGTTGAATGGTCTCCGGTGACCGCCATAACATCCGGCTTAAGATTAAGGAGCCTGGGAACGAACCCGTCAAATTCCTCTATTATCTTAACCTTTTCCCTGAACTTTCCATCCTCCCCATAACTGTCGGTTTTCTTTATGTGCAGGTAGAAGAAGTCGTAATTCTTCCAGACCTTTTCCAAGGTGTTTATCTCGTCCTCTATGGATTCTCCGGTCTGTGCCACTTCCATTCCCACCAGCTTGGCAAGTCCCCTGTACATGGGATAGGTGGCGATGGCCACGGGGTTCAGCTTGAATAGCTCCTGCATGTGGGGGATGGCTGGATGGGAAGAGAAACCTCTCAGGAGGACAGTGTTAGCCTTGGGCTGGTCCTTTAAAATCTCTGTGGCCATTTTTATGAATTTCTCCGCCACCGCTGCGGTTTTTTCCCCTGAAGGGGAAAGGGGCTGCGGCATTTTCGGTGGCAGGCCTTCCTTT
>JALXBI010000020.1:22247-27331 GCA_026991555.1 Candidatus Aminicenantota bacterium
CTTAAAATCATGGCAAAACGGTGCTCCCTTCCCGGGCTCAATATTATCTTTACTCCATCAATTTCCTTTATCTTTGACGATAGCATTTCTATCAATTTTTTGTTTTCCTCGCTGGGAATTCTTCCCGCCCTGCGGTCTACTATTTTTCCTTCCCTCAGGGTGGCGAAGTTGCCCCTTACAGCCACATCCCCGGGCCTTACCTCCATGTTCAGGCCAAGGGCCTCAAGTATTCCCCTGCCGATCTGGTATTTTAGGGGGTCATATCCAAAAAGGGAAAGGTGGGCGGGGCCCGAACCAGGGGTTATACCGGGAAGAACCGGAATGGCAAGCCCACAGGAGGAGCTGGTTGCCAGTTGGTCCAGGTTTGGCGTATAGGCTACTTCCAGCTCCGTCTTTCCATCCTCGTAGGGGATTCCTCCCAGACCGTCCAGGACCACCAGAAGGATTTTTGTTTGATTCTTTACGGCTAAGGAACGAATGAGCTCTTCCCTGTTCATTTTTCACCTCCAGGGAAATTTTATATCATAGTAGAGTGGGTTTAAAGAATATCGTTGAAAAATTTAAAGGGAAAAGGGTCTTAGTTTACGGGGACCTCATTCTTGACCACTATATATACGGTTATGCCGAGAGGATTTCCCGGGAGGCTCCCATACCTATTCTGAAATTTGAGGGAGAAAGATACGAACTTGGGGGTGCTGCCAACGCTGCCAACAACCTGGTTAACCTTGGGGCTGAGGTTAAGGTTTTGGGGATAGTTGGGGAGGATAGGGAGGGGGAGATGCTGCTTTCCCTCCTGAGGGAAAAGGGGATTGAGGCAGAGGTTAAAAGGGAAGGCAGAACCCTGAGGAAAATGAGGATTCTCGCCGGGGGGGAATTCACTAAAAGACAGCAGGTTGCCAGGGTGGACTGGGGCCAGGAGTTTTCAGGGCTTTTACCTGAGGAGGAAGGGGTTTTCCACGCTGCCATTATCTCGGACTACGGATACGGAACCGTGGTTCAGGAAGGTTTTCATAGTCTCAAGAATACTATTCCCATAGTGGTAGTGGATTCCCGAAGCAGATTAAGGAAGTTCGCAGGCGCCACCTCTGCTACCCCCAACATCCCTGAGTTTTCCGCCCTTCTGGGAAGGAGGTTCATGGAAGTGGAGGAAATTTTAAAGGAGGGAGAGGGGGCAAGGAGGAAGCTCCAGTTGAAGGCCCTTCTGGTTACCTTAGGGAACAAGGGGATTTCCCTCTTCGAGGAGGGTAAGCCTCCCTTTTACCAGGGTCCCTTCGGAGAGGATGAGGTGGTGGATGTGAGCGGGGCCGGTGATACCGTGGTGGCCACATACACCTTGGCCATTGCCGCAGGGGCAAGTTTTCGCCAGGCTGCTTTGCTGGCCAACATAGCCGGGGGTATTTCGGTAATGAAGGAAGGGGCGTCCCCGGTGTCCCTTAAGGAGCTTTTACAGGGGGTGGAGAAATGGGCCTCGTCAGCATAGAAAGGGCCTTTGAACTGGCGGAGAAACTCAGGAAAGAGGGAAAGAAAATCGTTCTCGCCAACGGGGTATTTGACCTCCTCCACAAAGGACACATACTCTACCTTCAGGAAGCCAAAGCCTTAGGGGAGGTCCTTTTCGTGGCGGTGAACAGCGATCTTTCCGCAAGAAAATTGAAGGGGGAAGCAAGACCCATCTTGCCCCAGGAGGAAAGGGCATTCATAGTGGCCAGCCTTTCCCCGGTGGATTATGCCTTCGTGTTTGAAGAGGAGGATGTGGGGGAAATAATCCGCAGGATGAGACCCCACTTCCACGCCAAGGGTGGAGATTATACTCCTGAGACGGTGCCGGAAAGGGATGTGGCCCAGCAGGTGGGGACCATAACTGTCATAACCGGTGGGGCCAAAATCTCCTCCACCACGGATATAATAGGAAAAATTCTGGAAAGATTTTGCCGTTGATATTATTATAATTCCATGAGAATAGCAATAGGCTCTGACCATGCCGGTTTTCCCATGAAGGAAATCATAAAGGAATACCTCCGTTCCCTTGGTCACGAGGTTCTGGACATGGGAACCCATTCGGCCCAATCGGTAAATTACGCTGAATTTGCAGAAAAGGTGGCACGAGAGGTTGCTTCAGGAAGGGCCCAGAGGGGAATTCTAATCTGCGGCACAGGAATAGGAATGGCAATAGCTGCCAACAAGGTGGGGGGGATAAGGGCTGCCCTTGTCCACAGCGAATACACCGCCAAGATGGCAGCCATGCATAACGACGCCAACATAATAACCTTCGGTGGAAGGGTGGAAGGGCCGCAGGAGGCTAAAAGATTCGTTAAAATATGGCTGGAGACCCCCTTTGAAGGGGGAAGGCACAACAAAAGGTTGGAGAAGATAACCGAAATGGAAGAAAAATGTAAGGAGGGATAAATGGCTATTGAGGTGGGGAAGAAGGCTCCGGATTTCTGTCTTAAGGACCAGGACGAAAAGGAACACTGCCTAAGGGATTACTTGGGTAAGTGGGTGGTCCTTTATTTTTATCCCAGGGACAACACCTCGGGCTGCACCAAGGAGGCCCAGGGATTTACCCAGATGAAAGAGGAATTTGAGAAACTGGGGGCAGTGATCCTGGGGGTTAGCCCCGACTCTCCTAAGAGCCACAGGAATTTTCGGGAAAAGAAGGGCCTTACCATAACCCTACTTTCCGACCCCCAGCACCAGGTTATGGAGGCCTATGGGGCCTGGGCCATGAAGAAGTGCAGGGGCAAGGAAAGGCCCGGAGTGGTTCGTTCCACAGTGCTCATAGACCCCCAGGGGATAATAAGATACCACTGGCCCAAGGTTAAGGTGGCAGGTCATGTGGAGGCAGTTTACAACAAGTTGAAGGAGCTTATTGGAAAATAAATCCCTGGAGCAAATTGAGGGCACTGTAGAAAGAAAACTCTTTTCGGGGGAGGGGTTCGCCGTTTTAAGGATAAAAACCCCGCAGGGGGAGGAGATAAAGGCAGTAGGCCCTTTGGAGGACATTCTGGAGGGGGAGAGGGTTGTTCTTCGGGGGAGGTGGAGAAGGGGAGCCTACGGGCGGGAATTTGCCGCGGAGGAGGTTATCTACAGCAGGATTTCAGGCCTGGAAAAGTTCATAGCCTCCAGCCCGGTTAAAGGGATAGGAAAGGCCATTGCCAGGAGGATAGTGGAGGAGTTCGGGGAGGAGGCCCAGAGGGTAATTCTTGAGGAGCCGGAAAAACTCACTAAGGTCAGGGGAATAAGCCTTAGTAAGGCTGAGGCCCTGCACCAGTTTTTCGTTAATACGGGAAGGGAAAGGGATGCGCTCATTTTCTTTTCCCGGATGGGGATTTCCCGCAGGGTTGCAAAGAAAATTCTTGAGAAATACGGGGAGGATGCGGTGCGGGTCCTTAAAGAAGACCCCTACCGATTGGCCCTGGAATTCAGGGGAATTGGTTTCAGAAAGGCCGATGAGATAGCAAGAAGGCTGGGCCTTGATAAAAATTCCCCCCAGAGGGCAGCCGCCGCAGCCCATTATTTCCTGGAAAGGGAAGCCTCCTACGGGAACACCTATATGGAATTGGAGGAAATTCTGAAAATACTCTCGTCTTTGGGAATAGAGAGGGAAACCGCCCGGGAGGGCCTCCGAAACCCTGCCTTTTTCATAATGGATGATAAGATTTCCCTTAAAAAATACTTCCTCTGGGAGGCGGAAATAGCCAGGAGGCTTCTTGAAAGAAAGGAGGCCTCCTTTCTTCCCCTGCATGACCTTTCCGGTGCTTTTCGCCAGGTTTCAGGAAGTTTTGAAATTCAACTGGACCAGGAGCAGAAAAGGGCCGTGGAGGCTGCCCTCTCCTCCCATCTTCTTATAATCTCAGGAGGGCCAGGCACAGGAAAAACCACCATAATCAAGTTTATAGGAACCATGGCTAAGGCAGCGGGACTTAAAATTAAATTCGCAGCCCCCACAGGAAGGGCAGCCAGGCGTATGACCGAGGCCACAGGCTTTCCAGCCTCTACCATTCACAGGCTCCTGGAATTTGACCCCGAAACAGGCACCTTTAAAAGGGACCAATTAAGGCCCCTTAATGTAGATTTCCTAGTCCTTGACGAGGTTTCCATGGTGGATGCATGGCTCTTCAGGGCGGTTCTCAGGGCCCTTCCCCTGAGTTGCAGGCTTATCCTGGTTGGGGACAAGGACCAGCTCCCCTCTGTGGGTCCAGGAAATGTCCTTGCGGACATAATCTCCTCGGGGCTTTTCCCCTTAGTGGTTCTCAAGAAAATATACAGGCAGGAGGAAGGAAGCCTCATTGCGGAAAACGCCAGGAGGATAAGAAACGGCCTTCTTCCCTATGTAAAGAGGGGAGGAGAATTTGAATTCTTCCCGGATTCCAAACCGCTCCAGAGGCTCCTTTCCCTGGCCACCGGGGAAATTCCCCGTCGGCTTTCCCTACCCCCCCTTACCCCGGAAATTCAGGTAATATCCCCCATGTATAAGGGCCCCTTGGGGGTGGACAATCTCAACAGGCTCCTCCAGGAAAAGCTCAATCCCTCTGGAAAGCCCATTAAAGTGGGACCAAGGAAGTTCAGGTTAGGGGACAAGGTCATGCAGACGGTGAACAATTATTACAAGGAGGTTTTCAACGGGGAAATTGGGAGGGTGATAGACGCAGGGGAAGGGGAACTCTGGGTGGACTTTTACGGAGAAAAGGTCCTTTACACCGAGGACGATGTGGAAGAACTCACCTTGGCCTATGCCATCTCGGTCCACAAATCCCAGGGAAGCGAATACTCCGCTGTGGTCATGCCTTTGGTAAAGGCCCACTGGGTAATGCTCCAGAGAAACCTGCTTTATACAGCAATTACCAGGGCAAGGAAATATGTGGGCTTAGTGGGGGAATTTGATGCCCTCAAAAGGGCCGTTTCCAACGACCAGCCCCTTAGAAGAAGGACATGGCTGGCTCTCCTTCTTAAAGACCTCTCCTCCCAGGGACGGGAATAAAGACAGATTTTACAAATTTTAGGGACAGACCCTTTTCTGGTCTAATTTCCCCCTGGCACGCCTCGCCCGCACATCCATCCACTTCCCCTCCGCCCCCTACCCC
>JALXBI010000021.1 GCA_026991555.1 Candidatus Aminicenantota bacterium
GGGGAAACCTTATATAGAAAAAGGGGCAGGTGAGCATCGAATAGGGACTGCTCCTTTGAGAGCGAGGATCTGATTATGCCCCTGCCCCTTCGCACTGTAATCATACCACAGAGATGGTGAATAGGTGTATGAAGGGAAAGGAAAAAAGAAAGGTGGTTGAAATAGCAAAGGTAATGGTTGAAAAGGAGGCAGGAAAATGGTTTAATATCTCACCACCCCTTCCTTTCCTATAGGTGTCCCCAAAATTTGCCCCCACTTCAACCCGCCATCTCCCCATTTTTGGGTCTGTCCCTCTTTTTTCTGCGATTCGGACCTGTCCCCACATGACCGCATTTTTGGGTCTGTCCCTCTTTTTTCTGCGATTCGGACCTGTCCCCACATGACCGGACCTGTCCCCACATGACATGAAAGAGATTTGGGTTTGAAATGGCGAAGGTGATGGCCCGAAAGGAGGAGGAAAAATGGTTTAATATTCCTCCACCCCTTCCTTTCCTATAGGTGTCCCCAAAATTTCTGAAATATAGATTTTTCGGGAGGTAACGAATATGGTTCCTATAGATTCTCTTATGAGGAAACAAAGGGCATTTTAAGGGCCGTATTAAGCCTCCCACGGAGGAAGGCTTCCCGGTATGGCTGGAAGGAAAGCCTCCTTACGGTTATCCAGTGGAGAAGCCCCGCTCCTTTTTTATCCCCCACCAGCTCAAATCTCAATATCTTCCCGTCCTTAAGGAGAAGCCTCTTTATGTTCCCTCCCCTTTCCAAGAAAATTTCCTCGTCCGGCTCCTCCTCCCCTTCCATAGCCCCTTCGGAAATCAGGGGAAGGCCGAAGTGGTGGAGGCTGTTCATGTTAAGAGCGCCAGGATAGGGAATCCTGTAGCCCATGAGGTTTGCTGCAATAACCTTTCCCTGGGCCACTGCCTCAGGATAAATGGCATGGGGATAGACATTGCCGGTTACGATGTCCCTTACCTCAGCCACATCCCCTCCGGCATAGACATCCGGCCCTGCTTCCAGGTATTCGTTTACCTTTATTCCCCTACCTACGGAGATCCCGGAGTCCTTAAGGAAATCCACATTGGGCCTTACCCCTGTGGCAGCGATGAAAAGCTCGGCCTTTATAACCTCCCCGCTCTCCAGAACAAGCTCCTCAGCCGTCTCCCTTCCCCGGAGGAAAACTGCCTTGGAGTTTAGCCTGAGCTCTATCCCCCTTTTCCTAACCTCCTCCTCCAAGGGTCGGGCTATGGTCTTGTTTACCATCCTGGGAAGGATGCGGTCCATCATCTCCACCACGGTAACCTTCAGCCCCATTTCCCTGAGGGTGAGGGCTATTTCCATTCCTATAAATCCAGCCCCTATAACCACAGCCCGCTCGGCTCCCTTCCTCAGTTCATCCAGAAGCTTATTGACAGCGGTAAGGGATTTGAAATTGTAGAACTTCTCCTTAGGGCCTTCCTGGGGACATTCACATTCTACCGGAATCCACATTCTTGCCCCGGTGGCAAGGACCAGTTTATCGTAGGTGTATTCCACCCCATCTGAGGTGATAATTCTCTTATTTCCCATATCCAGGGCTGAAATTTTCCTGTAAATAAGCCCCGCATTTACCCTCTCTGTAAAATCCTCTCCCTTCCAGAAAAGGGTTCTGCTTTTCCCCTTAGATTCTAAGTATTCTGCCAGGACCGGAGGGGAATAGGGGGGAAAGGGTTCTGCGGTGAACATGAGGATTTCCCCCTCAAAACCCATCTCCCTCAGGCTCTCTGCCACCGCAGTCCCCGCCGGGCCTGCTCCTGCTATTAATATTCTCATTCTTCCTCCTTATGCCCTTTGAAGAAGTGCCTCCTTAATCCTTGCAGCTTCCTTTACATACGGGGAATCGGTTCCTATAAGGGGACTGACATCGGGCTCTGTGCTTAAAACCCGCTCGTCGTAGGGAAGGAAGAAAATCTCCTCAAACTGTTTTAACTTTTCTCCTCCTAACCGGTATATTTTTTCCCTGTCCTGCGGTGTCCTTACCTTGTTTACCGCTAAATAAATGTGGGGAATCTCCAGCTCCCCTGCCAGTTTAGCCGAATGAAGGGCAACCTGAAGGGCGTTGAAACTTGGTTCGGTTATTATTATGGCCTGGGAAAATCCCTGGGCTAAGGCCCTGCCAAAGTGCTCAACCCCAGCCTGGGTATCCATGAGGATGACCTCCCCTTCTCTCAGGCTTATGTAGCGAACTATGGCGTCAAGAAGGGCGTTTTCAGGACAAAGACAACCGGTGGCAGCCTGAACCACGCTTCCCATGACCAGAAGGTTAATCCCGTCCTGGGTGCGAAGGCCGAACCTGTCCACCACATCGCTTACATCAGGATTCAAAGTGAGCATAACCCCCCAGGCTTCCCCGGGCCTTGCCCCGGTTTTTTCCTCTACATAGTCTATGTTTCTGGATACCGGGATGATTTCCTGCTCTGGCGGAATCCCTAAGGCATAGGGCAGGTTTATCTGGGGGTCCTCGTCCACCGCTAACACATTAAGGCCTTCCCTTTTAAGGAGTTTGGCTAAAAGGGCGGTGAGGGTGGTTTTCCCTGCACCGCCCTTTCCGGTTATCACTACTCTAAAACCCTTGTCTTTTGTTGTTGCAGCCTTTCTTTTAATCTGCTCCGCTGCCTCAAAAAGGGCCTCTCTTCTGGGGTCGCCTTTTCCCATTAAATTCCCAAAGCTTTTCTCTTTTTCTCTATGTGGGCTTCTATGATGTCCGCGGCCTTGACTGGATCGGGTTCCACGGCGAATTTTCCGCCTACCACACCCTCAACCCCTTCGGTGAGGAGCTTGGTTACATTGGGGCTCCCCATGATTTTGGGAGGAAGGCCGAGAACCGTGAAGACTCCGGAAGCCACGAAGTAAGCTCCTATGGAAATGGCCTTCTGGGAATACCACTCAGGGGCAGCCCCCGCGGCAGGAAGGTCGCTTATGGCAACGCCCATTTCCTTGGCTATATCCGCCAGAAGCACCAGAATTCTGGAGCAATCAACGCAGGAGCCCATGTGAAGGACAGGGGGAATTCCTAAGGAACGAACCACACTGGCGAGCCCTTCCCCTGCCATGTCCGCTGCTTCGGGAAGGAGAAGTCCTGCCTTTCCACTGGCCATGGCAGCACAGCCCGTCTCCACCACCAGTATGTTTCTCTTAATAAGCTCCTTGGCCAAGGTAACATGTCCGTAGTCCTGTTTGATCTTGGGGTTGTTGCACCCAACTATTCCCACGGCTCCCTTTATCTTCCCGGAAGCTATGGCATCAATGAGGGGCTTGAAGCTTCCGCCCAAGGCCTCTTTTATAACCTCGTAGGAGAAGCCTGCCATCATTTTAACGGGCTTGCTGGGGATTTTCACCCTGTCAGGGTTCCTGTTGGGGAAATTGTCAATGGCAAGTTTTATGATTTCCTTGGCGGTATCGTAGGCGGTCTCCGGGTGAAATTCCATGTGAATGGCGCCGGGTATTTTTGCTTTCTCGGAGGTGGAAATTATCTTGGTGTGATAACAGCTGGCGGTGAAGGTTATGGAGGGGAAGATGCACTGATAATCAATTATCATGGCCTCCACAGCTCCTGTGGCTATGGCCAATTCCTGGTTAAGCATGTTTCCAGCCAAGGGGATTCCCTGGCGCATGAGGATCTCGTTTCCGGTGCAGCACATACCCGCAAGATTTATTCCTGCTGCCCCTTTGCTCTTGGCATATTCTACCAGGGAGGGGTCCCCTGCAGCCTTTACTATCATCATGGACAGGACGGGATTGTGGCCGTGAAGCACTATGTTTACCATGTCCTTTTTGAGAACCCCTAAGTTAATGTAGGATTCCACGGGCTTGGGGGTTCCGAAGAGAACATCGGAAATCTCCGTGGCCATCATGGAACCGCCCCAACCGTCAGAAAGGGAGGTTCTCAGGGCATGAAGGAGTATGTTCACATAATCGGCATCAACGCCCATGTGAACCCTGTGGGCCGCCTCAACTATTTCCCTATCCACTGATCTGGGCACTATTCCGGCCTTTTTCCAAATCTCCTTGGTCTTTTCCGGAGGACGGGACTCTGCAAACTGTATCCAGTTTTTAACCGTGCCGAATTCCTCCAGCATGGCCAGGGCCAGGTCCTTGGCTATTTCTTCCTTGGACCTGCCATCGGTCCCTATTCCGTATTCCTTGGCCAAGCGTTTTAATTTTTCCACATCCAGGATTTCATAACCCTGGGATTTTCCTTCGGCAGTTTTCAAAAGCACTTCCACTATCTCCCTTCCGTGGTCAGAGTGCGCAGCAGCTCCAACCAGAAGGTCATCCAGAAGGTTCCTGGCCACTATGGTATCGGCGGTGGCGCCGCAAACTCCCCTGGTGGGCCCTTCATCTTCAAAGGGAGAAATCCTGCATGGTCCCATGGCGCAGCGATTACAGCAGACGCCCAGCTGACCAAAACCGCACTGGGGTTGCTGGGCCTCCAAGCGGTCCCAGGCAGTTTCAATCCCCTCGTTGATGGCCTTTTCCAGGATTTCCTTTGCCGCCTCATCAATGGTTCTCATTTCCACGATTTCCTTAACAATCTTCACATCCATTTTTCCCTCCTTAACCTAAGGGACCCAGATGGGCCACCTTTTTCATGATTTCCCGAAAGGCCACGATGCCTTCGGGAAGCTCGGGTGCCTCCTCCCCTTCCAGGGCCTTAGTGGTCCTGAGGGTGAAGTCCTTCCTGGAGGAACGAATGATCTCGTTTACCTCCCCGAATACTAAGGCTCCGGTCTTGCAGGCTTCCACACAGGCTGGCTCCCTGCCTTCTCTCTGCCGGTCAATGCAGTGGTCGCACTTGTAATTGACGGTCTTGAGGAAGTTAACATGCCATACCTTCTTGAAGGAGATAATGTCAAAGGGACAAACCATGGCGCACATGGCACAGGCAATGCATTTGTCGTAATTTACCAGCACTGAGCCCGTTTCCTCGTCCCTGTAAAGGGCTCCTGTGGGACAAACTTCCATACAGGGAGCTGGTTCGCAGTGGCGGCACTTATTTGGAAAAGTAAGAAATTCCACGCCCAGCTCAACATGGATTCTGGGGGAAGGTTTTGGCTCCTCAAAAAAAGCCCCGAAGAGGTCCCTGCTACGGGAATGTTCAACGGCGCAGGCAATTTCACAGTGACGGCACCCGATACACCTTTCCGGCCGGACAAACACCGTCTTCATTTTCAACCTCCTTTCTTCTTATGTGAATTTTAGAACTAAATTTTTTAGTTTTCCATATATTTTCTTTAAACTTTGTTACCGTTTGAACCTGAGTAACACTCAATTCCTTCCATGGGGTATAATTCTGGTATGAAACTAAATAGGGACCCCATCCTCCTGATTTCCCTTGGGGCCCTGGTGGTGCTGGGCGTGCTGGAGCCTGAAGCTCTGAGTTCTGCCCATAAATTCGTCCACTGGGAAACCATTTTAACCCTTTCAGGGCTTCTGATTATCACCACTGCCCTGGAGGAAAGCGGTCTTTTTTCCCGCCTTGCTTACCGCATGCTTTCTAAGGTTACAACCGAAAGGAGCCTGGCCCTCCTTCTGATTTCTTTCTCGGCAGGGCTTTCTACCTTTCTTACCAACGACATAACCCTTTTCATAACGGTGCCCTTGACCCTTGGACTCAGGGATTTTATGGAAAACGACATCACAAAGCTCATAATATTTGAAGCCCTGGCAGTAAACGTTGGTTCCTTCCTGACTCCCATCGGAAATCCACAAAACATCTTTCTCTGGCACAGCTGGAATGTAAGATTTTTTTATTTTGTAAAGGAAGTCTTTCCTGCCCAGATAACGAGTTTCTTCCTTCTCCTCCTGTTTACAGCTGTGAGTTTTCCTTCCAAAAAACTAATAAAGAGGGATTCTGATGAGGAAAATCTCAAATTGCAGGGCGGGCTTTTTGCCCTTTCCATACTGGCCCTTATAATCTTCGTTGCCGCCGTAGAACTGGACCTCACCCTTTACGCCACAGGAATTGTGGTCTTAGCGTATTTGATTTTCTCCCCAAAAACGGTATACAAAGCCAACTGGAATATAATTCTTCTTCTCATAATTCTCTTTGCAGATGTTAGGCTGCTTTATTTAGCGTTGCAGAATAACTTAGGATTCATCGTTAAGATGAACTCCTCGCCCGCCGGCACCTACCTGTCGTCCCTGATTCTTTCTCAGATAATCAGCAATGTTCCCGCTGCAATCTTTCTGGAGGGATTGACTTCCTTTAAAAAAGCCCTGGTGATTGGGGTGAACATAGGGGGAAATGGAACGGTTATAGCATCATTGGCCAATGTTATAGCCCTGAACCTTGGCAGGACAAAGGCCTGGCTTAAGTTTCATTATTATTCATTTGTATTTCTTCTGGCCTCCTCCCTGGTTGTTTTTTTGTTGTTTTTCTGATTTCCTGATACAATTTTAAAATGAGAAGGATTACAATACTATTCATTTCCCTCATAGTAGCTTTGCCTCTGACGGCAACCAGAGCCTTCCCCGGAGCCGAGGGATGGGGAGCAATCTCTAAAGGGGGAAGGGGAGGAAAGGTTGTTGAGGTTACCAATCTGAAGGAGTGGGGGCCTGGAAGCCTGAGATGGGCCCTGGAAAATGTCCGCCAGCCCAGGACCGTGGTTTTCAGGGTAGCAGGGACAATAACCCTTCACTATCCCATAAGGATTACCTCCCCCTATGTGACGGTGGCTGGACAGACCTCGCCAGGGGGGGTAACCCTTCGTGGGGAAAACATGGACTTTACCCTGCTTGAGGTGGCCACCCACGATGTGGTAATAAGGTTCATCCGCCTGCGCCCGGGATACAGGGCTCCGGATTGCGCCGCGGTGAGAATTATCAATTTTACGGACTCCACCCCTGTTTACAATGTAATCCTGGACCACTGCTCAATTTCCTGGAACACCGACGAGGGAGTTGACCTTTGGGGATGGAGGGCAAACATTCATCACATAACCGTCCAGTATTGCCTTATAGCCGAGGGCCTTTACGGGCATTCCACTGCAATACTTACCGGGGGAAACTCCTCCCCGGAAGCTTCGTTGGTAGAGAAGGTGGACTTTCATCACAACCTAATAATGAACATGAGCCACAGGCTCCCTCTGGTAAAAACCCCATCCTTCCGGTTCATAAACAACATAGTCTACAACTGGTTCTTCTACGCAACCCAAATAATAGGAGGGGTAAAGGCGGACATAGTGGGAAATTTCTACAGGAAGGGTCCACTTTACGGAAAAAGGTTCTCCTCCCATTCCATCCAGGTGGCACCAGCCTCAGGAACCGATGCGGTCTCCGGCACCCCTTCCATCTATGTGAAGGGCAATTCAGGTCCCTACAATCAGGACCCAGACAAAGATAACTGGTCCATGGTATACCAGGTTGCCGGAGAAAACGGGGCTGAACTAAGACCCGCTCCCAGGAGTTTCCGAAGAGCCACTCCCCTACCCTCATCCCCTTATCCCATAACCGTATACTCCCGAGAAGAACTCCAGAATCTCCTTCTCAAAGAAGCAGGAGCTTCCATGAGGTTAAACGAAATAGGCTTCCTGGTGGAAAGCAGGGACAGGGTGGACGCAAGGTTGATAAAGGAATATCAGGAAAGAAGGGGCAGGATTCCCTATACGGAGGAGGAAGTAGGAGGATATCCGCAAATAAAATCTGCCTCTCCTTACGAGGACCGGGACCACGATGGGATGGCGGATAGGTGGGAAAGGCTGGTGGGCCTGGACCCCTCTGACCCCACCGACGCCAACAAGAAGAACCTCTCCAAGGTATATACCAATCTGGAGGTTTTCCTGAGCGGAGCTTCCTGGAAGCTAATAAAAAAGAGATTATCAGGAGGGAATAAACACCTCCCCGATTATCACTGAAGCAGTTCCCTGATTCTGTAGGCGGCCCGTAGAACCTCCTGCCAGTCCGTTTTCCCGCTCTCCACCTGGTCCATGGCCTCCTCCAGTTTTCTGGTCAATTCCTCGCTCACATATTCCGGGTAGTTTTCCCGCAGGTAAGAATAAACCTCCCTTCCCATGGGCGTGGAAAGGAGTTTACCCCGAACCTGGCGGACATAACCTCTGGAAATAAGGGTTTGTATAATGTGGGCATAGGTAGAGGGCCTCCCCAGCCCTCTTCTTTTCATTTCCGCCACCAAGGAACCCTGGGTAAAGAGGGGTTTAAGCGGGACCAGTTTCACTGCCAGGCCGGAAAATTTTTCAGGGCCCGGGAAAAGTTTTATTTCCCCGAAAA